>NZ_JBEXEA010000011.1:0-303790 GCF_040606035.1 Streptomyces sp. NPDC005483
AGCCTGTAATGGTGCAAGTCGGGCGCGATTTCAAGATCTTCAGTGTGCTCCTAGGCCTCCAGTCCCCTCCACGAACTTGCGCGGGGCAGCACTAGGGCCTGTCGTTCGGATCAGGCCGGCTGTGAGGTGCGGTGCTTTTCAGCCCGACCCGAGCGGGGTCTGGTGCGTGCAGTTGCGAGGCGGAGGAAGGAGTCGACGCGATGGGGGTCCCCCCGCTCGAGCGAAGCCGAGAGTGGGGGAGTCAGCGACCGACGACAACCCGCAGATGGCGTGTCAGACCCCGCTCGGGTCGGGATGATCCAAACCACAGGCCCTGGGCACTGTTCACACCGGCTGCCGGTGCAGCACGCTCCGCACCAGGTCCGCGACCCCGCCCTCACCCGGCGGGGCGGCCACGCAGGACAGGGCGAGCCGGACGGCGAGTTCGCAGGAGCGGGCGAGCTCGGGGACGTCCGACTTGTGGACGCCGGGTCCGGAGAGGACGGAGACGGCGCGGTCGCGCACCAGTGCCACGAAGTCGCCGGGTGACGGCAGCTGTCCGTCGGCCCGGCGCTGTGCCGGTACGGCGGAGGAGGACGGCACCGCCGAGAGCGTCGGCGAGGGCAGCCGCTCGCTCCAGCAGCCGGTGAGCATGGCCCGTACCAGCGCGTTCTCCCGGGCGGAGGCGGTGGTCCACTCGGCGGTCGCGGTCAGCCGCTCGTGGGCGTCGCCGTGTGTGGTGAGCGCCCGGTCGACACCGACGAGATACCCGTCGGCCTCTCGTCTCACCAGCGCGCGGGCCAGCCCTTCCTTGCTCCCGAACTCGTTGTACAGCGTCTGCCGGGACACTCCGGCCGCCGCCGCGACATCCACCATCCTCACGGCGGACCACGGCCGACGCGCCAACGCCGCATAAGCGGCGTCCAGCAGCGATTCCCGCGCAGCAGGCATCATCGCCTCCCAGGGAGCAAGCAGCTCTGCGCCCAGATTTGACGCGCGCGGGGGCACTGTCAAGGGTTCGCGAGGGCATGCGCCCGCTCATGGGGCGCGGCGAACCGCGCGATCGACCACCAAGCGCCCGTCCCCGCCGGGCAACCCCGACCCGGGCCCCCCTTCGCACTGTCCACACTGCGGCCCTGGTAGCCCCGTGCAGGGGCCCCCGGATACGGTTCGCACCATGCCGGACTACCTCGACGACCTCCGCTTCGCCCACGTCCTCGCGGACGCGGCCGACGCGACCACCATGGACCGCTTCAAGGCACTGGACCTCAAGGTCGAGACAAAGCCGGACATGACCCCGGTCAGTGAGGCGGACAAGGCGGCGGAAGAACTGATCCGCGGCCACCTCAAGCGCGCCCGTCCCCGCGACGCCATCCTCGGCGAGGAGTACGGCATCGAGGGCACCGGCCCGCGCCGCTGGGTCATCGACCCCATCGACGGCACCAAGAACTACGTCCGGGGCGTCCCCGTGTGGGCCACCCTGATCTCCCTGATGGAAGCCGCGGAGGGCGGCTACCAGCCCGTCGTCGGCGTGGTCTCCGCCCCGGCCCTCGGCCGCCGCTGGTGGGCCGCGAAGGGCAACGGCGCGTTCAGCGGCCGCAGCCTCACCTCCGCCTCCCGCCTCCACGTCTCCAAGGTCGGCAGGCTCTCGGACGCCTCCTTCGCGTACTCCTCCCTCACCGGCTGGGAGGACCAGGGCCGCCTGGGCGGCTTCCTGGACCTGACCCGCGAGGTGTGGCGCACGCGCGCGTACGGCGACTTCTGGCCGTACATGATGGTCGCCGAGGGCTCGGTCGATCTCTGCGCGGAACCGGAGCTCTCCCTCTGGGACATGGCCGCGAACGCGATCGTCGTCACGGAGGCCGGCGGCACCTTCACCGGCCTCGACGGCCGCCCCGGCCCGCACAGCGGCAACGCCGCCGCCTCCAACGGCCTGCTCCACGACGAGTTCCTGGGTTATCTCAACGAGCGTTACTAGCGGCGCGGAGCACTTCCGGGAAGCACATGTGAGCGCGCACGCCCTCAATCGGCGGCGCGCGCCCCCTTGTTGACCCTCGCTTTACCTGCGACTCTGAAGGAACCCTCATTTGTGAACTTGTGAACCAATGAACGAACTCATTGGTTTCCCAGGAGGTGACTGCGAACCCATGCTCGTCCGAGACGCCATGAGCACGGTGGTCCTCACCATCGGCCCCGCCCACACTCTCCGCCAGGCCGCCGCCCTGATGTCCGCCCGCCGAGTGGGCGCGGCCGTGGTCCTCGACCCCGACGGCACCGGCATCGGCATACTGACCGAGCGCGACATCCTGAACTCCGTAGGACTGGGCCAGAGCCCGGACACGGAGCACGCCCACGCCCACACCACCACCGACGTCGTCTTCGCCACCCCGGCCTGGACGCTGGAGGAGGCCGCGCAGGCGATGACGCACGGCGGCTTCCGGCACCTCATCGTCCTGGACCGCGGCGAGCCCGCGGGCATCGTCTCCGTCCGCGACATCATCCGCTGCTGGGCACCGGCACGGCAGCGCGTACCGGCCGCCAGCGCACCACATTAGACTCGATCCAAGTCGAGCAGCTCTCCAAACTCACACCCATTCGGATTCTGGTCTCCAGCTGTTAGGCTGGTGCGCATGAGCGACCTTCTGGAACGACTGCGCGGCCGCGGATGGCGGATGACCGCGCAGCGGCGCGTCGTGGCCGAGGTCCTCGACGGCGAACACGTCCACCTGACGGCCGACGAGGTCCACGCGCGCGCCGTGGCCAAGCTGCCCGAGATCTCCCGGGCGACCGTCTACAACACGCTGGGTGAGCTGGTCTCCCTCGGCGAGGTGCTCGAGGTCGCCACCGACAAGCGCGCCAAGAGGTACGACCCGAACGCCCACCGGCCACACCACCACCTGGTCTGCGCCCAGTGCGGCGCCATCAGGGACGTCCACCCCACGGGCAACCCGCTGGCTGAGCTCCCCGACACGGAGCGCTTCGGCTTCACCGTCTCGGGCGTCGAGGTGACGTACCGGGGCGTGTGCCCGAACTGCGCGGCGGCGTAACAGCGTTCACCGAAGCCCCGGCGTCCCTGATGGACGCCGGGGCTTCGTGCTGACGTCGTGCGGCCACCCTCTCCGTACCTCGCGGCCGTCGGCGTAGGTGAGCCACTCCCGCCCTGGTGGCGTGCCCCGCCGTGTACCACCACACTTGACGGAACCGGTGATTCCGCCGCTGCGCATCTCGTTCGGCTCGGCCACTTGCGCCCCAATGAAAGTATGGTCATACTTCAATCATCGACGGGTTGTTCAGGGACCTGATCCAGGGGCTTCCCACTTTTTGGGCCTCCTCTGACCGCCGACCCCGAACTGCAGTCGCAGCCGGGAGACCTGGAAACCGCTCTGCGCCCACCTGCGAGGAAGAAGAGTCGGCGCGTACTGGCGGTAACTCTCACATCGAAGGGCACGACCGTGAACGCACGCGAAACACGAGGTGACGTGGTGACGTCGTACAAGAACGCGCAGACCCGCACCGTCACCGCCGACGGAGTGACCTTCGCCTACCGCGACCTCGGCCCCCGGACCGGCATGCCGATCATCTTCATCACCCACCTCGCCGCGGTCCTCGACAACTGGGACCCCCGGGTCGTCGACGGCATCGCCGCCAAGCACCGGGTGATCACCTTCGACAACAGGGGCGTGGGCGCCTCCACCGGCAAGACGCCGAAGACCATCGAGGAGATGGCCAAGGACGCCGTCACCTTCATCCGGGCCCTGGGCTTCGAGCAGGTGGACGTCCTCAGCTTCTCGATGGGCGGCATGATCGCCCAGGTGATCGCCCAGACCGACCCGCAGCTCATCCGCAGGCTGATCCTCGCGGGCACCGGTCCGGCCGGAGGCGAGGGCATCAAGAACGTCACCCGGCTGTCCGACTACGACACCCTCCGGGCACTGCTCACCCTGCAGGACCCCAAGCAGTTCCTCTTCTTCACTCGGACCCCGAACGGGATCCGGGCGGGCAAGGAGTTCCTGGCCCGCCTGAAGGAGCGCACCAAGGACCGCGACAAGGCCATCTCCCTCATCGCGTACCGCTCCCAGCTCAAGGCCATCCACCGCTGGGGACTGGCACAGCCGCAGGACCTGTCCGTCATCGAGATCCCCGTGCTCGTCGCCAACGGCGACAACGACCGCATGGTGCCGACGCCCAACTCGTACGACATGGACCGGCGACTGTCGAACTCCGAGCTGGTGATCTACCCCGACGGCGGCCACGGCGGCATCTTCCAGTACCACGAGCAGTTCGTGCCGACGGCTCTCGAGTTCTTCGGCCGGCCGTAGGGCCGCGGTGCGGTCTAGGTACGGGCCGAGGATGTGGGGTCAGAGCCGTGATGCCCGGTGGGCGTGCGGCTCTGTCACCATTTCAACGCAACCGACCTGCTCGCTCGTGGCCCTACGGCGCCGAGGCGCTTGTCGTGCGGGATGCGATGCGGAGAACGCGTGGTCGACGTCCCGTCCGCGCGCCAGCCCAGCGACCTGCGCTGCTGCTACGGCGTATCGAGTCAGCGGAGCGCCATACGCCGTACGAGCGGAGGACCATCGCGTCGGTGCCGCTTCCGGGATGGCAAATGCTCGGGGCCCCCGCTCACGCCGACCGCGGAAACGCGGGTGCACGGCACTGGCGCCGTGACCCTTGCCAGGCGGTCACCCAGCCGGCATCGACCGGCACCGCGCCAAGGCGAGGACGTTCTCGATTCCCTGCTCGAGGACCTCGTCGGAGAACTTCCGGTCGGACAGCGCGCGGGACAGCTGCAACGTTCCCACCGCCATGGTGTAGAGCCCGATGGCCTGACCGCGGGCGGACTGCGGATCCTCGGGTGCCAGGCGGGCGGCGAGCTCGTCCAGGATGGCCCTGGCGCCGTCGGTGTAGGCGCCCTTCGTCGCGTCACCGCAGCGGCCGATCTCGTCGAGCAGGGCCGCGGACGGGCAACCGTCGCCGGGGTTGTCCCGGTGCTCGGGCGACAGATACGCGCGGATGAGGTCTTCGAGTCCCTCACGGCCGGGCCGCAGCGTGCCGTACTGCTCCACCTGCGCGCGCAGTTGCTGGGCGACGACGTTGGCGACCAGGTCGTCCTTGGACTCGAAGTGGGCGTAGAACGCTCCGTTGGTGAGCCCGGCGTCCGACATCAGCGTGGAGATGCCGGAGCCGTCGATGCCGTCCTTCTTGAACCGGTGGCCGGCCCGCTCGATGATCCGCTGCCGCGTGACCTGCTTGTGCTCCTTGGTGTAGCGCGCCACAAGATCCCTCCCCAACTTTGCCCGGCCATTGCCCTGCATCCCATCGTAATCTATGGTCTGACATATGTAATATTACGATCGGCAGGTGATGGTGCGACATGACGGACACCGCGTCTCGATATCCCGAGCGCACCGCGGCCGTCTTCGGTGACGACCAATCACGTACGCCGGCCTCGACGCCGCGGCATACCGCTACGACGAGGGCACGCATGGCGCCGGCTTCGACCGGGCCGACGACGGCCCTCCTGCCGGCGTGGTCGGCCTCGACCAGGATGCCTTCCCCGGGGATGCCCTGGTCATGGGAGGTGGGCCGAGTCTGGATCGGAGCCGCGCGGCGCGACCTCGCGGTCATCGCCGGAACACCGGTGCCCGACTGTGTCGTACGTACGCCGAAGCGCCCGAGGAAGGCGACTTCCTCGGGCACAAGGCGTTCCGGTCAGGCGGCGTAGTTCGGGTAGTCGGTGCAGCCGGCCGCGCCGCCGCCGTAGAAGGTGGCGGGGGGTGTTCAGGGGTGCCCCTGCGCGGATGTGCTCGACCAGGTCGGGGTTGGCGAGTGCCATCGAGCCCACGGTGATGACGTCGGCGTTGCCGTTCTCGATGTCCTTGGCGCGGGTGGCGATATCGGTGCCGGCGCGGTTGAGGATCAGCGTGTTGGGCCACAACTCGCGGAGCGTGCCCAGGAGTTCCTCGTCGCCGCCGTGCGCGAGGTGCAGGTAGGCGAGGTCGAGGGGGGCGAGGGCGCGCACGAGGTGGGGGTAGAGCTCGTGGGTGTCGTCCTCCACGAGGTCGCCGAGCTGGAACGGGTTGCCCGGGGAGAGCCGGATGCCGGTGCGGTCGGCTCCGATCTCGTCGGCCACGGCAGTGGCGACCTCCACCGCGAAGCGGATGCGGTTGTCGAGGGAGCCGCCGTACTGGTCGGTGCGCTGGTTGGTGCTGGAGAAGAGGAACTGGTTGACCAGGTAGCCGTTGGCGCCGTGGATCTCGACGCCGTCGGCGCCGGCCGCGATGGCGGCCGCGGCGGCCCGCCGGAAGTCGTCGACGGTCGCGGCGACCTCCTCGGTGGACAGTGCGCGCGGCTCCGGCATCTCCTGCATCCCGGAGGCGGTGAACATCTGACCCGCCGGCTTGATCGCGGAGGGGGCCACCGGCTGACGGTGGTGGGGGGTGTTGTCGGGGTGGGAGATGCGCCCGACGTGCATGAGCTGGATGACGATGCGCCCGTCGGCCTTGTGTACGGCGTCGGTGACCTTGCGCCAGCCCGCGATGTGCTCGTCGGTGTAGATGCCCGGGGTCACTACATAGCCCTGGCCGTCGGCGGAGGGCTGGGTGCCCTCGGTGATGATGAGGGCGTGCGAGGCGCGCTGAGCGTAGTACTCGGCGTTCAGCTCGGTCGGCACGCCGTCCGGGGTGGCCCGGCTGCGGGTCAGGGGGGACATCGCCAGACGGTGCGGCAGGGAGATCTTTCCGGCGACGGTCGGCGTCCACAGGCTGTTGAGCATGCGTGATTCCTCAGGTTGTGGGTGGCGGACATCCGGCAGGCCGGCGTTCCGGGCTGTGAGTCCGATGAGGCATCCGCCATGAGCATGGGATAATTTACATTACGAACATAATATTTTGTCGGGCGGTGGACGGCTGGACGGCACAGGAAGGGGTGGTTCGGGGCGTGCTTGGGCGCTTCAGCAGTTCCTGGGGCGGGGAAGGCGGCCGGGATGCCTGGGTTGCCGGAGGTCAGGTCCCTCGTGGGGGTCGGGCGCCGGACAGTGTCCATGAGCAGGTCGAACATGCGGCTCTGCATGTGCGTCGGCCAGTGAGGCCCTTGTGAGGATGCCGGGAGGGTGATGGCGATGTCCTCGGCGTGGAGGCGAACTACACCGATCCGCACGGCCAGCCGGAAATCGGATTCGGGATCACCCGGCTGCTGAACTTCCACCCACTGTCCAGGGTCATGCAGATCAACAAGGTCAAGCCGTACCGGCCGGTGGCCGGCGCCCCGTACGCCTACCCGCAGCTCACCCCGGCGCTGAACCACCCGATCCGCTGGGAAGTCATCGCCCAGCGGTACGACCGGATGATCAAGTACGGGACCGCGATCCGTACGCGGACCGCATCGACCGAAGTGGTCCCGCGCCGCTTCACCCACAACGCCTCCCATCCCCCTTACGCGGCGACGCTGGAGGTCGGCCGCGCGCAGTAGACCGTCTTCGTGGCCGCTACCTGCGGCTGCGCGACCTTCGGCGCAAGATCGAGGGGGGCCTGCACGTCATGGAGGTCCCCGCTGACCGGCGTGGCCCGACCCCGCTGTTCTGGTCCCCCGTCCGGACCTACGGCGATGTGAACCTCGACATGGACAGCCGCCGCAACCTCACCCCGGCGAACGCTGCAGGGCCCGGAACGCGGACAGCGAGCCCGCCCGATCCGCCAGGGGAAATGCATGATCCGCTCCGCTACATGTCGCGCCCGCCGGCATCTCGCCTGGCGCGATACCGGCACGCGGCTGCTCTCAAGCTGAGTACCGCGGATTCGACCTTGGCGCCGGCACTCCCGTGGGTCAGTCGGCCAGTTGCGCGGCGAGCTGCGCCTCGAGGGCCGGGTACAGCAGGGCCTGGTCGTCATGGAGCGTGGACTTCACGTTGCGGCTCATCTCGTCGACGATGGCCTCGGGCCGGCCTGCCTCCAGCGCGTCCAGGGCACTGCGGGCCACGTCGGCCGGCGGGGTCTTGGGGACGTCGAAGCCGGCCTGCATGTCCGTGTCGACCGGCCCGACGTGGACGGCGACGACTTCGGTCCCCTGCGTCTTGAGCTGCTGGCTGGCGGCGTTGGTGTAGCTCCACGCAGCCGCCTTCGACGCGCCGTACGTGGCGGCTATGGGATAGGCCGCCCAGGAGGCGACCGAGAGCATGTTGACGAAGGCACCGCCGCCGTTGGCCGCCACGACCGGGGCGAACGCCTGCGTCATGGAGATGAGTCCGAAGTAGTTCACCTCGAGCTCGTTGCGCGCCACGTCGAGCGACGCGGAGAGAGGGAGGTTGGCGCTGGCGACACCGGCGTTGTTCACGACGATCGAGACATCGGCGAACTGGGCAGCGGCCGCGGCGACAGCTGCCGGGTCCGTGACGTCCAGCGCGACGGGCGTGAGCCGCGGGTCCGTGATGGTGGCGACATCGCGGACAGCCGCGTACACCTTGGTTGCACCGCGGGCGAGGAGCTCGTCCGCGAATGCCTTGCCGATGCCACGGTTGGCACCGGTCACCAGAGCTACCGAACCTTCAATCTTCATGTCTGCCTCTTCTCATCAGGTGTTTCGTTGGGTGCGGGGCGCGCCGAGGTGATGGGGCATGGCCCCGGGACCGCTGGTCGGGCCGCGGCCTCGACGAGCGCGACTGCTGCCCGCGCGTAGTGACTTCCGCGCCGCCGAAGGCCGATGGCCACCAAACCGTCGGCCGAGGACGTGCCGTTCGCCTTTCGCGCGCGGCTGCTTACTCGTCGAGGAACTGAAGGGCGTGCTTCAGGAATCGCTCGGGGTACTGGAAGTGCGCTCCATGCCCGGCGTCGGGGTAGATCAGCAGTTGCGCGTTGGGGATGTTCTGGGCGAGGTGCCAGGAGTTGATCGAGGCGATCATCACGTCGTTCTCGCCGTTGACGACCAGCGTCGGCTGGGTGATCGCGTTCAGGTAGGCGTAGGGATTCTCGCCGGGCAGCGGTTCCCCGTAGGCGGTGGCCGCTTCGAACTGCGCCTGCCCGACTGCGGGCGAGCTCGGCGGGTCCTGGTCGGCCCGCTGGTGACGCCGCTCCCAGAAAGCTCGGCCCGCTTCGACGGCGGCCTCGGAGCGGCCGAAGAACAGGAAGAGGAAGTCCTCCAGACCGGGGACCGGATTCAGCGCCACCTCGGGCACCTTGGGGTCCATCGTCGGGTCCCCGCCGCGCAGGCCGGTGCCGACCAGGAGGAGCTTGCGCACCAGCTGGGGGTGGCGCAGCGCGACCTCCTCCGCCTGCCAACCGCCGATCGAGAAGCCGAGCAGATCGACCTGCTCCAGCCCCAGCGCTCGGATGACCGCGGCGATGTCGTCGGCCATGTCCTCCATCCGATTGCGCGGCGTGCCCGATGACGAGGCGATGCCGCGACCGTTGAACAGGATGACCTCACGGCCCTCGGCCAGGCCGTCGGTGAGCAGCGGGTCCCAGTGGTCCATCCCCCCGCGGAAGTGCTGGACGAGGAAGATCGGGACGCCGGAGGGCTTGCCCCAGCGCCGGTACGCGAACCGGTCGCCGTCGACCTCGACGTACTGGGTCGGTGCGGTCACATGCGTGTCACTCATGGCCTGAGCCTTTCTGGAGGGGCTGAGCAATACGATGACGATCGTCATCTAAAAAGTCAAGCTCTTAGATGTCGATCGACATCTATGTATGCTTGACCGGCGAGCGTCGACCGTGGAAGGGGCGGCTGGACATGCGGGTCACCAAGGCACAGGCGGAGCAGAACCGTGCGCACATCGTCGCGACAGCGGCCAGGCTGTTCCGCGAGCGCGGCTACGACGGTGTCGGCGTGGCGGAACTGATGGCAGCCGCCGGGTTCACCCATGGCGGGTTCTACAAGCACTTCCGCTCCAAGGCCGACCTGATGGCCGAAGCGTCCGTGAGCGGGCTCTCGCAGATCGCGGCACGGACGGAAGGCCTGGACCCCGCCGAGTTCGTCGAGAGCTATGTCTCCCGGGAGCATCGCGACGGGCGCGGAGACGGCTGCACCATCGCGGCCCTCAGCGGCGATGCCGCACGTCAGCCGGCGGACATCAAAACAGCGTTCGCGGCCGGGATCGAGAACCTGCTGACTGCCCTCCAGGCCCCGAGCGACACACCGGAGGATGCGGACCAACGCGCGGCCCGCACCATGGTGATCGACATGCTCGCCCATTCGGTCGGAGCGATCATGTTGTCGCGGGCATGCCCGGACGACTCTCCGCTGGCGGACGAAATCCTCGATGTCTGCCGCAGGGAAATTCTCACGTCCCTGGCGCGCGACGACAGCGACCGGCAGGCAGCAGGGAGCCTGGAAGCCTGACCACAGCCGACCGACGCAGGCCCGGCCACCTGAGGGTCAGACACTGACGCAAAGGGGATGCGGCGGCGTATGTCCGGGTCCTTCTGCTGTGGGCTTCAGGGCAGCATGCGCACCCCGGCCTCCATCGGCGAGTAGCCCCCGACGGTCTGCAGGTACTGGCTGAGCAGGAAGAGCGCCCCGAACATGCCCAGGAACATCAGCAGGCATGCGGCGTTGATGACGCTGAACGAACGATGACGGAAAAGACGCATCGCCCGAACATCACCAGGACCGCGAAGGTGAGGGTGTAGACGCTCACCGTCCATTCGACGTCTTCGAGGCCGCCGCCGAGGTCCTCGCCCAAGGAGGGAAGTGCGGTGGTGACGATCAGGTTGTCCAGCGCCGTGATGAATCCAGCAATGCTGGTGATGACCACGGCCCGGAAACTGCGCTGCCGCCACGAACCGGTTGCTTGTGTTGCTGTGTCAGACGTTCCCTTGGCGGACGTGCCTGGCGGTCGGCCCGTGGCGGCGGGTGCTCCTCAGGGGAGCTGCGGGTATAGCACCGAGACACCCCCGGCAAGTGCTGCCTGCGCCTGGCGGGCCGCGTTGTCGGCGAGGATCTCGTAGGCGCCGGCGGCGATGCCGTCCACGGCGATGCGCGCGATGTCGGCCGGGTCGGACTTCTCCGCGTCGACGGCACGGACCATGTCGGTGTCCATGTAGCCGACGTGCAGGCCGGCCACGCGGATGCCCTGGTCGGCGAGTTGCAGGCGCAGGGTGTTGGTGAGTGACCATTCCGCGGATTTGGCGGCGCAGTAGGCGCCGAGCTCCGGGAAGCTGACCCAGGACAGGCCGGACAGGACATTCAGCATGGCCCCGCCGCCGTTGGCCGCGATCTGGGGTGCGAAGGCGCGGGCCACCGTCAGGGTGCCGAGGTAGTGGGTGTTCATCTCGAGGCGGATGTCGTCCAGGTCGGCGGTGAGCAGGTCGGCGCCGGTGGAGGAGCCCGCGTTGTTGACCAGGATGGTCACGTCGCCGGTGGCCTTGGCGGCGGCCGCGACGGAGGCGGGGTCGGTGATGTCGATTGCGATCGGCTTGGCGCCGGGCAGGTCGATCTGGTCGGGGTTGCGGGCGCCGGCGTAGACGGTGGCGCCGCGGCTGAGCAGTTCGGCGGCGAGGGCGCGGCCGAAGCCCCGGTTCGCTCCGGTGACAAGGGCGGTGCTGGCGGAGAGGTCCATGAAGGTTCCCGGTGAAATGGAGAGGAGATGACCAGAGCGCAGATGGCATGGCCTGACGCGACCCAGGTTCATTAAATTACGATCGTAATAATAAGCAGGCTGCGTCAGTGATCGCAACCGATCCGCCCGGTGAACGACGCTGCGCCGGGCCCCTCGCCGCAGCCCTGGCAGGACGTCGCAGGCGCCCTTTGGTTGGATATGAGGAGCGCGTCATGCAGCACCGGACACTCGGCAGCCAAGGCCTGGAGGTCTCGGCGATCGGCTACGGCTCGACGGGTCTGACGACGGCCTACGGCCCCGGCGACGAGCAGGCGGGGGTCGCCGCCATCCGGCGCACCCACGACCTGGCAGTCACCTTCTTCGACACCGCCGAGCTCCACGGCTGGGACACCGGTAACGACGAGGTCCTGGACGCGAGCTTCGTCACCTACCCGGCATAGCTCCTGCCGGAGCTGAGGACAGTGGACAGAAGTCCGGGGCGGTGGGCCACCGGCCTGGAAAACACCGAGGGCCGGAACCCTTTCGGATTCCGGCCCTCGGCCTTCAGTAGCGGGGACAGGATTTGAACCTGCGACCTCTGGGTTATGAGCCCAGCGAGCTACCGAGCTGCTCCACCCCGCGGCGATGAATGCAACGTTACGTGAAGGGGGAGGCCAGAGGCAAATCGCTTGGTGCGAGGCGGCCCGACACCACGCACCGCTACGCCGACAGCTCCTCACTCAACGCGTCCCGGAGCCGGGCCGCCCGCTCGGAAACCTCCGCGGGCCCGAGAACGACGGCCCGGTCGGCCCACCGCTGTCCCTCGGCCAGCTCACCCCGACGCGCGTAGACCAGGGCCAACCGCAACGCCGCCCGTCCATGCCCCGCGTCGGCGGCCCGGGCCCACCACACGGCGGCCTCCGGCTCACTCCCCTCACGGGCGAGCAGCAGCCCCAGGTTGAACGCCCCGTTGCGGGACCCCGCCTCCGCGGCCTCCCGGTACCACCGGGCCGCCTCCACGACATCGCCCCGCGCGGCGGCGAGCATGCCCACCCGCACCTGGGCCCGGCGATGCCCCTGGGAGGCCGCCCGCTCGTACCACTCCTCGCACTCGCTCTTCTCCTCGTGCACGGGCTCTCCGAGCGAGTGCGCGGGCACCGGCGGCCGTCGGGCGTCCAGCACGGTCGCCAGCCGGTACGCGGCCTCCGCGCTGCCACCCCCCGCCGCACACCGCAGATGCCGCTCGGCACCGGCCTCGTCCCCGTCCCGCAGCCGGGCGATGCCCACCTGGAGCGCGGCCTCGGTGTGCCCGGCGGCTGCGGCCCGCTCGTACCACCGCAGCGCGACGGCCTCCTCGCCCCGCCCTGCGAACAGGATGCCGAGGTTGAACGCGGCGTCCACGCTCCCGGCCTCCGCGGCCTTGGAGAACCACGGCTCCGCCCCGGCGGTGTCCCCGCCCTGGAGCAGCAGGATGGCGAGCGCGTTGGCCGCCTCCCGGTGCCCCGCGTACGCGGCCCGCCGGTACCACTGCTCGGCCTGCGCGGTCCGCCCCTGCTCGGCGCAGAGCAGCCCGAGGTTGTACGCGCCGTTGTCGTCACCGGCGTCCATCGCCGCCCGGTACCAGCGCTCGGCGGTCTGCGACTCGCCACGCTCGGCGTGCAGGGCGCCCAGCGCGTTGGCCGCGTTGCCGTCGCCGTCCTGGGCGGCGCGCAGCCACCAGACGGCGGCGCTCTCGGTGTCGCCCGCGTCCCGCAGCAGGAATCCGAGGGCGCAGGCGGCCCGCGCCTCGCCGTCCTTGGCGGAGGTCAGATACCAGCGCCCGGCCTCCTTGAGCGCGCCGCGCCGCTCCAGGATCGCCCCGAGGTGCAGCGCCGCCCGCCGGTGTCCGCGCGCGGCGGCCTGCCGGTACCACTGCTCGGCCTCGGCCCCGGCGCCGTCGTCGTCGCCGACGGCGCACTCGGCCAACCGGCGGTCGAGCGCACGGGCCAGCCGATAGGCCGCCTCCCGGTGCCCCCGCTCGGCGGCGATCCGCATCCACTGCTCGGCGCCCCCGTCCCCGCGGTGCTCCAGCAGGTCGGCGAGCGCGTAGGCGCCCAGCGCGTGTCCCTGTTCGGCGGACTGGCGCAGCCAGTACTCGGCGGCGGGCTCGTCGCCCCGCTCACGATGGTGCCGCCCCAGCGCGTGCGCGGCCGCGGCGGACCCGGCGACGGCGGCGATCCGCCACCAGCCGGCGGCGTCGTCGGCGTAGCCGCGCTGGTGCAGCAGGACGCCGAGGTTGTTGGCGGCGGCACGGTCGCCGGCGGCGGTGGCGGCACGCAGATGGGGCTCGGCTCCGTCGAGGTCACCGCGGCGCAGCAGGAGGGCGCCGAGGACGCTCATCGCCTCGACATCGCCGGCCTGCGCGGCCATGCGCTGCCGTGCCTCCTCGGCAGCCTCCCCGGTCTCGTCCCGGTCCATGGGCTGCGACAAGTCGCCCGTCGACTCCGAAAAATCGGCAGGCTGCACAAAACGCCCTGTCTCCAACAGAGTTGCCTTGTCCCCCATAACGTCCATCGTCGCACCACCATCAACCTGGGTACACCTGGTATACCGCAGCCATTGAGGTCACTTCAGCGTTTTGTCGACATGCCCACAGAGAGACAAGTCAAACACAGTCGCCCCAACTCCCGGAGGCGGCACGGCCGTCGCAGCGGCCGGTACATGCGTTCGCACATCACGAAGGCCCGGATCCTCAAGAGGATCCGGGCCTTCGATTTCAGTAGCGGGGACAGGATTTGAACCTGCGACCTCTGGGTTATGAGCCCAGCGAGCTACCGAGCTGCTCCACCCCGCGCCGTTGTGTAGCAACCGTATCACGGCGCGGGGGTGGGCATTTGACCAGCGGCTGATCAGCCGCTGGGGCTGCTGCTCGGACTGCTCCGCGGGCTCGGGCTGCTACTGGGCTTCGCACTGCTGCCGGTGCCCTTGCCCGCCGCGGACTGCGCGTCCTCGGCACGCTTGAGCGCGTCCTTCAGATCCTCCTGGGCCCGGCCGTACGCCTCCCAGTCGCCCTTCTTCAGGGCTTCCTGGCCGGCGTCGAAGGCCTTCTGGGCGTCGTCAAGCGCCTGTTGGACCGTCGGGTTGGCGGAGGTCGGCGGCGGCTTGGTGGTGGTCCCGCCGTCGTCCGGAGGCTGCGTGGTCGAAGCGTTCGCTCCGAACACCTTGTTCAGGGCCTCGTCGAGGGTGTCCTCGAAGGCGGTGTTGCCTCCGTAGGTGACCAACACCTTCCGCAGCAGCGGGTACTTGAGTCCACCACCGCGTACGTAGACCGGCTCCACGTAGAGCAGTCCGCCGTCCAGCGGCACCGTCAGGAGATTGCCGTACTCCACATTGGAGTCGCCTCTGTTGAGGAGGCTGATGGTCTCGGCGATGTCCTGTTCGGAGTTGAACTGGCTCTGCACCTGTTTGGGCCCGTTGACCGTGGTGTTGGTCGGCAGTTTCAGGATTCTGATCTTGCCGTAGTCAGTGGTGCCCGCCTCGGCGTCGACCGACATGAACGCACTGAGGTTGTCCCGGCCGTTGGGCGTGAACGTCGTCGTGAGCGAGAACGCCTGGGCCGACTGGTCGGGCATCTTCATGCTCAGGTAGTACGGCGGCACCGCGTCGCCCGACTTGTTGGTCGGGTCGTCCGGCACCTGCCACACCTCGCTGCCGCTGAGGAAGGTGTCCGCGTCCTCGACGTGGTAGCGCGCCAGCAGCTCACGCTGGACCTTGAACAGGTCCTGCGGGTACCGCAGATGGGCCATCAGGTCGGTGGAGATGTCCTTCTTCGACTCCACGGTGCCCGGGAACGCCTTCATCCAGGTCTTGAGGACCGGGTCCTTGGTGTCCCACTGGTAGAGCTTGACCTCGCCGGTGTACGCGTCGACGGTCGCCTTCACCGAGTTGCGGATGTAGTTGACCTGGTTCTGCTGCGCCACCACCGCGCGCTGGTTGTTCGTCGCGGTCAGCGAGTCGGCCGTGGTGTCACCGAGGGTCGTACGCGAGGAGTACGGGTAGCCGTTCGTCGTCGTGTACGCGTCGACGATCCACTCGATCTTGCCGTTCACCACAGCCGGGTAGGCGTCGCCGTCGATGGTCAGCCAGGGGGCGACCGCCTCGACGCGCTGCTTCGGTGTGCGGTTGTACAGGATCCGCGAGCCCTCGCCGATCGCTCCGGAGTAGAGGATCTGCGGCTCGCTGAACGCCACCGCGTACGCGGCCCGGTTGACCGGGTTGGCGAGGTTGACCCCGCTCTTGGCGCCGTAGCTGTAGGTCTTCTCGCCGGAGTCGTCGGAGTAGTCGATCTCCTTCTGGGGACCGCCGACGATCGAGTACGTGGTGGTCTTCTCGCCGTAGTAGACGCGCTGCTGGTACGTCCCGAGGTCGCCCTGGGAGGGCAGGTTGGACTCGGTGAAGACCGGGCGCCCCTCGGCGTCGGCCTCGGTGCCCTTGGCGGCGACCACGCCGTAACCGTGGGTGTAACGGAAGTGGTCGTTGATCCAGTTGTTCTTCGGGATGCCGGCGAGGTTCAGCTCACGCAGCCCGATGACCGTGTCCTGGTCCTTGCCGTCCTTGCTGTAGCGGTCCACGTCCAGGTTGGTCGGGAACGCGTAGTAGTTCCGCATCTGCTGGAGCTGCTGGAACGTCGGCGAGACGACGTTGGGGTCCACGACCCGGATGCTCGCCGTGGCGTCGACGTCGTCGCGCAGCTTGGTCTTGTCCGAGGTGGTGGACTTGCCGTCGTACTCGGTCACCGAGGCGTCGTCGATGCCGTAGGCCTCACGCGTCGCCTTGAGGTTCTTCTCGACGTACGGCGCTTCCTTGGCCTGCTCGTTCGGCTGCACCTGGAACTTCTGGACGATCGCGGGGTAGAGCCCGCCGATGAGGATCGCCGAGAGCACCATCAGGCCGAAGCCGATCACGGGCAGCTGCCAGGTGCGCCGCCACAGGGTGGCGAAGAACAGCAGCGCGCAGATGACCGCGATGCAGAACAAAATCGTCTTGGCCGGCAGATAGGCGTTCGCGTCGACGTACCTGAGGCCCGTCCAGCTGTCGGTCGCCTTGAAGTCGCTGGACTTGACCGCGAGGCCGTACCGGTCGAGCCAGTACGCGACCGCCTTCAGTGCGACGAAGATGCCGAGCAGCACCGAAAGGTGGCCGGTCGCGGCGGCCGTGGCACGCGCGCCCGGGGAGGTGACCCGAAGACCGCCGTACAGGTAATGGGTGAGCGCGGCGGCGATCACCGAGAGGATCGCGGCGGCGAAGCCGAAGCCGAGCAGGAACCGGTACCAGGGCAGGTCGAAGGTGTAGAAGGAGATGTCGAGGTGGAACTGCGGGTCCTTCTGGCCGAAGGACACGCCGTTGACCCACATCAGCCAGGTCCGCCACTGACTGGAGGCGGAGGCGCCGGCGATCAGGCCCACCAGGGAGACGATCCCGAGCAGCAGCCACTTCTTGTACGGTGCGATGCCCATCCGGTAGCGGTCGAGGTTCTGCTGCTCCATCGACATGGCGCTCAGCGGCGGGCGCAGCCGGTGGGCCAGCCAGATGTTCACGCCGACGGCGAGGGCCATCAGCAGACCGAAGACGAAGAACAGCCCGATCTTGGTCCACAGCGTGGTGGTGAACACGGACGAGTAGTTCACCGAGCGGTACCAGAGCCAGTCCGTCCAGAACCCCGCGAACATGGTGAACGCCATGCCGAGGACGGCGAGGACGCCCAGCGTCATGAGCAGGGTCCTGGCACGCCGGGACGGGCGGCCCACTCTCATCCGCGGCCCTGTCGGGCCTCCGCCGCGGTCCGGCATCTGGAAAGCCAAGGTGCGCACCTCGAAGTTCGCTGTCGATCCGTCAGGCCCTCGTGTTCGCGGGCCCTGGGTGGCCCCCCGTGATCGCGGGCCCACACCTATGCAACTTACTCACCGTTTACTCGGTTCCCGATTCCGGTCACGAACGAGGCAGGATTGTGACCATGTCCAACACCCCCATGGCGGCGAGCCCGCTCACCCGGGCCGTACTCGAGATCGACGAGTACGCCTCCGGCCTCGGCTGGGACCAGCCCGCCCGCCTCTTCGCCCTCGTAGACACCGCCCGGCTGCGAGCCCAGGAACCCGCTCTCGCGAGCCAGCTCGGTCTGGAGGAGGCGCGGGAGTCCGCGGCCCTGACCCCCATCGAGCAGGACGAGATTCCCGCGGGCAAGCCGCTCGACGAGTTCCTCGGCACCATCGCCTGGCCCGACGCGGTCGTCGGCTGCGCGCTCACCGTGGAACGCCTGATGCTGCCGCCGTCCGCCGAGGCGTCCGTCCCGCAGGGGCTGAGCGACGCCAAGCTGGCGAAGTGGGTCGCCGAGCACCCGGACCGTCAGGAGGTCCGCATGACGGTCGCGGTCCTGCGCAACGGCACCCGCGACTCGGCCCTGCGGCTGCGCGAGAAGGACTCCCCCACGGAGGTCCTCACCGGCCGCGACCTGGTCCCCGGCCTGGCGGAGGCTCTGTCGGCGACGTTCGCGGACTGAGGTCTCCCAGCTCTCCCGGCTTTCCCGTTACGACGACGGGGGCGCCCTCGGTGTGAGGGGCGCCCCCGTCGTCGTACACGCGCGTGCCGGTCAGCCCTTGGTCGTGCACTTCGGCAGGTCGGACGTCCTGCCCTCGCGGAGGTCCTTGAGCGCGCCGAGGGCGTCGTCGATGGTCTTCACCTTGATCAGGGTGAGCCCGCCCGGGGTGTCCTTGGCGGCGGCCGCGCAGTTGTCGGCGGGCGTCAGGAAGTACTGGGCGCCCTTGTCGCGCGCGCCGACCGTCTTCATCTCGATGCCGCCGATCGGGCCGACCTTGCCGTCGTCGTCGATCGTCCCGGTGCCCGCGACGAACTTGCCGCCGGTCAGGCTGCCCGGGGTGAGCTTGTCGTAGATGCCGAGCGCGAACATCAGACCGGCGCTCGGACCGCCGACGTCGGCGAGCTTGATGTCGACGGTGAACGGGAAGGTGTGGTCGGTCCCGGCGGCGATCCCGACGATGGCGCGCTTCTCCCCCTCGTCGTCGGAGGCCCGGGTCGTGATGGTGACCTTCTCGGTCCTGGTTGCCGTCTTGTGCGCCTTCTCGGCGGCGGCCTGTTCCTTGGCGGGCACGACGGTGAAGACGACGTCCTCACCCGGCTTGTGCTTCGTCACCAGCTTCGCGACATCGTCCGGCGCCTTCACGGCCGTACCGTCGACGGCCTTGATGACGTCACCGGCGTGCAGCCTGCCCTCGGCCGGGGAGTCCTTGACGACGGTCGAGACGATCACCCAGGACTGCACCGGGACATCCAGTTCCTTCAGGGCGGCGACCTTGGCGCTCTCCTGGGACTGGCTGAACTCCTCGGCGTTCTCCTGCGTCGACTGCTCCTCGGTCTTGCCGTCCGGGTAGAGCGTGTCGTGCGGTACGACCTTGCTGTCGTGCGCGAGCCAGCCGTACACGGCCTCGACGAGGTTCATCTTGTAGTCGGCGCTGGTGACCCGGACGGTGGTCATGTTCAGGTGACCGCTCGTCGGATACGTCTTGCGTCCGGAGATCTGCAGCACCGGCTCGCCGCCGTGGTCCCCGAGGGTGTTCACCGTGGGGCCCGGTGACATCTCGGCGTAGGGCACTTTGATGAAGACTCCCGCGCAGAGAAGCGCGATCAGCATCAGGGTGGAGGCGAGCATCGTCGCGGTGCGGCGTGGCATGGCACGACAGTACGGGACGCTCCTGTCGGACCATCGTCAGGGCGCCGCCGTGACGTGGACGTCAGGTGCCGGAGTGCGACTTCTCCATCGCGGCGCGGAAACGGGCGTATCCGTCGAGCTCGGGGCCGTCGTTGCGCGCCTTGCGGGTCCGGTTGGCCCAGCTGCCCCACAGCCCGGCGACGATCGCGGCGAACAACGGAATCAACAACCAGACGAGCGCCCCCATGCCGACCTCCCGACCCCATACCGATCAACCGCAGAACTGACTGATCAACAGATTAACCATCCGCACTGACAACGCTCACGCCAGGGGTGCGGTTACGCAACCGGAGGGGTGAAGGAAGGGTTTCAGCAGGCGCCGACCCACTCCTCCGTACCGTCGGAGAACGTCTGGTGCTTCCAGATCGGCACCTCGTGCTTGAGATCGTCGATCAGTCTCCGGCAGGCATCGAAGGCCTCGCCCCGGTGCGGGCAGGAAACGGCGACGACGACGGCGAGGTCCCCGACTCCGAGATCCCCGACGCGGTGCACAGCGGCGAGGGCCCGCACCGGGAACTCGGCGACGACCTTCTGGGCGACCCTTCGCATCTCGGCCTCGGCACTGGGGTGGCACGAGTAGCCGAGCTTGTCGACGTCGGCGCCCCCGTCGTGGTTCCGCACGGTCCCGACGAACAGGGCGGTCCCCCCGGCCGCGTCGTCCCCGACCGCGCGGAAGACCTCGTCGAGGGAGAGGGGGGTCTCGCGGATGCCGATGAGCTTGATCGGCTCATCGGCGGTCTGCTCACCGGGGTGGTCGAAGGTCGATGCCATACGTCCATCGTGCCGCACGCCCGGGACAAGGGGGAATGGAGCTGTCACCTGGCACACGCGCGTGCGCGTTCGGAGGCTCGTACAGGGAAGCGCCCCGAAGGGGCGCGGGGCTGTATCGACTTGCGGCTCCGCCGCGTGGGCGCGACCAGCCACGGCGCTCCCGCAGCCGCCGACCGGTCGCACGCGGCACCCCGCACAGCGCACCCTCAGATCCGCCGCCGAGCCTTCCGAGCCCGCCGTACGACAGCCGCCGCACCCAGCAGCGCCACCGTCGCCCCAGCGGCCCCCGCCGCCGTCGCATCCTTCCTGCCCAGCCGCCGCCCGGCGACCGTGTGCCGTCCGGCGACCTCCTCCAGCAGCTCCGCGAGCACCTCCTCGTTGGTCCACTGCGGCCGCCACCCGGCGTCGTGCAGCCGGCTCCCGCTCACCACCCAGGGGTACATCGTGTACGCGAGATCCCCCGCGGGAGACGGCGTCAGACCGATCCGGTGCAGCCGGGCCGCGGCCCCGAGCGCGACCGCCGACGGCAACTCCATCCGGCGGATCCCGCTGAGCTCCTCGATCTCCTCCTGCTCCAGCCACCCGTCGCATCCGACGGCGAGTTCCCCGTCGACCTTCTCCAGGACGGCGTGCTCCAGAGCGCTGCAGAGGTCCTCGACGTGGCAGAACTGCCAGGCGGGCCGGGATCCGGCCACGACCAGGAGCCGCGGCGACTCGAAGTACCGGGTCAGAGCGGTGTCGGTGCCGCCGCCCACCAGCACGGCGGGCCGCACGACGGTGACATTGAGCCCGGGGTGCGCCCGGGGCGCCCGCCGTGCGAGCCGCTCGATCTCCAGCAGGTCCCCGACACCGGTCGCCTCCGCGGTGGCCCGCAGTTCGGCGTCCTCCGACAGGGGCAGTTCGTTGTCCGGAAGCGCCCCGTAGACCATCGCGGAGGTGCACAGGACGACCCGGTGGACGCCCGCGGCCGCCGCGGCGGTCAGCACGGTCTGCGTCCCGCGGACGTTGTACGCCGTACGCGCCGCCGGGTCGGTCTCCAGATCGAGGTCGAGCGCCAGATGGACCACGACATCGGCCCCGCGCAGCTTCTCCGCGATGGCCGGATCCCGTACGTCCAGGATGTGCCACTGCGCCGCGGCGCACTCACCACGCCGCTCGTCGAGCGCGATGACCTGCTTGATCTCCTCCGAGGCGGCGAGCCGCTCGGTGAGCATCGCTCCGATGCCGGACGCGGCGCCGGTGACCGCGACGACTGGCCCGCGCGTGGCGGGATTGGTTGACTGGTTTCGCGCTGCGCGAACCTGCGGATCAGGGGAACTCACCGGGCGTCTCCAGCGGTTGTCTTCAGTAGGAACGCGAGTGACGCGTACGTACCAGGTGGCATCCATCCTGCCGCAGGCGGACAGTCGGCGGAGCACCGAGGCCCTAACGGCCGTTGGTGTCTACGCTGGGGGGTGTTATCGGGCAGCCGCGCCGCCGGAGGCAACCGGTGGCCTTACCAGCCGAGGAATCCCGTGAGTGACACCCCATTCGGATTCGGCCTTCCGCCGGAGGAGCCGGACGACGGCGACGAGGGCAAGAAGAAGGACCAGGAGAGCGGTGGTGGTCAGGGACCGGCCAACCCGTTCGGTTTCGGCGGTCTGCCCGGAGCCGGAGGCTTTGGCGGCCCCGGTGCGGACAATCCGCTCGCAGCCATGTTCGGTTCGTTGAACCCCACCGACCTGGGCGCCGCCTTCCAGCAGCTGGGCCAGATGCTCTCGTACGAGGGCGGCCCGGTGAACTGGGACATGGCCAAGCAGATCGCCCGCCAGACGGTCTCCCAGGGCACCTCGGACGGCACCAAGGACGCGAGCATCGGCCCCGCCGATCGCACCGCGGTCGAGGAGGCCGTACGCCTGGCCGACCTGTGGCTCGACGACGCGACATCGCTGCCGTCCGGCGCGGGCTCCGCCGTGGCGTGGTCCCGCGCGGAGTGGGTCGAGGCGACCCTGCCCGCGTGGAAGGAGCTCGTCGACCCGGTCGCCGAGCGGGTCGGCACCGCCATGGGTGACGTCCTGCCGGAGGAGATGCAGGCCATGGCGGGCCCGCTGATCGGCATGATGCGCTCGATGGGCGGCGCGATGTTCGGCACCCAGATCGGGCAGGCCGTCGGCGTGCTCGCGGGCGAGGTCGTCGGCTCCACCGACATCGGCCTGCCGCTGGGCCCGGCCGGCAAGGCCGCGCTGCTGCCGGCGAACATCGAGGCCTTCGGCAAGGACCTGGGCGTGCCCAAGGACGAGGTGCGGCTGTATCTCGCCCTGCGCGAGGCCGCCCACCAGCGCCTCTTCGCGCATGTCCCGTGGCTGCGCTCGCACCTGTACGGCGCGGTCGACGGGTACGCGCGCGGGATCAAGGTCGACACCGCCAAGCTGGAGGACGTGGTCGGCCAGTTCGACCCGCAGAACCCCGAGCAGCTTCAGGACGCACTCCAGCAGGGCATGTTCCAGCCGGAGGACACTCCGGAGCAGAAGGCGGCCCTGGCCCGTCTGGAGACGGCTCTGGCGCTGGTGGAGGGCTGGGTGGACGCGGTGGTCCACGCGGCCGCGAAGCCGCGCCTGTCGTCCGCCGACGCGCTGCGCGAGACCCTGCGCCGCCGGCGTGCCTCGGGCGGCCCGGCCGAGCAGACGTTCGCCACGCTGATCGGCCTGGAACTGCGCCCGCGCCGCCTGCGCGACGCCTCCCGGCTGTGGGCCTCGCTCACGGACGCGCGCGGTGTCGACGGCCGTGACGGCCTGTGGGCCCACCCGGACATGCTGCCGACCGCGTCCGACCTGGACGACCCGGACGGCTTCGTGCACCGCGAGCAGCTGGACTTCTCCGAGCTGGACAAGATGCTCGGCGAGGCCGCGGAGAAGCCCGACCTCAAGAAGAAGGACGACGACTCCGAGTGAGCCTTCATGACGACGCTGCCCTGGTCCTCAAGGGATACGAGGACCAGGCAGATCTTCGCCAGGCCTACCTGGACCATCTGGCGGCTCATCCGGACGGCATGTGGAAGTCCTGCGAGGCAGGGCACATCACGGCGAGTGCCCTGGTGATCGACCCGTCTCGTGGAAAGGTCCTGCTCACCCTCCACAAGAAGCTGCGGATGTGGCTCCAGATGGGCGGTCACTGCGAGCCGACCGACACCTCCCTGGAGGCGGCGGCGCTGCGCGAGGCGACGGAGGAGTCCGGCATCGCAGGTCTGACCCTGCTGCCCGGCGGCCCGGTCCGCCTCGACCGGCACCCCATCCCGGCGCCCTGTCACTGGCACTTCGACGTCCAGTACGCGGCGCTCGCCCCGTCCGGGGCCGTGGAGGCGATCAGCGAGGAGTCCCTCGACGTGCGGTGGTTCGCCTACGACGAGGTGGCGGATGTGGCGGACGAGTCCGTCGTACGACTGCTGGAAGCGACCCGCGCGAGGTGGTGAGCTTCTTCTCGGCGCGGAGGTAAGGGGCGCCCGGCAATAGCGGGCGCCCCTTACACATGCCTAGCTGTTGCTGCCCCCGAGGGAGTTGCCGCGCATGCCGAACTGGCCGAGCACTCCGCCGTTGCGCATGCCCTGGGGCGGCAGCAGCTCGCTGGGCTGGACCAGGACGTGGCCCGTGCCGCCGAAGTGCATCTCCCAGCCCTCACCGGTGGTGCCCCTGCGGCGCCACACACCGGAGGTGGAGGTGGGTGCCTGGAGCTGGGTGCGCAGGGAGGTGGACCAGGCGATGACGGCGTCGGAGTCGACGCAGACGTTTTTGTCCGGTCCCACCTCCAGTACCAGCGGCTCACCGGAGGTCATCAGCACGACCTGCCCGGAGCCCGACAGCTCCAGGTTGTAGGCGCCCGCGGCCGCCACCTCGACGGCACTGTCCACGGCGACGATGCCGACGCCGAGGGAGCCGTCGAAGGCGAGCACATAGGAGCTGTCGACGGTGATGCCGGAGCCGACCTCCATGATGTGCAGGTGCTGGGCGAGGTTGGCCAGGTAGACGATGCCGTTGCCCTTGCAGCGCATGAGTTCGAGGCGTTCGCCGGTCATCCGCTCGACGTTGCGCCAGCTGCGGTTGCGGTACTGGCTGTCGAACTCGACCTGACCCTCGAAGGCCACCATGGCGCCCTGCCGGGCAAGGATCGGGCTGCTGCCCTGGGCGACGTCGGTCTTCAGGAGCTGCGGGTTCTGCAGGGTGTAGCGCCCGGTCGACTCGACCGGGACGTGTGCGAAGAGTGTGCTGTGCATGGTGCCTGGTGCTCCCCTCAGCCCCGGATCTTGAATCGGTCGCCGGTGTCCTCGCTCGGCTGGACGACGACGAAGCCCTGCCCCTTGAAGCCGATCTGGAAGGCCTCGCCGCTGCCGCGGCCGATGAGGGCACTCGCCTTGATGGTGCGGCGGGCCTTCATCTCCAGGCCGGTCGTCCACGCGACGAGCGCGTCCGGGTCGACGTACGTCTCACGTTCGGCGCAGTCCAGGGCCATCGGAATGCCCCGGCTGACCAGGGCGACCCAGCCGGTGCCCTTGATGACCAGGTTGGTCAGGCCGGAGCCGGAGAGTTTCGCGAGCCCCTTGACCGGTTCGATGGCCAGCTCCAGCGAGGCGTCGCAGGCCAGCAGGGTGGCACCGTTCACGGACAGCGCCTCGCCGCCCAGGTGCAGGACCAGGATGTCGCCGCCGTAGTCGGCCAGGTACAGGTCACCGTCGCCGCGGGCCAGCATCAGCTTGCCGCCCTCGCCGGAGACCATCTCCTCCGCCGACCGGCGCAGGCTCGCGGGCGCCCCGTCGAACTGCACATAGCCGTCGTAGGCGATCATCGAGCCGGCCTTGGCGATCAGGTCGTGCCCGGTGGCCATGGTGACCTTGAGCGTCTTGGAGCTGTGCACACTCATGCGGACGCCGGTCGCGGCGGCGCGGTGCGCACTCAGAGTCTGGGAGTCCATGGCCTCACACCTCGAAGGGCTGTACGACGACGAAGTTGCCGGGGGCGCCGCGGAACTGGAGGTTCACGGCCTCGGTGGTCTGCCGGGCGTACCCGGAGCGGCGCAGCCTGAGCGAGGTCGTGGTGACCGCCTGCGCACCGGCGGACCAGGCGATGACGGCGTTGCCGTCGACATAGGTGGCCGCGCCGACGGGCAGGACGACGGGCACGCCGCGTGTCTTGACGACGACCGCTCCCGTGCCGGAGAAGAGCATGCTGAAGAAGCCTCCACCGGGCAAACCTTCGCCCTCGATGCGGCGGACCTCGGTGTCCAGGGACTCGTCGAAGGCGAGCACGCCCTGGGCGCTGGTGTAGAGCTGCTCGCCCTGGAGGCGGATGACGAAGACCCGGCTGGCCTCGTCGGCGAGGAACACCTCGCCGTTGCCGGTGCAGCGCATCAGGGACATGCCCTGGCCGGTGAGTGCCCCGGTGAGCTTGCCGAGCAGGCCCGAGCCCTTGTGGGCGAAGTCGATGTCGCCCTGGTAGGCGACCATGCTGCCCTGCTTGGCGAGGATCGGGGCGTCCTTGGTGAGGGTGGCCCGCACCAGGTTCTGGTTCTGCTCGGTCCAGCGGTCGCCGACGGGGGCTTCCGCGTACTTCGTCAGGACGACCCGGACGTTGGCCTCGGGCGGCACGGGCGCGAGCTGCGTGCCACCACCGAAGGGCTGCGCCTGACCGGGGAAGGCTCCGGGAGCACCGGGGGGCGCGAACTGGCCGGGGACGGCGCCTGGGGGCGTGAACTGACCTGCGGGTGCGCCGGGGGGCGCGTACTGGCCTGCCGGAGGGGCGCCGGGGGGCGTGAACGTTTGCCCCGGAGGAGTGAACGTCTGCGGGCTCGTCGGCGCGGCGGGCGCGGCCGGGGTTCCGGCGATCGTCGGAGCGGTGTGGAGGGACGGGGCGGGCGCGGGAGCCGGCGGCGCGCCGAACGAAGGGGCCGGTGCGGGCGGCGCCTCGGCCTGCGAGGGCGGGGCGAACGCCGGTGCCTGGGACTGGGCGGGGACAGCGGACTGCTGGGGCGCGGACTCCGGCTCTTCCTCGGCGACCTCACCGCCGAAGTTCTTCAGCAGTGCGTCCAGACCGCCGTCGAATCCCTGGCCGACCGCGGCGAACCGCCAGACGTCCTTCAGGTACAGGTCGCCCACCATCACGGCACGCTCGGTGGAGAACTCGCCGCCGTCGAACGAGTACCGGGCCACTTCCTCGCCACCGGCGACGATACGGAGATAGCCGGGGGCGATCTGCGACATCTGGCCGGCGCCGTCGATCGTCGCCGTGAACGACAGCTTCTGGATCTGCGACGGAATCCGGTCGAGCGTGACCCGGAACGACTCCGTGTCACCCGACTGCGCGCCCAGGAGCTGGATGGAGTCCTCAGGGGACTTCGGCTGGTTGAAGAAGATGAAGTACCGGTCGTCCGAGAGCCGTTCGTCGGCGTCGAGTCCGAAGCAGCTGATGTCGAAGGTCAGTCCGGGGCCGGAGATCTGTACGCCTACGTACAGGTCCGTGCCCGCGGTCAGGTCACTGATCTTGGCCTTGTGGCCGCGCTGGAATTCCCTGGCCATGCGTTACGACCGTCCCCCATCCCGAATGCGAGTGCGTCGCGACAGGCTAACGGCAAACTCGGACACCGTCGGAGGTCGGTACAGATCCGGTACAAAAACCCGTTCGGGTCGTCGGTCACTCTCCGCGGACGCCCGGAAGGTGCGGCAACCGGTCGGCGGCGACCACGCCCTCGAGATAGCCCTTGGCCCGCTCGGTACGCGGATATGCCTCCAGCAACCGCCAGAAACGGGGCCCGTGGCCGGGCACGAGAAGATGCGCGAGCTCATGGAGCAGGACGTAGTCGACGACGTACTCCGGCATGCCCTGCAGCCGGTGCGAGAGCCGGATGCTGCCCTCGGACGGGGTGCACGAACCCCAGCGGGTGTTCTGGTTGGTGACCCAGCGGACCGAGGTGGGCCGCGCCCGGCCGTCGAAGTACTGGGCCGACAGCCGCTGCGCGCGCTCGGAGAGCTCGGTGTCGCCGAGGACCCGTTTGCTCTCCTGGGCGGCCAGCTTGTCGAGCATGACGCTCACCCAGCGCCGCTCCTCCGCCTCGGACATTCGGGCAGGGATGAGCACGATGGTGCGATCGCCCTCGCGGTACGCGGAGACCGTCCGGCGTCGACGGCTGCTCCTGCGCACCTCGATCGCGCTCGCCCCCGAGCCGCTCGGCGGCAGGCTCGTCGTGCTGCGCTGTGGTGTTCCGGCGCGGTGCAGTGGGTCGGCGGGCACGCCCCGACGTTACCCGCTGCACACGGGGGAAGTCCCGACTCCGGGACGGTTCGGTTCCGATCGCCCGCCATGCGTCTTATTTGTACGACGAATGGCCCCCACCTGTGGACAACTTTCGGCACGTGAGGGCCGGGTCCGGGCATGCTGGCATCGCCACCGCAGCCGCGACCGACCGTCGCCCGGGCTCCGGCGGCGGACGGGGACGTACTACGAGGGCTACGGGGGCCTGGCATGCAAGCAGCAGTGGTTCCGCTCGAGCACACAATGGTTCCGCAGATGAAGCCCGCGCTCCGGCGCGGCTGGCGCGATCTCAACACCGTGCAGTTCGGGATGACCCCGGCGCATGCGCTGACGCTGGGTCCGATGGACACGGCGACGGGCAGCTTCCTCGACCTGATCAACGGCACGCGCGGCCTCGCGCTGCTGCGGGAGGAGGGACGCCGTATGGATCTGCCCGACGACCATGTCGACACGCTGGTGACACGGCTGGCGCGGGCCGGGCTCGTCGACGACGCGAGGGGCGGTGGGCCCGCCGCGGACGCGCTGCGCGAGAAGAAGGAGCTCCTCGACCGGCTGGCCCCCGACCTGGCGTCCCTCTCGCTGACCACGTCGGAGCCGGGTGACGCGATGAGACTCCTGGCCGCCCGCCGCTCACTGCGCGTGCAGGTCAGGGGGGCGGGCCGGGTGGGCGTGGCGCTGGCCGCGCTGCTCTCCGGCGCCGGCGTCGGAGAGGTCGACGTGCGGGACTGCGGCCGGGTCGAGCCGGGGGACGTCGCCCCGGGCGGTCTCCCCGCCGCCTCCGTCGGCGACCGCAGGGACATCGCCGCACGCCGGGTGGTGTCCGCGGCGGCCCCGGGGCGCCCGCCGCGCCATGGCTCCCGGGCCTCGGTGGACGCGGACGACCCCGGCTTCTCCCTGGTCGTCCTCGCCCCGCGGGACGACGTCGACGTGCACGCGCCCGCCCCGGCCGCCGGCGAACCTCTCGTCCGGTCCGGCACACCTCATCTGTACGCAGGTGTGGTCGAGGCCACAGGGGTGGTCGGCCCTCTCGTCCTGTCGGGAGAGACGGGCTGCGCGGGCTGCCTGCACGAGACGCGGACCGACCGCGACCCGGCCTGGCCCCGGCTGGTGGCGCAGTGGCGTTCGGGCAGCAGGCGGCATCCGGCGCGGGCCTGTGACCTGGCACTGGCCACGACGGTCGCCGGCCTCACGGCCGCGCACGCGCTCGCTTTCCTGGACGGCCGGCTGCCGTCGAGCGCGGGCGCCCGCTGGGAGGTCTCGCTGCCCGGTCTGAGCTGGCACGCGCGGCCGGTCTGGCCGCATCCCGCATGTCCGTGCGGGGCCGCGGAGAAAGGTAAGGGAGAACACACCTCCAAGGAGGAGGCTGCGCACGAGACAATGGCGGAGCAACGGTCGTCGGAGGAGTTGTGCCGTAAGGCAACCGCGCCACGGCCTGCTGGCACCTGGAGGGCGCATGTCTGATCTTCCCCGGAAGGCGGTCACCCGAACCGCCAAGCTCGCCGCGCTCCCGCTCGGCTTCGCCGGGCGGGCCACCTGGGGACTCGGCAAGCGGATCGTGGGCGAGTCCGCGGAGATCGTCGGCCGCGAGCTGCAACAGCGCACCGCGGACCAGTTGTTCAAGGTGCTCGGGGAGCTCAAGGGCGGGGCCATGAAGTTCGGCCAGGCCCTGTCCGTCTTCGAGTCGGCGCTCCCCGAGGAGGTGGCGGGCCCCTACCGCGCGGCCCTGACGAAGCTCCAGGAGGCGGCGCCTCCGATGCCGACCCGCACCGTCCACGCGGTGCTCGAGGAGCGGCTGGGCGAGGACTGGCAGGAGCTGTTCACCGAGTTCGACGACAAGCCCTCCGCGGCGGCGTCGATCGGCCAGGTGCACCGGGCCGTGTGGCATGACGGGCGCGAGGTGGCGGTCAAGGTCCAGTACCCGGGGGCCGGCGAGGCGCTGCTGTCCGACCTGACCCAGCTTGGCCGCTTCGCCCGCCTGTTGGGCCCCCTGGTGCCAGGTATCGACATCAAGCCCCTCATCGCCGAGCTGCGCGACCGGGTCTCGGAGGAGCTCGACTACGGCCTGGAGGCGCAGGCCCAGCAGGCCCATGCCGAGGAGTTCGCGGACGATCCGGACGTCGTGGTGCCGGCGGTGGTCCACCAGAGTGACCAGGTCCTGATCACGGAGTGGATGGAGGGCGTCCCCCTGTCGGAGGTGATCTCGGACGGCACCGAGGAGCAGCGCGACCGCGCCGGTCAGCTCCTGGCCCGGTTCCTCTTCTCCGGCCCCGCCCGCACCGGTCTGTTGCACGCCGACCCGCACCCGGGCAACTTCCGGCTCCTGCCCGGCGGTCCGGACGGCGAGGAGGACTGGCGTCTGGGCGTCCTGGACTTCGGCACGGTCGACCGGCTCCCCGGCGGTCTGCCGGACACCATCGGCACCTGCCTGCGTATGACGCTGGACGGCGAGGCCGAGGCGGTCTACGAACTGCTCCGCGCGGAGGGCTTCGTCAAGGAGTCCATAGAGCTGGACCCGGACGCGGTCCTCGACTACCTGCTGCCGATCATCGAACCGGCCGAGGTCGACGCGTTCACCTTCAGCCGTGGCTGGATGCGCAGCCAGGCGGCCCGGATCGCCGATCCCCGCTCCCCCGCCCACCAACTGGGCAAACAGCTGAACCTGCCCCCGGCGTACCTCCTGATACACCGGGTCACCCTGAGCACCATCGGCGTCCTGTGCCAGCTCGGGGCGACGGTCCGGCTGCGCGAGGAGCTGGAGGAGTGGCTGCCGGGATTCGTGGCGGCCGAGGAGGGGGACGAGCAGGAAGCGGCTGCGGAGGCGTGAGGCGGGTCGGCCCTACCACCAGGCCGAGTCGAGCCGCCCCTCGATGGCCCTGAGGTTCTCCCGGGAGCAGGTGTCACAGAGGTACTGGCGGACGCCGTTCTCCACGGAGCAGGTCCAGGTGGGCGGTGAGCCCTCGGCCTGCGTGCCGCAGCGGGCGCACACAAGGGACAGGGGCTTCGCCTCGCTGTCGCCCTCGTCTCCGGGAAGACTCGTCACTCGCCGACGATAACGCCCCATCCGGCGGTTCGGCGGGCACAACGCACCGCGGGGGCCGGTCCGTTCGGACGGACCGGCCCCCGCTGGGAACTACCGGGTCCCGTTACTGCATGACGGCCATGGCGAGCGCACGGCGAGCACGCATGGAGGCGCGCTCGGCCCGGCGCTGCATCCGGCGGGCGGTCGCCAGGCGGATCGCCCGGCGTTCCTGCTCGGCCTCATGCAGCCGGTCGTGCATATGCGCACGAGCCAGGGCTTCTGGGATGAGTTGCATCTCTCGGGTCCTGTTCTGACGCGAGTCGTTCGCGTCGGTGGTGGTGAAGTCTGGGATCGCGGAGCCTGCGGGCTCGCTGGTGGACGGCTTCATCGGGGCCTGCTTCGTGGGGTCGTTCGTGAGGGGGCGATCGATCGTTCCTGCGATGTTCATGCCATGACCGGGTTCTTGCGCGGGCGGCCACGCGGCCGCTTCCGGGCGACGACGACACCCTGGACGAACAGCTCCCCACCCCAGACGCCCCACGGCTCACGCCGCTCCTTGGCGCCGGCGAGGCAGGCCTCCATCAGCGGGCAGGTACGGCAGAGGGACTTGGCGTACTCGACGTCGGCCGGCGACTCGGCGAAGAAGACCTCCGGGTCGTAGGAGCGGCAGGGGACGGGTACGCCGAGGTTCTCGATGGCGTCGTCGAGCGCGGTGAGCGCGGTGAGGGGGATCAAGGCGGAGTCCTCCGTGGGGCCGGGCGGGGGGATCGTTTCGGAAGGCGGTACGGACGGGGCGTGCGCTTCGAGTTGCACGGTTCGTCTTCCTCGTCTGTTCGGTCCGGCCCTGTTGGACCGGTAGTCGCTTGGTACCGGGTTCTTTTCTTGTCCCGAGGCCCCTTCGCTCCGCTCTCCCCGTTCGGGGAAAACAGAAGGGCCGCGGATCCCGGATGGGGTTCCGCGGCCCTGAAGGCGCCGACCTGATCGATGATCAGGCTGGATCACTCCAGGGTTCTGGCCCACGGAAGGCCCACATCAGGTGGTGCTGCGTCGTCTGCTTCCGGAATCCGGCACCGGCCGCCGCAAAGGCATAGGCATGCGCCTGTGCCACTACTGCTTCCAGTGCCTTGGTCGGTCGCTCATTGCGCTCACGGACGGGAAGGACCGCGAGAGACAGGGCGGACGCCGGACGGACGGCAGGAATGCCGGACATACCGGTGCCCAGGTTCGAAACGCCGAGCATGCACGTGGAGACGACCGAGAGATCGGTCATTTTGGCGGTGCTGATGGCCTTGCTGCGGTCGATGCTGATCACTTCAATCGCCTCCTCTCGGCGTCTCTGGGGACGGCGGCGCGAGCCGCTGTCCGACGGATATGCAAGTAGAACACGGAATCGGGGCCTCCGAGAAGGCCTCCGTCCCCGTGGCTAAGAACCTATGGGGATTGCCGGGGCATGCGCAAACTATTTTTCCGACGAGTTGGGATCAGTCCTCATCTTCTTCCTCCGCAACCTCCTGGCCTGCGCAGATGGTCAGCACATCGGCTCCGTAGCGGTTGAGCTTGCGCATGCCGACCCCCGGGATGCGCGCCAACTCGTGCTCGTCGTCGGGCACCGACTCGGCGATCGCCATCAGGGTTTTGTCCGTGAAGACGCAGAAGGCCGGTTGGCCACTGCGCTTCGCCTGCACGGCACGCCAGTCGCGCAGTCGCTCATAGAGCCCCTCGTCCATGTCGGAGGGACAGTCCTCGCAACGCATCAGCTTCAACTCGCCCGCGTCGGTGAGCGTGCGCCCGCACACCCGGCAGCGCGCCGGGGTGCGCTGGGTGCGTCTCGGGGCAGCGACGGGGCTTGCGAAGCCGCGCTCGACGCCTCCGGGACCGCCGGCGGCGGTTCGCCCGGTGGTGGCGGTGGAGCCGGGGCGCAGCCCGTCGAGGAAGCGGCTGGGACGGCGGTTGGGGCGGCCGCCGGGCGAGCGGGAGAGCGACCAGGAGACATGGAGGCGTTCGCGGGCACGGGTGACGCCGACATAGAGGAGCCGGCGCTCCTCCTCGATCTGCTCGTCGGTCTTCGCGTAGGTGATCGGCATCATGCCCTCGGCGACACCGACCAGGAACACGGCGTCCCACTCCAGGCCCTTGGCCGAGTGCAGGGAGGCGAGGGTGACGCCCTCGACGGTCGGGGCGTGCTGGACACTGGCCCGCTCGTCGAGTTCGGCCACGAGGTCGTTCAGGGTGGCGCCGGATCGCGCGGCGGCGAAGTCCTGCGCGAGGTTCACCAGGGCGGTCAGCGACTCCCAGCGCTCCCTGACGGCCCCGGAACCGGCCGGCGGCTGGGTGGTCCAGCCCTCGCCCGACAGCACGGCACGTACCTGGGAGGGCAGGTCGACGGCGTCGTCCAGCTGTGAGTCGTTGCCGCCGAAGCGGGCGGCGCCCCGGAGCTTGACGATGGCCCTGCGCACCTCGGGCCGGTCGAAGAACCGCTCGGCACCGCGCAGCTGGTAGGGCACTCCGGCGTCGGCGAGTGCCTGTTCGTAGGTCTCGGACTGGGAGTTGGTGCGGAACAGGATGGCGATCTCGCTGGCCCGGACGCCCGCGTCCATGAGCTCCCGGATGCGGCGGGCGGCGCCCTCTGCCTCGGCGGGCTCGTCGGTGTACTCGGCGTAGACGGGCTCGGGACCGGGCCGGCGCTGGGAGATCAGTTCCAGCCGGTGGTCGGCGGCGCGGCCGCGAGCCTGGGCGAGCAGCCCGTTGGCGAGATGGACGACCTGGGGGGTGGAGCGGTAGTCGCGGACCAGCTTGACGACGGTGGCGCCGGGGTGGCGGGTACGGAAGTCGAGCAGATGGTCGGGAGTTGCGCCGGTGAACGAGTAGATCGTCTGGCTGGCGTCACCCACGACGCAGAGGCTGTCCCGCCGTCCGAGCCACAGCTCAAGCAGGCGCTGCTGGAGGGGGCTTACGTCCTGGTACTCGTCGACGACGAAGTGCTGGTACTGGGAACGGACCTGTTCGGCGATGTCGTGCCGGTCCTGGAGGATGGCGACGGTCAGCAGCAGGACGTCCTCGAAGTCGATGACGGCGCGGTCGCGCTTGAGGTCCTCGTAGGCGGCGTAGAGCTGGGCGATCTCGGCCGCGGCGCGCGGGGTCTCACGGCCGGCCTTCGCGGCTGCGAGGGCGTAGTCGGACGGCACGGTCTGGGTGACCTTGGACCACTCGATCTCGCCGGTGACGTCCCTGAGCTCGCCCCGGTCGAGGCGGATACGGCAGGCGGCGGCCGCGTCCGCGACGAGCTGGATCTTGCGGTCGACGAGCCGGGGCATGGACCCGCCGACGGCTTTCGGCCAGAAGTACTGGAGCTGTCGCAGGGCCGCCGAGTGGAACGTACGAGCCTGGACCCCCGCGGCGCCGAGCTGGCGCAGTCGTCCGCGCATCTCCCCGGCGGCGCGGTTGGTGAAGGTGACGGCGAGCACGCTGGAGGGCTGGAGGATGCCCGCCCGGACGCCGTAGGCGATGCGGTGGGTGATCGCCCGGGTCTTGCCGGTGCCGGCGCCCGCCAGCACGCACACCGGCCCGTGCAGGGCGGTGGCCACCTCGCGCTGCTCGGGGTCGAGCCCTTCGAGCACCGCGTCGGCCGAGTCCGGTGTGCGCGGGAAGAGCGTGGAGTGCGTTGCTGCTGTCACACGGCCATGCTGCCAGGTCGGCGGAGACGGGTGAGCCGGTTGTCCACAGGCAGGTAGCCGCAGTCGTACTAATGCGGCAGGCGCCACCTGGCCGGGCACCCAGCTCGGGAATGGCACCCCGGCCGCATACGTTCCCCCATGGGACGACCTCTTCCCCGAGCCACCGAAGGAGCGCGCGAGACATGCAGGGCACTGTGACGATGTACAGCACCACGTGGTGCGGTTACTGCCAGCGGCTGAAGAAGCAGATGGACCGCGAAGGCATCGCGTACACCGAGATCAACATCGAGCAGGACCCTGCGTCCGCGGCGTTCGTGGAGAAGGCGAACGGCGGAAATCAGACAGTTCCGACGGTTCTGTTCGCCGACGGTTCGACGCTCACCAACCCGTCGCTGGCACAGGTGAAGCAGAAGATCAGCGCGTAAGCACTGCGGGCGTGGAGGCGGTTCCTGGCGGCTCAGGGACCGCCTTCTTGTGGTTTGTCCCACACCGCGGTGTAGCGCCACAGCAGTCGGCGCCGGTAGCGGCAGCCGGGCAGGAGGCGACGGGCAGCCCGGCGGGCCTCGCCCCAGTGCATGGCCGAGTCCTCGACGGGCATGCCGGCCGGGGCCCGCTTGCCGCCCCGCAGCCGTCTGAGCAGCATGCTCCCGGGCAGACCACAGCCACTGACGAACCAGTCCAAAGCGGTCTCGTTGTACGCCATCCCGACGATCACCAGCCGTCCGCCCGGGGCCAGCAGCCGGACCAGGCTGCCAACGGCCTCCTCGAAGGGCGCGTGGTGCACCACGGCGACCGCGCTGACGAAGTCGTACGTGCCCTCGGGCAGGGTCGTTCCGTCGAGGTAGTCCGCCTCCAGGTACGTGATGTTCCCGGCGGTGGCCGCGCGCGCCTGCCGGATCATCTCCGGTGAGCGGTCGACGCCCGTGACGGACGCGGCCTTCCGGGCCAGCTTGCGGGCGAGAAGGCCGTCCCCGCACCCGACGTCCAGGGCCTCCCGGCAGCCGTCAGGGACGGCATCGAGCACCAAGGGGTGGTAGTGGACGTTGTGGTTCCAGTACGGGTCCGGCATGCCCGTCCTCTCAGACGAAACTCCTCGTCGGCAGCGGCTTGCCGTACCAGAGCTCGATCAGACGGGCCGCGATCGAGATGCCGTACGGCGGGAGGACCTCGCCGGACTCGAAGGCGGCCTCCAGTTCGTCACGGGAGAACCAGCGGGCCTCGTGGATCTCGTCCCCGTCGACGTTGATGTCGGTGGAGGTGGCGCGGGCCATGAAACCGAGCATGAGGCTGGAGGGGAACGGCCAGGGCTGGCTGGCGACGTACTCGACCGGGCCGACGGTGATGCCGGCCTCCTCGAAGACCTCGCGCCGCACCGACTGCTCGATGGACTCGCCCGGTTCGACGAAGCCGGCGAGGGTCGAGAAGCGGCCCTCCGGCCAGTGCACCTGGCGGCCGAGCAGGATGCGGTCCTCCTCGTCCGTGACGGCCATGATCACGGCCGGGTCGGTGCGCGGGTAGTGCTCGGCGCCGCATGCCTGGCAGCGGCGGACGTGGCCGGCTGCGGCGATCACGGTGCGCTCGCCGCAGCGGGAGCAGAAGCGGTGGGTGCGCTGCCAGTTCTCCAGGCCGACCGCGTGCACCATCAGACCTGCCTCACGCGCGGACAGCAGCAGGCCGGCCTCGCGCAGACCGGCGGGACGCGCGGACTGGTCGATGCGGCCGGGCAGGGCGTCCTTCTGGAGCGCGAAGTACCGGACCCCGTCCTCGTCGATGCCGAGGAAGTAGCGGTGCGCCTCGGTGAGCGGGGCCTCGAAGGACGGGGTCATGACGAGTTCGGTACGGCCGTCCGCCGTCTCGTCTATGAGGACCTGACCGCCGGAGACCACGAAGCAGCGGGTCGTGGGGTGGCTCCACGCCGCGGCGAGCCAGGCCTCGTCGAGCCGGTGGTGCGCGGCGCGGTCGATGCCGCTGGGGGCGGTGAGCGAGACGGGACGGTCGTCGGTGTGGTCGGTCAAGGTGGTCACGGGTGCTTCCAACTCCCCCGGTGCAGCGGATTGTTTCGGCGGGCGGTTCGGCGGGACGTACGACGCGGGGCGACCGGGTCCGGCGGGCTTCGCAGTACGGGTGGCTCCTTCAGTGTGCCGCGCGCGCTGCCGGTCCGGCGGCGCGGGACGGTCAGGGCGCATGACTCCAGTGCTCGGCGAGATCACCCCACAGGTACGCGGCGGTCTCGACGCCCTTGAGCAGCAGGTCGAGCTCGACCTTCTCGTTCGGCGCGTGCCAGCCGTCGGAGGGGACGGAGATGCCGAGGAACAGCACGGGTGCGCCGAGGACTTCCTGGAGATCGGCGGCGGGGCCCGAGCCGCCCTCGCGGGTGAAGCGGACCGGCCGGCCGAAGGCGCGGCCCATGGCCCGTACGACCGACTCGAGGGCCGGGTGGTCCAGCGGGGTCAGGCACGGGCGCGTGGCGGCGCCGAAGGTGATCTCCTGCCGGATACCGGCCGGCACCTGTCCGGCGGCCCAGGCGCGGACCGCCTTCTCGATGTGGGCGGGGTCCTGGCCGGCCACCAGCCGGAAGGAGAGCTTCACCATCGCGGAGGACGGGACGATCGTCTTGCTGCCGGGGCCCTGGTAGCCGCCGCCGATGCCGTTGACCTCGGCGGTGGGGCGGGCCCAGACGCGCTCCAGGGTGGTGTGTCCGGCCTCGCCGTGGGTCGCGTGCGACTTGGCGGTGCGCAGCCACTGCTCCTCGTCGAAGGGCAGCTCGGCGAAGAGCTCCCGCTCACGGTCGGTCAGTTCGACGATGCCGTCGTAGAAGCCGGGAACCGCCACGCGCGCGTGGTCGTCGTGCAGGGCGGCTACCAGGCGGGCGGCTGCCGTGGCCGGGTTGGGGACGGCTCCGCCGAAGGAGCCGGAATGGATGTCCTGGTCCGGTCCGTACAGGCGGATCTCGCACTCGGCGAGGCCCCGCATGCCGGTGCACACCGTGGGGGTGTCCTCGGCCCACATGCCGGTGTCGGAGACGATCACGGCGTCGGCGGCGAGCCGGTGCGCGTGCTCCTCGACCAGCGCGCGGAAGTGCGGGGAGCCGGACTCCTCCTCGCCCTCGACGAGCAGCTTCAGGTTCACCGCCGGGGCGGTGCGTCCCGTGGTGGCGAGGTGGGCGCGGACGCCGAGGGTGTGGAAGAGGACCTGGCCCTTGTCGTCGGCCGCCCCGCGCGCGTAGAGACGGTTGTCGCGGACGACCGGCTCGAAGGGGTCGCTGTCCCAGCCGTCCTCACGAGCGGCGGGCTGTACGTCGTGGTGGCCGTAGACCAGGACCGTGGGCGCCGCGGGGTCCTGGGCGGGCCACTCGGCGAAGACGGCGGGCGCGCCCGGGGTCTCCCAGACCTCGGCGGTGGGGAAACCGGTCTCCTTGAGCTTGGCGGCGAGCCAGTCGGCGCTGCGGCGTACATCGGGGCCGTGGTCGGGCTGGGCCGAGACGGACGGGATGCGCAGCCATTCGGCGAGGTCGTCGAGGAAGGCGGCGCGGTGCTGCTCGATGTACGCACGGACAGCGCTGACGACACTGTCAACGGGTTGGCTCATGGTCACGAGCCTATCGGCCCGCACCGACATCCTCGTTGGGCGGTTCCTCACAGTCTGCTCGCGCGGAACCGTTCGATCGCCCTCCCGTTTCCTGTGTCAGGAGCCGCTCCAGGGCGGCCCGGTCGGGCAGGTTCCTGGGGCGCACGACGTCTCCGGTGCGCACGTACAGGAACGCGGCCGTGACGGATTCCACAGGCACGCCCTGCCGCTCGGCCCAGGCCAGCCGGTACACGGCGAGCTGGAGGGGGTCCGCGGTGCGGGTGCGGCTGGTCTTCCAGTCGACGATCTCGTACGTCGTGGTGTCCCCGTCCCCCTGCCGGTAGACGGCGTCGATGCGGCCCCGGATCACGCGGCCCGCGATGGCGAGCTGGAAGGGCGTCTCGAGGCGGTAGGGGGTGCGGTGGGCGTAGTCGCTGCGCTCGAAGGCGTCCTTGAGGTCTTCCAGGTCGCGTTCGTCGGCGATCTCGGCGTCGCTGCCGGGCAGGTCGTCTGGTTCCAGCATGGGCAGGGTCAGGGCTTCGAAGCGGGCCTCCACCCAGGCGTGGAAGCGGGTGCCCTGACGTGCGGCGGGTTGTGGAGGGCGCGGCATGGGGCGCGCGAGTTCCTGCGCGAGCCCGTCGGGATCGGCGGCCAGGCGGAGCACCTGGGTCGCGGTGAGCGATGCGGGCAGGGGCACGTCGGTGACGGCTTCCCGCGCGCGCAGGAGTTCGCCGGTGAGGGCGTCGAGGTCACGGTCCCAGGAGGCGATGGCGCGGGCTTCCTCGGGGGTGAGGGTCTGCCGTTCCGTGGAGTGGGCGCGTGCCGGCGTGGTGGGGAGCTCCGGGGCGGTGGCCTGGTGCGGGACGGCGGGGCGGTCCGTCGTGAAGGTGTCCCAGTCCTCGGAGAGGACCTCCTCGGCGATCTCGTCCTCGAAGGGGGGCTCTTCGGCGTACGGCGGCGGGGGCCAGTCCGGGTCGTCATGGGTGTCCGGGTCGTGTACGGCCGCGGGATGGTTGTCCGTGTGGGCGGCGAGGTCCTCCAGGTGGTCGAGGACCGTCTGGGCTGCAGCCCGGCGTCGGGCGAGGGCCCGGTCGTCCAGGGGCAGGGGCCAGACCTGGTCCTCGGTCCGGCTGTGCAGGACGGGGTTCTCCTCGTCCTCCGCGGGCTCCTCGGCCCAGGCCTCGATCTCGCCGTGGCCGGCCGTGCAGTGGTCGTGCAGGGCCTGGAGGAAGTCGGACGGTCCCCGGGGCTTCTTCTGTGTCGGCCCCCACCAGTGGCCGGAGCCGAGGAGGAGGGAGCGGGGACGGGTGAAGGTGACGTATCCGAGGCGCAGTTCCTCGGTGTGCTGATGGTCCTTCATCGCCTCGTGGAAGGCCTTCATGCCCCGTGAGTCCCAGGAGGCGATGTCGGGGAGGGTGTCGGTGTCGCCGCGGAGCGCATGCGGCAGCACCTTGCCCTGGGCGGTCCACTTCTCGCGGCCCTGGCTGCTCGGGAAGGTTCCGGTGACCAGGCCGGGGACGGCGACGACGTCCCACTCCAGGCCCTTGGACTTGTGCGCGGTGAGCACCTTGACGGTGTTCTCACCGCCCGGCAACGCGTTGTCGAGGCCCTTCTCGTACTGGGCGGCGGTGCGCAGGAAGGCGAGGAAGGCGAGGAGGCTCGCCTCGTTGTCCCCGGCGGCGAACGAGGCGGCGATGTCGAGGAAGTTGGAGAGGGTCTCGCGGCGGCGGGCGGCCAGCGCGTGCGGGGACGCCGACAGTTCGACCTCCAGGCCGGTGGTGGCGAGCACGCGGTGCAGGACGTCCATCAGGGGGTCGGCCAGCGAGCGGCGCAGGTCGCGTAGTTCGGCGGCCAGTCGTGCGAACCGCACGCGCGCGTCCGGGGAGAAGGGCAGCCCGTCGTCGTCTTCGTCGTCGCTGTAGAGGGGCGTCTCCAGGAAGGTCTCCAGGGCGTCGGCCAGCGATATCACCTCGGCCGGGTCGACCCCCTCGACGGCCTCGGCGAGCCGGCGGTCGGGGTCGTCGTCGCCGTCCACGCGCGTGTGGGACACCAGACGCCGGGCGCGCCTCCCGAGGAGGGCTAGGTCGCGGGGGCCGATGCGCCAGCGCGGGCCGGTCAGCAGGCGGACCAGAGAGGCGTTGGCGCCGGGGTCCTGGAGGACCTCGCAGACGGCGACCAGGTCGGCGATCTCGGGCAGGTGCAGCAGGCCCGAGAGGCCGACCACCTCCACGGGGACGTCCCGTTCGACGAGGGCGCCCTGGATCTCGGCGAAGTCGGTCGCCGTACGGCACAGGACGGCGATCTCGCCGGGCGGCTTACCGGTCCGTACGAGATGGGCGATGGAGTCCGCGAGCCAGTCGATCTCCTCGGCGTGGGTGGGAAGGAGGGCACAGCGCACCATGCCGTCGCGTTCGGCGCCGGGGGCCGGGCGGAGGGCCTCCACGCCCGCGTGCATGGCGCGCAGGGGCTCGGCGAGGCCGTTGGCGAGGTCGAGGAGGCGGCCACCGCTGCGGCGGTTCTCGCTGAGGGACTGGCGGGTGGCGGGCCGGCCGTCGGGGTGGGCGAAGTGCTCGGGGAAGTCGTCGAGGTTGGCGACGGAGGCTCCCCGCCAGCCGTAGATGGCCTGGCAGGGGTCGCCGACGGCGGTGACCGGGTGGCCGGTGCCCGCACCGAACAGACCCGCCAGCAGGACACGCTGGGCGACCGAGGTGTCCTGGTACTCGTCCAGCAGCACCACCCTGAACTCGTCACGCAGGGTGTGGCCCACCTCGGGGATCCCCGCGAGGCGTGCGGACAAGGCGATCTGGTCACCGAAGTCGAGCAGGTCGCGTTCGCGTTTGGCGGCGCGATAGCGGACGACCAGGTCGGCGAGCGCGCGGCGGGCCGCGGCCGCCTCGGGGACCTTGCGCAGGGCGTCATTGGTGAGCTTGGCGCTCTGAAGGGTCCGCAGCAGCTCGGCGTCGTGGGCCCGCACCTGCTCGGGGCGGACCAGGTGCTCGGCGAGTTCGCCGTCGAGGGTGAGGAGATCGCTGACCAGGTCGGCGAAGGAGCGGGTCAGGGCCGGGTAGGGGCCGGGGGCCTCGCGCAGCACGCGCGCGGCGAGCTGGTAGCGGGTGGCGTCGGCGAGGAGGCGGGAGGTCGGCTCCAGGCCGATGCGCAGGCCGTGGTCGGTCAGCAGGCGGCCCGCGAAGGCGTGGTAGGTGGAGATCACGGGTTCACCCGGCGGGTTGTCCGGGTCGATGGCGTCGGGGTCGGTGACGCCCGCCTTGACGAGTGCCTTGCGGACGCGCTCGGCGAGTTCCCCGGCGGCCTTGTTGGTGAAGGTGAGGCCGAGGACCTGTTCGGGGGCGACCTGACCGGTGCCGACCAGCCAGACCACGCGGGCCGCCATCACCGTCGTCTTGCCCGAGCCGGCACCGGCCACGATCACCTGCGGGGCGGGCGGCGCGGTGATGCAGGCCGTCTGCTCCGGGGTGAACGGGATGCCGAGGAGCTCCTTGAGCTGATCGGGATCAGTGATACGGGCGGGCATGTCGCAGAGGCTAGCGGCGCGCACTGACAGCGGAGGACGAATCGCCCTCCGAGCCGGAGGATGCGCAGGTCAGCACGTGTGGTGCGACTGATCACACCGGCCTGCTCACCTCACTCCACGACGTGTCGGCCTTCCGGCTGGACGCTGCACGAGGCCCGGAACGCGCAGTGGGAGCAGTGCTGGCCCGCGTTCGGCGTGAACCGTTCGTCGAGGACCTTGCCGGCCGCCGTGGCGAGCAGGTCGCCGACCCACTCCCCCTCCAGCGGCTCCTGGGCCTGCACTTTGGGCAGGGTCTCGCCGCCGTCCCGCTTGGGGGCGCCCTGGCGCAGCTGGACGAGTTCGGCGCCGCCCGGCTCGGGCCGCACGCCGTCGAAGGCCTCGTCGACGGCGCCTTCGCGGACGGCGAGCTGGTAGACGGCGAGCTGGGGGTGGCGTTCCACTTCGGCGGAACTCACCGGCTGCTTGCCGGTCTTGAAGTCGACGACGTACGCACGCCCCTCGCCGTCGGCCTCGACGCGGTCCATCTGTCCGCGGATGCGGACCGCGACCTCGCCCGCTTCGAGGGTGACGTCGAAGTCGTGCTCGCTGGCCACCGGGGTTCGGCCGGTGCGGTCCATGACGTGCCACTTCAGGAAGCGTTCGAGCGCCACGCGCGCGTTCTCCTTCTCCTGCACCGACTTCCAGGGCGCGTCGAAGGCGAGCGCGTTCCACACGGAGTCGAGGCGCTCCATGAGGACGTCGAGGTCGGCGGGGGTGTGCCCGGAGGCGACCTCGTCGGCGAGGACGTGCACGACGTTGCCGAAGCCCTGGGCGACGGTCGCGGGCGCGTCGGCCTTCACCTCACGGCCCAGGAACCACTGCAGGGCGCAGGTGTTGGCGAGTTGGTCCAGGGCGCTGCCGGAGAGCACGACGGGCTGGTCGCGGTTGCGCAGCGGCACCTTGGACTCGGTCGGCTCGAACATGCCCCACCAGCGGTAGGGGTGCGCCGAGGGGACGAGCGGGCGGCCGTCCTCGTCGGCGAGGGCGGCGAGCCTGGCGAGGCGGCGGGCGGCGGCCTCCCTCAGGGTGTCGGAGACGCGCGGGTCGACGGTGGTGGCGCGGAGTTCGGCGACCAGGGCGGCAACCGACAGGGGACGGCGCGGGCGGCCGGTCACGTCCTTGGGTTCGACGCCGAGTTCGGTCAGGAAGCGGGAGGGCTGGTCCCCGTCGTCGGCCGGTGCCTTCACCGCCGTGACGACGAGTCGCTCACGCGCACGCGTGGCGGCCACGTAGAACAGTCGGCGCTCCTCGGCGAGCAGGGCGCCCGGGGTGAGCGGTTCGGCGAGTCCGTCGCGGCCGATACGGTCGGCCTCCAGGAGGGAGCCGCGGCGGCGCAGGTCCGGCCACAGGCCCTCCTGGACGCCCGCGACGACGACCAGGCGCCACTCCAGGCCCTTGGAGCGGTGCGCGGTCATCAGGCGGACGGCGTCGGGGCGTACGGCACGCCGGGTGAGGGTGTCGGCGGCGATGTCCTCGGCGTCGATCTCCTCCAGGAAGTTCAGGGCGCCGCGGCCTCCGGTGCGCTCCTCCGCGCGGGCGGCCGTCGCGAACAGCGCGCATACGGCGTCGAGATCCCGGTCCGCGTTGCGCCCCGCGGCGCCGCCGCGCCGGGCGGCCCGCTCCAGACGTCCGGGCCACGGCGTGCCCTCCCACAGGTCCCACAGAGCCTCCTCGGCGCTGCCGCCGTTCGCGAGGCGTTGACGGGCCCTGCCCAGCAGCGCGCCGAGCCGCTGGGCTCCACGCGCGTACGCGGGGTCGTGCACGGCCAGGCGTTCGGGCTCGGCGAGGGCCCGCGCGAGCAGCACGTCGGAGGGCGGCGGCAGGGCGTTGCCCGCGGCCCGCTCCTCGTCCCGCAGGGCCCGCCCGAGGCGGCGCAGGTCGGCGGCGTCCATACCGGCGAGGGGGGAGGCGAGGAGAGTGAGGGCGGTCTCGGTGTCGAGCCAGGAGGTCTCCACCGGTGATTCTTCGGAGGCGGGCCGTGGTTGGTCTTCCGGGTCCTGCTGCCGCTCGCCGTCCGGGTCCTGCCGTGGCTCGCCGTGCGGGTCCTGCTGCGACTCGGCGTCCGAGTCCTGCTGCGACTCGGCGTTCGGCGCTTGTCGCGGCTCGCCGGATCCCGGCTGCGGCTCGCCGTCGGACACCTGCTGCGCCCCGTCGCCGGACCCCAACTCCAGCTCACCGTCCGACACCCGCTGCGCCCCGTCGCCGGACCCCAACTCCAGCTCACCGTCCGACACCCGCTGGCGGGACTCGTCGGAACCCCCACCCCCCTCAAGCCGTACGGCCCCCTCCGCCGCCTCCGCCGTGGCCACCGCCCGCAACGCCGTCAGCAGGGGCGCCACCGCCGGTTCGTGGCGCAGCGCCAGGTCGTCGCCGTCGATGTCGAGGGGGACCCCGGCCGATGTGAGAGCGCGCCGGACCGTCGGAATCGTGCGGGATCCCGCGCGCACCAGGACCGCCATCTCGCCCCAGGGCACGCCGTCCTCCAGATGCGCCCGGCGCAGGATGTCCGCGATGTTGTCCAGCTCTGTGCCGGGGGTCGGGTAGGTGAACACCTCGACGCGCCCGCCCTCGCGGACCGGGGCGAGCTCGCGATGGGCGCGGACCTTCTCCGCCGGCAGCCGGGTCAGGGGCATGCGCTGGGTCACCAGGCGGGTCGCGGCCAGCAGGTCGGCGCCGGAGCGGCGGGAGGTGCGCAGGACCTCGACGGGGGCCGTCCTGCCGTCCGCGCGGGGGAAGGCGTACGGGAAGTCGAGGATGCCGTTCACGTCCGCGCCCCGGAACGCGTAGATCGACTGGTCGGGGTCGCCGAAGGCGACGAGGGTGCGTCCGCCGCCGGCGAGGGCTTGCAGCAGCCGTACCTGGGCCGGGTCGGTGTCCTGGTACTCGTCGACGAAGACGGCGTCGTACTGCGCGGCGAGCCGCTCGGCGACCTCGGGGCGGCGGGCGAGGAGCACCGCGCGGTGGACGAGTTCGGCGTAGTCGAGGACGCCCTGGAGGTCGAGGACGTCGAGGTACTCGGCGAGAAAAGCGGCAGCGGCCTGCCAGTCGGGGCGGCCGATACGGCGGGCGAAGGCGTCCAGGGCGCCGGGGCCGAGACCCAGTTCGCGGCTGCGGGCGAGGACCGCGCGGACCTCGTCGGCGAAGCCGCGGGTGGTCAGGCAGGCGCGCAGCTCGTCGGGCCAGCGCACATGCGCGAGGCCGAGCTGCTCCAGGTCGGGCTGGCCGGCGAGCAGGTCACGTACGGTGACGTCCTGCTCGGGTCCCGACAGCAGCCGCAGCGGCTCCACGAACAGGTCGCTGTCCTGGTGGGCGCGGACCAGGGCGTAGCAGAACGAGTGGAAGGTCGTCGCCTGCGGGGCGCGCGCCGCTCCGATGCGCAGCGCCATGCGGTCGCGCAGCTCGACGGCCGCCTTGCGGCTGAACGTCAGCACGAGCACGCGCGCGGGGTCCCCTCCGCGGGCGATTCGTGACGCCACCGACTCGACGAGAGTGGTGGTCTTCCCGGTGCCCGGACCTGCGAGAACGAGCAAAGGGCCGCTTCCGTGCTCAACCACGGCGCGCTGTGCTGCGTCCAGACGAGGGGGATCCACTCGGGCCGGCGGGGTACGAACCAGTCGGTAGGCGCCACGGGTCCCCTGGCGCACCTGGGAGTGCGACAGACGCCTGGTGGAGGAAGAGGAGCTCACGTGGTTCGCCGGTCCTGGTGGGTGTGCTGTTGGGCGGCCCCCCGCGCGTGGAGAGCGGTGGACGGGGGGTGAGGGGGACGCGTGCAGCCGACGCTACGCCGACGCCGAGTGCGGAAGCAGGGCTTCCGCTTCTTCCCGTGCGACCCGTGCGACCCATGCGACCCGTACGTCCCTCACCCCACGAACGTACGGCATGCCACAGACGTGCCATGTTTCCCCCGTACGGGCCTCAGGGTGCTCCCGGGCCCGCGGGATGGCGGAAGCTGTCAGGTGTGACCCTCCGCCCGATGGCCGCCGTCCCAGCGCGCCCGTCTCATGTCGAGACGGGGCAGATGGCCCTCGGCGGCCCTGCTCGCCTCCTTCAGTGGCGTGCCCTCGACGCGGTACCGGTCGAGCGCCCGCAGTTCGTGCCCCGGGAGCAGAACGCCGTCCGCGCGGACGACCCGCCACCACGCGACGGCTCCGCCGTACAGGGCCATCACCCGGCCGACCTGGCGGGGTCCGCCCTCCTCCAGCCACTCGGCGACGTCCCCGTACGTCATGACGCGCCCGGGCGGAATGCGTTCGGCTACGTCGAGGACCCGCTCGGCGTACTCCGGCAGCTCGTCCGCGTACTCCGGGCGGGCGTCCCGAGGAAGGCTCTGCTCGCTCATCCGCCCCATCCTGCACCACCCCACCGACAATGTGACGGGCTCGCGACGGTGCGTATCCCTCGCCCGAGGACGGCGCGTCCGGCAGACTGTGCGCCCCCGCATGTGCACCCTGACACCCCCGCGTGTCGGTGGGGCATGCCACCATCGTGCGGGCGGTGACTGGTGATACGAGATCAAGAAGAGACGATGAAGCCACAGGGTGTGCACCCGGAGGACGCCGAGAGCACCTCTGACGCCTCGTCGCGCCCCGACACCGCCGAGGCCGAAGAGGTGCGTGCCGACGAGGTGCATGTCGACGAGGTCGAGAGCGACGAACCGCTCCTCCCCGCGCGCGTGCACCGGCCCTCCGACCTCATGCGACTGCTGGTCGGCGTGCTGGCCGTCGTCATCCTGCTCGCGATCGCCGCGTTCGCGCACGGCACCACCTCCGGCCTCGAACAGGACATCAACAAGGGCACCGGGCAGGCACCCGACCTCCTCATCAAGATCGCCGGTCTCGCCTCCAGCATCGCGATCCTCCTGGTCCCGGTCGCGTTCGCGATCGAACGGCTGATCAAGCGCGACGGACTGCGGATCGCCGACGGTGTGCTCGCCGCGGTCCTGGCCCACGGTGTGACGCTCGCCACCGACCTGTGGGTCGCCAAGGCCGCCCCGGATTCGATCCAGGAGGCGCTCACCCAGCCCTCCCCCGGCGACATCCACGCCCTCACCGACCCCGTGCACGGCTATCTGGCGCCCGTCATCGCCTATATGACGGCCGTCGGCATGTCCCGCAGGCCGCGCTGGCGGGCGGTGCTGTGGATCGTGCTGATGCTCGACGCGTTCTCGATGCTCGTCACCGGCTACACCACACCGTTCTCGATCATCCTCACGGTGCTGATCGGCTGGACGGTCGCCTACGGCACGCTGTACGCGGTCGGCTCGCCCAATGTCCGGCCCACCGGGCGAACGCTGATCGCGGGCCTGCGGACCGTCGGCTTCCACCCGGTCAGCGCGGCCCGCGAGGAGGCCTCGGAGACCGCAGAGAACGGCGACCGCGGCCGGCGCTACTTCGTGACCCTGGAGGACGGGCCTCCGCTGGACGTGACGGTGGTCGACCGGGAGCAGCAGGCACAGGGGTTCTTCTACCGTGTGTGGCGCAACCTCACGCTGCGCGGGTTCGCCACCCGCAGCAGCCTCCAGTCGCTCAGGCAGGCGCTCGAGCAGGAGGCACTGCTCGCCTACGCGGCGATCGCGGCCGGCGCCAACGCGCCCAAGCTGATCGCCACCTCCGAGCTCGGTCCCGACGCCGTGATGCTCGTCTACGAGCACACCGGCGGGCGCACCCTCGAGTCGCTGCCCGAGGACGAGATCACCGACGAACTGCTGCGCAACACCTGGCGTCAGGTGCAGGCGCTCCAGTCCCGGCGCATCGCGCACCGCAGGCTCGCGGGTGACGCGATCTTGGTGGATCGTTCCGGCGCGGTGATCCTCACCGATCTGCGCGGCGGTGAGATCGCGGCCAGCACCCTGCTGCTGCGCATGGACGTCGCCCAGCTGGTGACGACCCTGGGACTGCTGGCGGGCGCGGAACGCGCGGTGGCCTCGGCGGTCAGCATCCTCGGCCCCGACGCCGTGGCCGACTGTCTGCCGATGCTCCAGCCCATCGCTCTGACACGCTCCACGCGCGCGACGCTGCGCAGACTGGCCCGGGAGCGGGCCCAGCGCGAGCGCGAGGCCGTCCTGGACGCGTCCCAGCAGGCCAAGCAGGCCCGCCTGGAGGAAGCGCCGGACGCCGCCAGGCCCGTACTCGAGAAGCCCGACAAGAAAACCGTCAAGGCCGAGGCCCGGGCGGAGAAGCGGGCCATCGACGAGGCCATCGAAGGGGCGCGGGAGGAGGACCTGCTGACGCAGATCCGCCACCAGGTGCTGCTGATCAGGCCGCAGGCGCCGGTCGAACCGGCCCGCCTGGAGCGGGTGAAGCCGCGCACGCTGATCAGCTTCATCGCGGGCGCCATCGGCGCGTACTTCCTGCTGACGCAGCTCACCCACATCGAGTTGGGGCCTCTCGTCGCCAACGCCGAGTGGGGCTGGGTCGCAGCGGCCGTGCTGTTCTCCGCGGCCAGTTACTTCGCCGCCGCCATGGCCCTGCTGGGCTTCGTGCCAGAGCGGGTGGGATTCCTGCGGACAGTCGCTGCCCAGGTCGCCGGTTCGTTCGTGAAGATCGTCGCACCGGCCGCGGTCGGCGGTGTGGCGCTCAACACACGGTTCCTGCAGCGCCAGGGGGTGCGGCCGGGGCTCGCGGTGGCGAGTGTGGGCGCCTCGCAGTTGTTCGGGCTCGGCTGCCACATCCTGATGCTGCTGTCCTTCGGCTACCTGACCGGTACCGAGAAGACGCCGTCGCTGTCGCCCTCGCGAACCGTTATCGCGGGTCTGCTGACGGTGGCGGTGCTCGTGCTCGTGGTCACCTCGGTGCCGTTCCTCAGGAAGTTCGTCGTCACGCGCGTGAGATCGCTGTTCGCGGGTGTCGTGCCGCGCATGCTGGACGTGCTCCAGCGGCCGCAGAAGCTGGTCACCGGCATCGGCGGCATGCTGCTGCTGACGGCCTGCTTCGTGATGTGCCTGGACGCCTCCATCCGCGCCTTCGGCAGCGAGGGCACCTCGCTCAGCATCGCCAGCGTCGCCGTCGTCTTCCTCGCCGGCAACGCGCTCGGTTCGGCAGCTCCGACACCGGGCGGTGTGGGAGCCGTGGAGGCCACCTTGACGGTCGGTCTGATCGCCGTGGGGCTCCCCAAGGAGGTCGCCGCACCGGCCGTTCTGCTGTTCCGTCTGCTGACGCTGTGGCTGCCGGTGCTGCCGGGCTGGCTGGCCTTCAACCAGTTGTCCCGGAAGGGCGCCCTGTAGTCCGTCCTGCCCCAGCCGGAACAGGTACCTCTTACGGCTCGTGCTCCGCGCATCCCCACGCGCGCGAGCGCAGGATGGGTGCATGCCGAACCCCCCTCGCCTGCGCCTCGCCGCCCTGACCGCCACCGCCCTTCTGCTGGCCTCCGCGCTGGCGGGCTGCGGCGGTGACTCCCAGGACGAGGACCTGTCGGCCCAGAAGCTGAACTGGAAGGACTGCCCGGCGCCCTCCCCTGCCGAGGGCGGCGGAGACGCCCCCTCGCCACTGCCGGGCGGCGAAGAGTGGCAGTGCGCCACCCTCAAGGCCCCTCTCGACTGGGCGAAGCCCAAGGGCGACACCATCGGCATCGCGCTGATCCGGGTCAAGACCAGTGGCCCCAAGGACAAACGCATCGGCTCGCTCGTCTTCAACTTCGGCGGCCCCGGCGGCTCGGGCGTCAGCACCCTGCCCGCCTTCGGCTCGGACTACGCGAAACTGCGCACTCGCTACGACCTGGTGAGCTTCGACCCCCGCGGGGTCGGCCGCAGCGCCCCGGTGGAGTGCCTGAACGACCCCCAGCTCGACGCGTACTTCGAGCAGGACGGGACCCCCGACGACTCGGCCGAACGCGCCAAGCTGCTGGACAACACCAAGGAGTTCAACGCGGCCTGCGAGGAGAACTCCGAGAAGATTCTGCCGCGTGTGCGCACGACCGACGCCGCCCGCGACATGGACCTGATGCGCCAGGTCCTGGGCGACGCCAAGCTGTACTACTTCGGCATCTCGTACGGCACCGAACTCGGCGGCGTCTACGCCCACCTGTTCCCGAAGCATGTGGGGCGCGCGGTCTTCGACGCGGTCGTCGACCCGACGCAGAACAGCGAGCAGGGTTCGCTCGGGCAGGCCGAGGGCTTCCAGCTCGCGCTCGACAACTTCGCCGAGGACTGCACCTCGCAGCCCACGGACTGCCCCGTCGGCGACACCCCGCAGGACGTCAAGACCCGCATCGCGAAACTCCTGGCCGACCTCGACAGGAAGCCCATCCCCGGCATCGGGCAGCGGGTGCTGACCCAGACCGCCGCGACCAACGGCATCGCGCAGGCCCTGTACTCCAAGGACTTCTGGGAGTACCTGACCGAGGGCCTGGAGCAGGCGTACGACGGTGACGGCAGAGTCCTGATGCTGCTGTCCGACTCGATGAACGGGCGCAGCGAGAACGGCGAGTACAGCAACATCGCCGCGGCCAACATCTCCATCAACTGCGCCGACGACAAGCCCCGGTACACCACCACCGAGGTCGAGCGGAAGCTGCCCGAGTTCCGTGCCGTGTCACCGGTGTTCGGCGACTTCATGGCCTGGTCGATGCTGACCTGCACCGACTGGGCCGTGGCGGGCGCCGCAGACCATCCCGACGTGAGCGCCGCCGGCTCGGCGCCGATCCTGGTGGTGGGCAACACCGGTGACCCGGCGACGCCGTACGAGGGCGCCCGGAAGATGGTGGAGGCGCTCGGTCAGGGCGTCGGCGTCGAGCTGACCTACAAGGGGCAGGGGCACGGGGCGTACGACAGCAAGAACAAGTGTGTCCAGGACGCGGTGAACGGCTATCTCCTGAACGGGAAGGTGCCGGCGGCTGGGACCGTGTGCTCGTAGCACGACCGCAGTCCCCGAAACTTCGATAAATCCGCTGCTCAGAGGGTTATCCACAGGCCCCGACGAGTGTCCTGCGATCGGCCTACCATGGCCGGACCGACGTTCGTGGCTCGGCACGGACGGCTTGGGAGGGGGACCGGAATGGGGCGTTTCGTACGGTGGGCGGCCATGACCGCCGCGGCCGCACTGCTGACGGCCGGCTGCAGTGGCGGCTCACCCGGCGGCGGCGATGGGGACGGTCAGTCGAGCAGCGCGAGGCCCACCACGACCGGCGCGAAAGCGCTGCCCGCCGCGCTGACCTCGCAGAAGCTCGACTGGGAGCACTGCAAGGCCACCGCGGACTCCTCCGCGCCCGGCAGGGACTGGCAGTGCGCGACGCTGAAGGTGCCGCTCGACTGGTCGAAGCCGGACGGTGAGACGATCGGCCTCGCGTTGATCCGCTCCAGGGCTCGCGGCGGTGACCGCATCGGCTCGCTCCTGTTCAACTTCGGCGGCCCCGGCGCGTCGGGCGTCGCCGGAATGCCCGGGTACGCCGCCACCGTCTCCCTGCTGCGCGAGCGGTACGACCTGGTGAGCTGGGACCCGCGCGGGGTCGGCGCCAGCGAGGGCGTCCGATGCCGCGGCGACAAGGAGACCCAGGCGGCCGAGGCGGTGGACCCCACTCCGGACACCCCGGCCGAGGAGCGGGCGTACCTGCGGGACGCCACCGACTTCGCCCAGGACTGCGAGAAGAACGCGGGCAAGCTGCTGGCCCACGTCTCCACCACCGACACCGCGCGGGACATGGACCTGATGCGCCAGGTCCTCGGTGACACCGAGCTGCACTACTTCGGCATCTCTTACGGCACCGAACTCGGCGGCGTCTACGCCCACCTGTTCCCCGAGACCGTGGGGCGGCTGGTGCTCGACGCGGTCGTCGACCCCGGCGCCGACATGGTGGCCCACCGGAGGAACCAGGCCCGGGGCTTCCAGCGCGCGCTCGACAACTACCTGACGTCCACGGGCCAGGACCCCGAGCGGGGCACCCGGAAGATCGCGGACCTGCTGGACCGGATCGACGCGGACCCGCTGGACACGTATTCCGGGCGGAAGCTGACCCAGGTGCTCGCGTTCACCGGCATCGTCTGGCCGCTGTACCGCCAGGACAGCTGGCCCTCGCTGACCAGCGCTCTCGACACGGCCGAGCAGGGGGACGGTTCCGAACTGCTGGCGCTCGCCGACGGTTACAACGAACGTGACCGCTCAGGGCGCTACGGCCTGCTCCCGCAGGCACAACGGGTCATATCGTGCTTGGACGACAAGCAGCGGCCCACGCTCGCGGAGGCGAAGAAGCAGCTGCCCGAGTTCGAGAGGATCTCACCCGTGTTCGGCCCCTTCCTCGGCTGGGACGCGGCCGGCTGGTGCCACGACTGGCCGGTGCCGGGCCAGTACGAGACCCCGGAGGTGAGCGCGCCCGGTGCGGCACCGGTGCTGGTGATCGGCAACACGGGCGACCCGGCGACGCCCTACGAGGGTGCCCGGAGGATGGCGGACGAGTTGGGCAAGGGGGTCGGTGTGGAGCTCACCTGGAAGGGCGAGGGACACGGGGCGTACGGCAACGGGAGCGACTGTGTGGACTCCACGGTGAACGCGTACCTGCTGCAGGGCAGCGTGCCGAAGGACGGCAAGGTCTGCGCCCGGCGCCGGTAAGGGAAAGGGGCCCGGCACACGTGATGCCGAGCCCCTCCCGGGAAGACGTGGGTCTAGTAGACCGGCTTGTCCGGCTCGATCTGGTTGACCCAGCCGATCACACCGCCGCCGACGTGCACGGCGTCGGAGAAGCCCGCGGACTTCAGGACGGCGAGGACTTCCGCACTGCGGACACCCGTCTTGCAGTGCAGGACGATCTTCTTGTCCTGCGGGAGACCCTCGAGGGCGGTGCCCATCAGGAACTCGTTCTTGGGGATCAGCTTGGCGCCCGGGATGGAGACGATCTCGTACTCGTTGATCTCCCGGACATCGATGATCTCGATGTTCTCGCCGTCGTCGATCCACTCCTTGAGCTGCTTGGGAGTGATCGTCGCGCCGGCTGCCGCCTCCTGGGCCTCCTCGGAGACGACGCCGCAGAAGGCCTCGTAGTCGATGAGCTCCGTGACGGTCGGGTTCTCGCCGCAGACCGCGCAGTCCGGGTCCTTGCGGACCTTGACCTGGCGGTACTGCATCTCCAGGGCGTCGTAGATCATCAGGCGGCCGACGAGGGGCTCACCGGTGCCGGTGAGGACCTTGATGGCCTCGGTGACCTGGATGGAGCCGATGGACGCGCACAGCACACCCAGCACGCCGCCCTCGGCGCAGGAGGGGACCATGCCCGGCGGCGGGGGCTCCGGGTAGAGGCAGCGGTAGCAGGGGCCGTGCTCGGACCAGAAGACCGAGGCCTGGCCGTCGAAGCGGTAGATCGAACCCCACACGTACGGCTTGTTCAGCAGCACGCACGCGTCGTTGACCAGGTAACGCGTCGCGAAGTTGTCCGTGCCGTCGACGATCAGGTCGTACTGGCTGAAGATGTCCATCACGTTCTCGGCCTCGAGCCGCTCCTCGTGAAGGATCACGTTCACGTACGGGTTGATGCCGACGACGGAGTCGCGGGCGGACTCGGCCTTGGAGCGGCCGATGTCGGCCTGGCTGTGGATGATCTGGCGCTGCAGGTTCGACTCGTCGACCTCGTCGAACTCCACGACGCCGAGCGTGCCGACGCCCGCCGCGGCCAGGTACATCAGCGCCGGCGAGCCCAGGCCGCCGGCGCCCACACAGAGCACCTTGGCGTTCTTCAGCCGCTTCTGCCCGTCCATCCCCACGTCGGGGATGATCAGGTGGCGGGAGTACCTGCGGACCTCGTCTACGGTGAGCTCGGCAGCGGGCTCGACCAGGGGTGGCAGCGACACGGGGACTCCGTTGGTCGGTCAATCACTACGGTTGTTCTTCCCGTAACACTGCCATGGGCTTCTTCATTCCGAGACACCCGTTCCGATCCGCGAGACGATTTCGTCCCAGTAGCCGGGCAGGGTCTCCCAGGGGTCGACGCGGCCGCCGCGATCCGTGCGGTCCGTGAACCAGATCGTGGCGGCGCCCTGCCAGCGGGCGATCCGCAGGGCCTCCTCCAGGTGCGGGCCGGGAACTCCGTGGACGAGGTGGCAGAAGCGGTCGGGTGGGTAGTCGGCGGTCCACTCGGCCACCTGCGCCCAGCGGTAGTCGCTCCAGGAGCCGGAGAAGGTGACCAGCTGGTCGGCGCTCTCGGCGTAGCCGGGGTGGGGGTGGGTGCCGTGCCCGAGGACGATGTGGGCATCGTCACGGACCGCGCGGAGCGTGGTGACGGTGCGGCGGACCTCGGGAAGCGCGGCGCGTTCGGTGGGGCACCGGTCCAGGAGGAAGCCGTCGACCTGGTACCAGTCGATGTAGCGCTGGGCCTCGGAGACCGTCTCACCGTGGACGCGGCTCCCGTAGGCGGTGTCGAGACGGCCGAGGACGCGGACGCCCGCGTTGCGCAGCCGGCCGGCCGCTTCGAGGCAGTGCGGGTCGGGGCGGGCGCCGGGGCCGTCGGCGACGTCGAGGACGGCCCAGTGCACAGGGGTGCCGGGGCGGGTGAGTTCGGCCCATTCGGCGGGCGCGACCAAGGGGTGGGCGAAGCCCGGGACGCCGAGGCCGGCGCGCAGTTCGGTGCTCGACGTGCTCGTCTTCGTGCTGGTCAGATGCGGCATGCCGCCTCCATCCAGATGTCGGCCAGGGACTCCTCGAGGTTGATGCGGGGGCGCCAGCCAAGCCGGTCGCGTGCGGTGCGCACGTCGGCCTGCTGCCAGCTGCCGCAGCCGTCGGGGTACGGGTACGCGACCGGCGCCGCATGGTCGGGCTCGGAGCGGGGATGCCCGATGGTCGCCCTCAGCGGGCCGGGAGGACCGTCGAGTTCATGGAGGGCCCCGCCGTATCCGGCGACCCGGGCCAGGACGGCGGCGGCGTCGCGGAGGCGGACGGCTCGGCCCGAGCCGATGTTGATGACACCCTGCGCGGCGGAGAGGGAGGCCGCGTGGACGGCGCGGGCCACATCGCGGACGTCGACGAAGTCGCGCTGGGCGCCGAGGCCGCCGAGCTTCAACTCGCCGTCGCCGGACTGCATGGCGCGGCGCATGGCCTCGGCGAGACGGCCGAGCGGGGAGCCCGCGGGGGTGCCCGGGCCGGCCGGGGAGAAGACGCGCAGGACGACCGCGTCCAGACCGGAGCCGAGGACCAGTTCGGTGGCGGCGAGTTTGCTGACACCGTACGGGCCGCCGGGGCGCGGGACGGCGTCCTCGGCCGTGGAGGAGCCCGGCTGGCTGGGCCCGTACTCGGCGCCGCAGCCGATCTGCACCAGACGGGCCCCGCAGCCGCTGCGCCGCAGGGCCTCGCAGACGGTGGCGACGGCGACCGTGTTGTGGCGGGTGAGTTCGCGGGCACCGCCGCGGGTGGCGCCGGCGCAGTTGACGACGACGCCCGGGTGGACCGCGTCCAGGAAGCGGGTGAGGGCGCCGGGGCTGCCGGACGCGAGGTCGAAGCGGACGTCCGCGTCGTCGCCGCGGCCGAGGGCGGTGAGCTGGACGGCGGGGTCGGCGAGCAGACGGTCGGCGACGAAGCGGCCGAGGTAGCCGTTGGCTCCGATCAGCAGGACTCTCATCGGGCTGCTCCCGGGGCCTCGGGGGCGGGTCGGGAGGTGGTCATTGCGGGTTCTCCTTCGGGAGGGGCTTGCGAGTTGTCTCCGGCGGTGGGCCGGGGTGCCGGTGGCGGTGTGTGCGGATTCGGCGGGGCGGTTCCCCCACGGCGGAGGGCGATCCCACGGCGGGAGGAAGGTCGCGCCCACGGCGGCCGGGTCTTCACGCCACGGCGGGTGGGCTCTGCTCCTGCGGCGGGTGGGTGCCGCGCCTACGAGGGGTGGGCGCTGCGCCTACGGCGGGTGCGTGGCCCGGGGACGGGTCAGCACGGTGCCTCCGCCCGGGCGTGGGCCGACGCTCTGGTCAGCTTGCGGGCCCCGTGGATCAGCAGGGCCAAAACGCCGAGTCCGCAGGAAAGGGTCTGGATGCCGCCCGGGCCCCAGAGGTCCACGAGGGCGTCCACCGGTGTCGCCATGAAGCCGCAGCCCGGCAGGCGGGAGGCGAAAGCCGCGGCCAGGGCGGTCACCTGGGCCGTGGCGGCGGCGGTGAGGACCACTCCGGGGGCGTGGGTGAAGCCGTGGACGGTGAGGAGACGGGCGAGGAAGAGAAGGGCGCCCAGGGCGATGACCTGTGGATGGGCGGCCGGTTCGTCCATGACGGCGCCGGACAGGGCCGTCAGAGCCGTCAGCGCGCACAGGTACAGGGCGAACGTGCAGAACAGCAGAGGGCGTACGGAGGCCGCGAAGTCCTCCAGGCCCCGGCTGACGGCGAGTTTGCGACGGGCGCGGGCCGCGAAGAGGTGGGCGGACCAGGCTGCCGGGGCGCAGGACAGGGTGAGGGCGAGGACGGGGGCGGTGGCCGTGGGCCAGGCAGCGTCGGCGGCGCCGGTGGGAAGGGCGTCGGGGCCACCGGTCACGGCCGCCGCGAGGAGGCCGTCGCCGAGGGCGGCGTAGGAGAGGAGCCAGTAGGTCCAGGTGGAGGTGCCCGTGCTGGGTGCGCGGTCAGGGGTACCGAGGGGGCCGCGGGACAGGGCCGCGCGCACGGTCAGAGAGACGGCCAGGAAGCCCACCAGGGCGGCGACCAGGCGGGCCTGGCCGTCGGTGAGACGGGTGCCGGCCACCGTGGCCACGCAGAGGGCGCCGGGGAGGAGGGCGAGCAGGACCCAGTCGGCGCGGGCCCGGGGTGTCTGATCAGCCGCGGAGGGCGGGGGCGTTTCGGCGTCCCTCGGGACACGGGCGTACATCTCCTCGGCGAGGGAGAAGACGTCCCGGTGCCGGAAGCGGACGGCGGTGCGGTCGGTGACGCCGTGGGCCTCCAGGCCCGCCGCGATCTCCAGAGGGTCGACGGCCCGCTCGCACAGCTCGCGGTGACGGTGCATCAGGGCCTTCACCGGGTCCGCGGCGGAACGGCGGGAGGGGCCGGGAGGGGTGGGCTTGAGGCCGGTGGAGATTTCGGGGGCGCGGGGCACGGGGCCCGACGGGGCGGCGTCCTCCGAAGCCTCGGCCGTGGGCGTGTCCGCGTCGACCGGCTCGGCCCCTTCGGACCCGCCGGACCTCCCGGACCCGCCGGGCACCCAGGACCCGCCGGGCGCCTTGGGCACACCGGGCTCCTTGGGCGCACCGATTTCCCCCACAGCTCGCGGCGCCGACGTTGCCGCCGTTTCCGGTGTTCCCACGCGCCCCGTATCGCCGTTCGCACCGCGCTCGCCGACCCCCCGCCCGTCGCCCGCGGCCGCCTCGCCGGGGCTGCCCGGGGTGTCGGAGCGGTCGAGTCCCACGTCGCTCATCCGGTCGCTCCTTCCGAGGCGGCCGTCGCGCTGACCGGGGGCCCGGCGGCCCAGCCGGGGCCGCCCCGGGCGACGACGCGGGTGCTGCGCTCGCTCCAGCGGCCGGGTACGTGGGCTTCGGCAGGGGCGGCGAAGGGCAGGGGCTCTCCGGTGCCGTCCAGGACGACCCGGCGGACCGGGGTGCTCGAGACGATCTCCAGGTAAATGCCGTGAAATGCCGTGATGTTCTGTTCCACGGTGAACAGTTCGAGCGCGCGGGCCCGTGCGGCGGCTCCCAGGCGCTCACGGCGCTCGGGGTCGCGCAGCAGCGTGACGCACGCCTCCGCGAGCGCCTTCGGGTTGCGCGGCGGTACGACGAGCCCCGTGCCGCCGATGACCTCCACGACCGCGCCGACATCGGTGGACACGGTGGCCCGGCCGCAGAACATGGCCTCGACGAGGCTGATCGGGAAGCCCTCGACCACGCTGGACAGGACGGTGACCGCGCCCGAGGCGTACGCGTCGGCGAGCGTCGGCACCTCGGGCCCGCCGATCTCCTCGAAGGAGACGGGGTTGTCGCCGACGGAGTGCAGCCCCTCCGCCTCGTCCGGGAAGAGCTGCGCGGCCAGCGCCTTGCAGTGCCCCAGATAGGCCGCACCTTCGGGACCGGTGGGGGCGCCGACGATTCGCAGCCGTGCCTTGGGCTCCTCCTTGCGGATCTCCGCGAAGGCATGGAGCAGCGAGATCAGGTCCTTGGCGGGTTCCACCCGGCCGACCCAGACCAGCGTGTCCGGGTCGACGCACTCCGCGGACTCGCCGACCTCCGTGAAGCGGGCGGCGTCCATCCCGGGGTAGACCGTGCGCAGCTTCGCGCGGTCGGCGCCGCAGCGCTCCTGCCAGCGGCGGGCGTGGGTGTTGCCGGGCGTGACGACCGCGGCCCGCCGGTAGGTCTCGGTGGCCAGCCGGCCGTGGAAGGCGGCGAGCAGGGTCCGGACGGCGGGCGGGGAGTCGGTGTCGGCCAGGTAGTGCGTGCGCAGCCGTACGCCGTACTCGGTCACCAGCAGGGGGACGCCGGTGAAGTGACGGGCGAGGAGCCCGGACAGGGCGGCCGGGCCGCCGGAGGTCGCGTGGCACAGGTCGACCGCGCCGAGGCCGTCGTCCTCGTACCAGCCGAGCGAGAGGGGGCGCAGGGCGCACTCCAGGTGTGCGGCGACGTCGAGCAGATCCGGTACCCGCGCCGCGCGTGCCGTCTGCCGGGCGCCGGGCGCACGACAGGCGCGCTCCAGGGCGCGTACGGCGGTCTCGGAGCGGAGCGCTCCCACGAGCCCGCCTTCGTCACGGGCGAGTTCGGCGAGCCCGTACAGGGCGTTGGCGAAACGGTCCGCCTCAGTGGCCGACGACTCCCCCGAGGCGTCGCCGACCGACCCTTCGCACAGCGCCGACGCCAACTCTCCGTAGGACTCGGCGAACCGACGGCGCGCGCGGCGCCCGTACACCACCCCGTCGTCCTCGGCGGTCCACAGCGGGGCCGTGATGACCCTGTCGACCTGGGGCGGCAGCTGGACCCAGCCCTCGTCCTCCTGGTGCTCGCTGCGGCTGAGCGCGTAGATGTCGAACTCGTGCTGCTCGAGCCCGCGCACGAGCCGGTCGCACCAGAGCCTGGCGTCACCGCTCACATACGGATAGCCACCCTCCGTAAGCAGTCCTATGCGCACGAGTGCACCCCCGATCTCCCGTATGAGGAGCCGCCGTTGGCCCGGCGGCTCGCAGCGGGACGAAGGTATGCGGACAAGGCGGTGGCGCGACGGACGGTTGTCCATCGCGCCACCAGAAGGGGTGAACGCTCGTAACTTTCCGGTGCAGGTCGCGTTCCGTCGCGCTAGGAGATCATCCGGACACGGAACGTCAGGTCGCGGCCACCTCCCGGCGCTCCGCCCGGCGCCGGGCCGCGATCCGCGGGTCGAGCGCCGGTACGGCGGCCAGGAACTGCTGGGTGTACGGGTCCTGCGGGCTGTCGTAGACCTCGTCGGCCGGGCCCTGTTCGACGATCCGGCCGCGCCGCATCACGGCGACGCGGTCGCTGACCTGGCGTACGACGGCGAGGTCGTGCGCGACGAAGACCAGCGCGAGTCCGAGTTCCCGCTGCAACTCGCCGAGCAGGGCCACGACCTGGGCCTGGGTGGTGACGTCGAGCGCGGAGACCGGTTCGTCGCAGACGATGACGCGCGGGTCGGCCGCGAGGACCCGGGCGATGCCCACGCGTTGGCGCTGGCCGCCGCTGAACTCGTGCGGGTAGCGGTCGTAGTGCGCCCCTTCGAGCCCCACACGCTCCAGGAGTTCGGTCACACGCCCCCTGATCCGTTTCTCGTCCCGCTCGCCACGCGCGCGCAGTGGGTCGGCGATGGACTCGCCCACGCTGCGGCGGGGGTTGAGGGAGGACACGGGGTCCTGGAAGACCATCTGCACGGCCGGGTTCACGCCCCCGCGCGCGTGGCCGTCGTGACGGACCTCCCCCGCCGTCGGCTCCAGCAGCCCGACCAGCATCCGTCCCAGCGTCGTCTTGCCGCTGCCGCTCTCGCCGACGACGCCGAGGGTCTCGCCCCGGCGGACGGTCAGCGAGACGTCGTCGACGGCCGCGAAGGCCTTCCTGCCGCGGCCGAACTCGCGCCGCAGGCCCTTCGCTTCGAGGACCACCTCGCCTGATGCCCGGGAGGGTGCCCGCGGCGCGTCCAGGCGCGGTACGGCGGCGAGCAGTTCGCGTGTGTACGCCTCCCCCGGGGCCCCGAGCACCGCGCCGACCGGTCCCTGCTCGACCGCGCGACCGTGCCGCATGACGAGCACGTCGTCGACGCTCTCGGCGGCGACGCCCACGTCGTGCGTGACGAGCAGCAGGCCCATGCCGGTCTCCTGGCGCAGCGTGTGCAGCAGGTCGAGGATCTGTGCCTGGACGGTCACGTCGAGCGCGGTCGTCGGCTCGTCGGCGATCAGCAGGTCGGGCCCACAGGCCAGTGCCATCGCGATGAGAGCGCGCTGGCGCATCCCGCCGCTGAACTCGTGCGGACGGGACCGGGATCGCCGTACGGCGTCCGGGATGCCGACCCGGTCCAGCACCTCCACCGCACGCGCGCGTGCCGTTCGTCGCGACACACGCGTGTGCACGCGGTACACCTCGGCGATCTGGTCGCCGACGGCGTAGTACGGGTCCAGGGACGTCAGCGGGTCCTGGAAGACCATCGCGGCCCCGGCGCCCCGCAGCCGCCGCAGTTCGTCGTCCGGTGCCTGCTGTACGTCCACCCCGGCGACCTCGACCGAGCCGCCCACGCGCGCGCCCGTGCCGCGGTGCAGCCCGAGCAGGGCCGAGGCGACCGTGGACTTGCCGGAGCCCGACTCGCCGACCAGGGCGAGGGCGGCGCCCCGCTCCAGGCGGAAGGAGAGGCCGTCGACGGCACGCAGGTCGCCGAACGCGACGGTCAGGTCCGTGACATGGACGAGACTCATGCGAGCACCACCCGTCGGTCGGCCACCGCGTACAGGACGTCCGCGAGGGCATTGGCGAGCACCACGAAGAAGCCGATCACCAGGACCATGCCGACGACGACCGGGAGGTCGACGACATTGACGGCGTGGACCAGTTCCTGGCCGATGCCCGGAAGGCCGAAGAGGGTCTCGGTGAGGACGGCTCCGCCGATCGCCGAGCCGACGTTGTTGGCGTTCAGGGCGATGACCGGCGCCAGGGCGCCCCGCAGGGCGTGCCGTCCCACGACGGCCCGCTCGGCGACGCCGTACGCGCGGAAGGTGCGGATGTGGTCCTCGGCCAGCGTCTCCAGCATGGCCGCCCTGGTGAGGCGGGCGAACGCGGCGGCCTCGATGAGGGCGAGCGAGAGCCAGGGCAGCAGCAGGTTCCACGCCCATTGCTCGGGATCGTCGGTGAGGTTCACGTACTGCGGGAAGGGCAGCAGTTGCAGTTCACCGCAGACGACGATCATCAGGACCAGGCCGATGACGAAGACCGGGGTCGCCCAGCCCGCCAGCGTGAAGGCGGTCAGCACCCGTTCGGTGAACCTGCCGCGTCGCCACGCCGAGAGCACTCCGGTGCCGACGCCGAGGACCAGCCAGAGCACCATCGCGCCGAACACGAGCGAGAGGCTGACCGGGAGCTTCGTCAGGATGAGGGTCAGGACCTGCTGGTCTGTCTGGTACGACAGCCCGAGGCAGGGCGCCGCGCAGTGCTCCACCGAGGTGCCCGTGGAGTAGTCCTGGCCGGCGACCATGCCCTGCAGGAAGTGCCAGTACCGCACCCACAGCGGGTCGTCGAGCCTGAGTTGCTGGGCCACCTGGTGCACCTGCTCCGGGGAGCAGCGTGGGCCGCAGGTGATCTGGGCGACGTTGCCGGGGGTGGCGTAGAAGACGACGTAGACGATCACCGAGATGGCCAGCAGGGTGATCACGGTGCCGACGGCACGACGGAGCAGAAAGCCACCGAAGCCGCTCATGCGGTTTCCTCCTTGCCGGCCTTGGCCTCGCGCCGGCGGCCGGTACCGACGCTCAGCCGCGAGGCCGCGCGCGGGTCGAGGGCGGTGCGGACACCGTCGCCGAGGACGGTGAGGGCGAGGACGGTCACGAACAGCGCGCTCGCGGGCAGCAGCAGGTACTGCGGGGCCGCCTGGTACCAGACGTCCGCGGCGGTGAGCATCTGGCCCCAGGACGGCGTCGGCGGCTTCACGCCGACGCCGAGGAACGACAGGGCGGCCTCGACGCTGATGTTGACCGGCATGAGGATCGCGGCGTAGGTGATGACCGGTGCGGCCAGCCCCGGCAGCAGTTCCCGGCGGGCGATGTGCCAGGTGTTCCAGCCACTGAGCCGGGCGGCCGAGACGTAGTCGAGTCCCTTCAGGGTCAGGGTCTGGGCCCGCACGATCTTCGCGATGTTGCCCCAGGCGATGAACCCGATGACGAGGGTGACCAGAACGGTTCGCGGGAAGCTGGAGGGGACGATCGCGAGCAGCGCCAACGACATGATCATCAACGGCATGGCGACGAAGATGTCGGTGATCCGGCTCAACAGTTGATCAACCCATCCACTGCCGAGCGCGGCGGCGACCCCCATCACGACCCCCACGACGACCTGGATCACGGTCGCCGCCAGTGCGACGCCCAGCGACACGCGGGCGCCGTAGGCCAGGCGCGCGAACAGATCGCGCCCTGTCTGCGGCTCGACGCCGAGCCAGTGGTCCCCGCTGAGGCCCCCGAAGGACCCGATGGGCACGCCTCCGCGCGCGGAGTCGATCAGGGCGGGGTGGTAGGTGGTGGGGTCCTGGCCCTCCAGCGCGGTGAGCAGGGACGCCGCGAGGGCGACCAGGACCAGCAGTGCGACGACCGACGCCGCGACCATGGCGGCGCGCTGCGCCCGCAGCCGCCGCCAGAACTGACGGGCCCCCGAGACCCCCGGGACGGTTGCCCCGGGGACCTCGGCGGCGACAATTGCCTCGCTCATCGGGTTACTTGACCGCGACCTGCGAGATGTCCAGAACACCGGTCCAGTCGCTGATCACGACGTTCTTGATGTCCTTGCCGACCAGGCGCTTGTAGACCGGGTGGAACAGCGGCACGGTCAGGGCCTGCTCACCGATCTTCTTGTCCAGTGCACCCCACCTCTTGGCGACAGCGTCAAGATCGGTCAACTTGTTGATCGCGTCAATCTCGTCATTGACCGACTCGTCATTGAGCAGGCCGGTGTTGAAGTTGGCGCCGTCCTTGACGATCTGCCGGCCGTCGAAGATCGGGGCCAGGAAAGGGCCGCCGGAGGGCCAGTCGGCACCCCAGTGGGCGAGGAAGAAGCCGGGCTCGGTCTTCACGCTGTGGACCGTGTCCGAGTAGTCGTTCTCCTCCAGGCCCTGGAGCTTGACCGTGATGCCGGCCTTCTTGAGCGCGTCCTGGATCGCGGTCGCGATCTCGGGGCTGGTCTCGAAGTCCTTGGCGTTGGAATGCGTCAGGGTGACCGTGAGCCCGTTCGGGTGACCGGCCTCCTTCAGCAGCTCCCTGGCCTTCGCCGCGTTACCCGTAGCGCCCGCCGGGAAGAGGTCGTACGGCTCGTAGCCGAAGGACTTCTGGTTCGGCAGGAAGGTGGTGGCGGACTCGGCGAGCGCGCTGCCGCCGGCCGCGTTGACCACGGAGGAGCGGTCGATGGCGTACGAGATCGCCTGCCGCACCTTGACGTCGTCGAACGGCTTGACCGTTGGGTTGAACGCTATGTAGTTCGTGTAGCCGAAGTGCCCGGTGCCGACGCGGGAGGCGAGTTCCTTGTCGCCGGTCACCTTGGCGAGCTCGGCCGGGCCGAGGTTGGTGTCCGTGGTGACCGCGGCCGCGTCCGCGCCCTGGGACGCCGACAGCCGCTGGTTGATCACCGAGGAGTCGAGCCCGGACTTGACGTCGATCCGGTCCGGGTACGCCTTGCGCTCGGGGTCCAGCGCCGTCGACCAGTACTTGTTGCGCTCCAGGACCAGGTGCTCGCCGTCGTTCTCGTTAGTGACGACCTTGTACGGGCCGGACGAGACGGGGTGCTCCTCGTACTTCGTACCGGTGTCCTTGGCCTTCGGGACGGGCGTGAACTGCGTCTGCGTGGCCAGGTACGGGAACTCACCCTCGGGCTTGTTCAGATGGAAGACGATGGTGCGGTCGTCCGGCGTCTCGATCGCCGCGAGTCCCTTCTTGTCCTTGTACGGCCCCTGGTAGTCGGCCGCGCCGACCAGCCAGTCCCGCAGATAGGGCGCGCCGCCGGAGAGTTCGGGCGCGAAGGAGCGCTCGATGCCGTACTTGATGTCGGCCGAGGTGATCGCGGTGCCGTCCTCGTACTTGAGGCCCTTCCTCAGGGTGTACGTCCACACGGTCGCGTCCTTGCTGGGGCGCCCGGTGTCGGTGGCGAGGTCGGGGACGACCTTGGCGCCGGCGGCGCCGTTCTCGCGGTTGCGGGTGGTGAGGGTGCGGAAGACGAGGGAGGGCACGTTGCCGCCGCCGGAGGTGTACAGGCGGGCCGGGTCGAAGTCCTGCTGCGGATTGGAGTTCAGGACCGTCAGGGTGCCGCCCTTGTGGGGCGTGGAGTCGCCGCCCGAGCTCTTGGCATCGTTGTCCTCAGGGCCACAGGCGGCGGCGCCCGCTGCCAGAACCAGGCTTACGGATACCGCGGCCACGCGGCGCGCTGTGAGGGACGGTTGACGCATCGGAGACGACCTCTCGAGTGTGAGTCTCGAATGGCGAGACGGATTGACGAAGGGTGAGACGAACATGGACAGACGTCCGCCCCGGCGTCGGGTCGTCGAGAGAGCCGTGACTCGGGTCACGGAGACTTGAGGGATTCGCGACGCGCGCGCCTGAGGGCGGGCGTCAGCGACAGAGAATGTCGGCCACGCAGAGCGGGGTCACACCGATGAGCGCCAGCTCGATGGCGGCGCTGCTCTCGACGGCATGACTAGACCACATGCGCAGCAATATGTACGACCGATCAACACATGTCAATGTGACATATGTGCCCGCCTGTCAACTGCCGGGGTACGCCCAGGGGTTGGCCCGGCAGTGGATCCCGTCGTGGTCGAGGAACTTGGTCTGCTGCTGCATGACCGGCGCGAGCTCGCCGTTCTTGTCGCAGGTCACATGGGAGTAGCCCAGGCGGTGGCCGACTTCATGGTTGATCAACATCTGCCGGTACGCATGGATCTGATCACCGTATGTGGTTGATCCCTGCGCCCATCGATAGGCATTGATCATCACGCGTTCGGTGGCGGCCGAGTCGCACGAGACGTTGTCCTCCGTGGTGTCGAGGCCGGACTTGGCGCACCAGTCGGCCGTGGTGCCGGGGCTGGCGAGGGTGATCACGAAGTCGGGCTTGCCGGAGTAGACACGCTCGAAGGTGCGGGCCCCGTCGTGGGCCCAGCTGCGGTCGTCGTTGAGCGTCTTCTGCACGGCCTCGGCGAAGAGTGCGCCGTCGAGTCCTAGGCCCTGTTCCACGTCCACGCGGTAGGTGTACTTCTGTCCCTTGCCGGGCGCCTTGTCGACCCCCTGGACCGCGTCGAACTTCCCCGAGCCGTCGAGCTTGGCGCTGAGCGGGTACTTGGTGTCCATCTTCTGCTCGTACGTCAGCGGCGCCACGACGGCCGGGGACGACGCCGAGGGCTGTCCCACCGCGCCCGTGGCAGCGTCCCGGGCGTCCCGTGCCTGGTCGGTCGCCGACTGCGCGCCCGAGGCGGTGCCGCGTCCGTCGGTGACCTGTCCGGCCACGACGACGGCGAGCACGGTGACGACGGCGGCGGCCGCGATGCCGGTGAACGCCCGGCCCTTGCCGCCCTTGGCCGCCGGCGGCTGGTCGTCCGACGGCGCGTCACCGGAGTCGGGGCGGGCGTCCTCGTCGGTGCGGACGTCGGCGTCGCCGGGCCGGTCGGTGACGGAACCGTACGGATCGGAGGGGTGTGCGGCGGACGGATGCGCGGCGGTGGGCCTTCCGGGCCCCCCGACGGGACCGTTCGCGGGAACGGGGCCGCGGGGACCGCCGGGCGCGAAGAGGTCGACATCGCCGGCGAAGGCGTCGACGTAGTCCTGGCGTGGCCCCGACCGCGATCCCGGCGGGCCCTGCCGTTGCCGTGGCAGTGCGGCCCCGGGCCCGGCGGCGTGCCCGCCCGGCTCCTGACCGCTCAACTCCCCCCAGGCGCCCCCGGATTCACGCTGCTCGGGATGCCCACCACGGACGCGGGGCACACCCTGGGCGGGGGTGCCGTCGGGAAGCCGCGGAACTCCGCGCGGGGGCGTACCGTCCGGGAACCGCCGCACACCTTGGCCGGACGGGCCGTCGGACACACGCGGGACTCCGCGCGCGGGCGTACCGTCCGGCAGCCGCAGCACCCCACGCGCAGGCGTGCCATCAGAAACCCGAGCGGAGCCAAGCCCGGTCGTCCCCCCATCCCCAACCCGAGGAACCCCACGCGCCGGCGTCCCGTCCGGAACCCGAGGAACCCCGCGCGCAGGCGTCCGGTCCGGCAGCCGCGGGCTGCCCGGTGCGGGCACCCGGCGCCCGGCAGCGCCGTTCCCTGGTCCAGCGGCCGGTGACGCGTACTCGGGGCTCCGGCCCCCCGGCCGTGCAGGCCGCGGCGCCGGAGCGGCGGAAGACGGCGTCCGTTCCCGGCCCGTCGGCTCCGCGGCGGGTCCCGTGGCGCCCGCCTGGCCCGGACCGTCCTTGCCGGAACTGCTTTTGTCAGGCCCCTTCTTGGGAGCGGGCCCGCGTCGACTGTGGCGTCCCACGCCGCGCCTCAGCTCCCCACGATGGTGGTGTCGGCCCCGTCGCCGGAAGCCGTTGCGGCGTCTCTTCCGCCACCGGAGGCTCCCCCACCGGAGGTGCCCACGGAGCCGTCACGCCGGTCAGAGCTTCCCACAGAACCGTCGGAAGCCCCCTCGGCCATGGCCGCCTTGTCCGCGGTGAACTCCCGGAACGCCCCCGCCACCGTCTCCGGGTACTCCATCATCGCCACGTGCCCCGCCTCCGGCAGGGTCAGCAGGCGGGAGTCGCGGAAGGCGCGGGCCGCCTTCTGGGCCATGCGGAAGCCGACGAGCTGGTCACGACCGCCGTAGACGAGCAGCGTGGGGGCGAGCACACGCTCGGCCTGGCGCCACAGGGCGTGCTGGCCGCCCAGCGTGTACGCGTTCACCAGCCCGCGCGCGGAACGCGTCAGCGCGTCCCAGAAGTACGGCAGTTGCAGCCGCCGTTCCATCTCCTCGACGGCTTGCTGGAAACCCTCGGGACTGACCCGTCCGGGATCGCCGTAGCAGAGAGCCGTGACCCCGCGGACGCGTTGCTCGGCCGTCCAGTCCTTGCTGAAGCGGGTGAAGAGACCGGCCACGCCCGGCAGTGCCAGGAGCCCCGTGGGCACGGCGGTGCGCTGGACGCGGATCTCCGGGAGGGCCGGCGAGACGAGCGTGAGGGTGCGCACCAGGTCGGGCCGCACCGCTGCGACGCGCGTGGACACCGCGCCGCCGAGGGAGTTCCCGAAGAGGTGGACGGGACCGCGGCCGGACGCGTCGAGAAAACGGATCACCGCACGCGCGTGGGCGGTGATCGAGTAGTTGCCGTCGTCCGGCGGCGGTGAGTCCCCGAAGCCCGGCAGGTCGACGGCCTCGCCGTCGACGTCGCTCTCCAGCTGCTCCATCAACGCCGACCAGTTCTGCGAGGAACCGCCGAGGCCATGGACGTACAACGCGGGCGGCAGCCCCTCGCGCGCGGGTGGCCTCGAACGCACCGTCAGAGTGATCCCCGGCAGTCCCACCGACCTGAGCCGCTCGCCCTCACCGACCCTGACGGGTGCCACTTTCGGAAGGACGGTGGCGGGCGGCACGAAGGGCAGCTCGGTCGAAGGCATGCGGCAATGTTACGAGACGATCACGCTGTGGTTCATGTGTTCGCCATCACAGGGCACATGTGCGAGGTGTGCGCGGTGCGGAAGGCGCCGTGCGGCACGCAGATCGCATGGCGTCCAGATCGTGTGTCTCCTAGGCTCGTACGCAGGGCACCCGGATGTGGCCCCCTGTGTACATCAGGGACGTTCTAGGAAGGGAGCCCACCATGGCCTACGACCCCACCGACCCCGAGGCCCTCGCAGCGCTCGAGGCCCTGGAGAACGAGGAGGACGCCGACGAGCTCGACGTCGAGGCCCCCGAGGTCGACGCCGCCGAGCAGCGCGCCGACGTCACACCCCACCGCGACGACCCGCTGACCGGCGTCGACCCCGGCCGGGCCAACGAGGCCGACCTGGTCGAACAGGCACGGGTCGTCTCGATCGACGAGGACGACTACCGGTGACCTCGGCACATTTGGAGGCAGCCGACTGACGCAGCCGACAAAGCGCTCATCGGGGGGTTACCGAGCGGGACCGGGACGGCCTGTGCCCGCTAGATGCCCGTTTGAAACCTTTGCGCGACTTTCGTCACCGTCCGGTCCGTGAAATTCTGCGCGCTCACCGCGCACAGCAGGGTTACCGAAAAGTACGATGGCGGCGCGGCGCACACCGCATGTGGACGACATTGGGAGGCGGCGTGACAGCCATCGAGCAGACAGAGGCAGCACGCCCGCGGGGGACGCGCCTGCCGCGCCGTGCCCGACGGAACCAGCTGCTGGGCGCCGCGCAGGAAGTCTTCGTGGCACAGGGCTACCACGCGGCCGCGATGGACGACATCGCCGAGCGGGCCGGCGTCAGCAAGCCGGTGCTCTACCAGCACTTCCCAGGCAAGCTCGACCTGTACCTCGCCCTGCTGGACCAGCACTGCGAGTCCCTGATCCAGGCGGTGCGCGCCGCGCTCGCGTCGACGACCGACAACAAGCAGCGCGTACGGGCGACCATGGACGCCTATTTCGCGTACGTCGAGGACGACGGCGGCGCCTTCCGCCTGGTCTTCGAGTCGGACCTGACGAACGAGCCCGCCGTGCGCGAGCGCGTCGACAAGGTCACCGTCGAGTGCGCCGAGGCGATCTCCGAGGTCATCGCCGAGGACACCGGCCTCTCGCGCGCGGAGTCGATGCTGCTCGCGTCGGGCCTCGGCGGTCTCGCGCAGGTGGTGGCCCGTTCCTGGCTGCACAGCGACCGCAGCGTCCCCCGCGACCAGGCGGTCCAGCTGCTGACCTCGCTGGCGTGGCGGGGCATCGCCGGATTCCCGCTGCACGGCACCGAGCACCACTAGCCGCGGAGCACCCTCAAGGGCCCTCAGGATCCCTCAGGGCCCCTGAGGGATCTTCCCAGGGATCACCCAACGACCCGCACGCGCGCGTGCGGGTCGTTTGTTCCCGTGCGTTGTTCGCTGTTGGCGTTCTTGCGCGCAACGTGTACGTCCCCTCACCGGGCTAATGTGTGCTGGGTACGGCGCGGAAGGTCGCGCACTTCACTGACCGTCGGAGGGACATAGCCGTGGAGGTCAAGATCGGCGTGCAGCACGCGCCCCGCGAGATCGTTCTGGAGAGCGGTCAGAGCGCCGAGGAGGTCGAGCGGGCGGTGTCGGAGGCGCTGGCCGGCAAGTCTCAGCTGCTGAGCCTGGTGGACGAGCACGGCCGCAAGGTCCTCGTCCCGGCCGACCGTCTCGCGTACGTCGAGCTCGGCGAGCCGGCTCCGCGCAAGGTGGGCTTCGGCGCGCTGTAGGCGGACAGACGAAGAGGGGCCCGGCGACCGGAAGTCGCCGGGCCCCTCTTCGTGTGGTGGGCGGACTTTCCTCCACGGATGGAGCACGAACAGCACCTCGGGGAGGATTGCATTCCGCAGGTCACGGGTATGACGGGCTACGACCGTAATGCGCAGTGTGGCCGTGTGGGAGGGACCCCATGATGTTGATCGAAGCGCTCGGCTCCGCTCTGCTCGGTCTCGTGCTGGCGGGGGCGGCGGCACACCGTCTCGCCCACCGACTGCCGACCCGTTCCCTGGTCCTCGCGACGGGCACCGCGGGCGCCCTCTTCGGCGCCTTCGTGACCCACACCGCGCTGGACCCCGGCAACATCCTGCTGATCCTCCTGGGCGCGGCGGTGGTCTCGGTGGCGTCGCTTTCCCTGCTCCTGCGGCCGTCAGGCAGACTCCGCCGATCAGCAACCGCCTAGACGACACCCACCGGGGGCGCGGGGAACCGCCGACCGGCCACGGACGACCCGCGGTCGACCGGCGTCCCGGGCCCCCGCCCCTCGGGCACTACGCCGCCAGGCCCAGTGCGGCCATCCGCTTGGTGTGCGCCTCGGTGATCCGGGAGAACATCCGCCCCACTTCGGCGAGGTCGAACCCGTCCGCGACGCCCCCGACGAGCATCGTCGACAGCGCGTCCCGGTCCGCGACGACCCGCTGCGACTGCGACAGCGCCTCCCCCATCAACCGCCGTGCCCACAGGGCGAGTCGCCCGCCCACGCGCGGATCGGCGTCGATCGCCGCCCGCACCTTCTCGACGGCGAACCCGGCGTGCCCGGTGTCGTCGAGGACGGCCAGCACCAGCTCGCGCGAGTTCGTGTCGAGCCGGGCGGCGACCTCCCGGTAGAAGTCACTGGCGATCGAGTCGCCGACGTACGCCTTGACGAGCCCCTCGAGCCAGTCCGACGGAGCCGTCTGCCGGTGGAAGCCGTCGAGTGCCGCGACGAACGGCTCCATCGCGAGCGTCGGCTCCTCGCCGATCTCCGTCAGCCGGTCGCGCAGCTTCTCGTAGTGGTGGAACTCGGCCGACGCCATCTTCGCCAGCTCCGCCTTGTCCGACAGCGTGGGCGCCAGCTTCGCGTCCTCCGCGAGCCGCTCGAAGGCCGCCAGTTCGCCGTACGCGAGCGCGCCGAGCAGGTCGACGACCGCGGCTCGGTACTGCGGGTCGGCGGAGGCCTTCGTCCAGTCCTGGGCGGCGACGCCGGTGGGTTCGGCAGCGGTCTCGGAGACGTTGTCGGGCTTGTCAGAGGTCGTCATGAAGCGCACAATAGCCCGCTCTCCGGACGGCGTAAGGTCCAGCTCAATCAGTGTGACGACGACTACGTGACCAAATCGGCCATCACATGTGCGCGAATCCGGGGTATGGTGGTAATGCGCCTGCTGGTACGACAGTCCTTCATGAGTGCGCCACTTCATGAGTGCGCCGTACCTCGACAGGCCGCACGTATGAGGATGCCCGGTCGGAGGCCCGATCGGCTCCGACCCGACAGCCCTCCTCGCCCGTACGGCACAGTGCGTACGGAGTTCGGAGGGGGACCCTCAGCGGTACGAGCGCTAGAGCGTCGGCAGTGGTCCCGTGCCATACGGCTTAGCCCGTAAGGCAGCCGACGTCCCCAGCACGGTAGACGACACCCCGCGCTCGCCTCGCACCGCGCACACAGAAGAGGCAGCACCCTGACTACGACTTTCCGCGATCTCGGGATTCTGACCGAGACGGCCGAGGCCCTCGAAGCCGTCGGCATCATCAACCCCTTCCCCATCCAGGAGATGACGCTCCCGGTCGCCCTCTCGGGCTCCGACGTCATCGGCCAGGCCAAGACCGGCACCGGCAAGACGCTGGGCTTCGGCCTCCCGCTCCTCGAGCGCGTCACCGTCCCCGCCGACGTCGAGGCCGGCCGCGCCAAGCCCGAGGACCTGACCGACGCCCCGCAGGCGCTCGTCGTCGTCCCCACGCGCGAGCTGTGTACACAGGTCACCAACGACCTGCAGACCGCGGGCAAGGTACGCAACGTCCGCGTTCTCGCCATCTACGGCGGCCGCGCCTACGAGCCCCAGGTCGAGGCCCTCAAGAAGGGCGTCGACGTCGTCATCGGCACCCCGGGCCGGCTCCTGGACCTCGCGGGCCAGAAGAAGCTCAACCTCAGCCACATCAAGGCGCTCGTCCTCGACGAGGCCGACGAGATGCTCGACCTGGGCTTCCTGCCCGACGTCGAGAAGATCATCAACCTGCTGCCGGCCCGCCGCCAGACCATGCTGTTCTCGGCGACCATGCCGGGCGCGGTCATCAGTCTCGCGCGGCGCTACATGTCGCAGCCCACGCACATCAACGCCACCTCGCCCGACGACGCGGGCAGGACGGTCGCGAACACCAAGCAGCACGTGTACCGGGCGCACAACATGGACAAGCCCGAGATGGTCGCGCGGATACTGCAGGCCGAGGGCCGGGGACTGGTCATGGTCTTCTGCCGAACCAAGCGCACCGCGGCCGACCTCGCCGACCAACTCAAGCAGCGCGGCTTCGCGGCCGGCGCGGTCCACGGCGACCTCGGCCAGGGCGCCCGCGAGCAGGCGCTGCGCGCCTTCCGCAACGGCAAGGTGGACGTGCTCGTCTGCACCGACGTCGCCGCTCGCGGCATCGACGTCGAGGGCGTCACGCACGTCATCAACTACCAGTGCCCCGAAGAGGAGAAGACGTACCTGCACCGCATCGGCCGTACCGGCCGCGCGGGCGCCAAGGGCATCGCGATCACCCTCGTCGACTGGGACGACATCCCGCGCTGGCAGCTGATCAACAAGGCGCTGGAGCTCAAGTTCAACGACCCGCCGGAGACGTACTCCACCTCCCCGCACTTCTATGAGGACCTGAACATCCCCGCGGGCACCAAGGGTGTCCTGCCGCGGGCCGACCGCACCCGTGCGGGGCTCGACGCGGAGGTGCTCGAGGACCTGGGCGAGACGGGCGGACGCGGTGCGCGCGGCCGCGGTGACCGTGACCGTGACCGGGGTGACCGTGACCGGGGTCGCGGACGGGGTGGCCGGGACGAGTCCCGCTCCGCCGACCGCGAGAGCGCGGACCGTACGCCGCGCCGTCGCCGTCGTACCCGCAACGGGACCCCGCTGGACGCGAACGCCCCCGCCGAGGCGGTCGCCCCGTCGGAGACCACCGCGACCGAGGACGCCACCGCCACCCGCACCCCGCGCCGCCGTCGCCGCACCCGCGCCGGGGCGTCCGACGCTGTGCCGACCACGGTGACCACGGCAGCGGCGACGGTCGAGCCGGCCGTCTCCGAGGCCGCGGAGACCGCCGTGACGACGGCGGAGAGCCCGTCCCTCGACACCGAGACCCCGGCCAAGCCGCGCCGCCGCCGCACCCGCAGGTCCGCGGAGACGCCGGCCGCGACGGAGACGGTCGTCGAGGCCGCACCGGTCACGGAGGCCGCCCCGGTCGCCGAGACCGCTCCGGCGGCGGAAGCCCCGGTCGCGAAGCCGCGACGGACGCGCAAGGCGGCAGCTGCGGCTCCCGCAGCGGAGGCCGCCGTGGACGCGGCCGAGACCGCTGAGGTCAAGCCCCGCCGCACCCGCAAGACCGCGGCCACGACCGCCGCCGAAGCCGCCGTGGACACCGCGGAGGGCACGGTCACCAAGCCGCGCCGCACCCGCAAGACCGCGACCGCGGCCACGACCGCCGCCGGGACCCCGGTGGACACGGCCGAGGCCACCGAGGCCAAGCCGCGCCGCACCCGCAAGGCGACAGCCGCGGCCCCCGCCGCGGAGGCCGCCGTGGACACGGCCGAGGCCACCGAAGCCAAGCCGCGCCGCCGTACCCGCAAGGTCGCCGAGCCCGCCGTGGCCACCGTGACCGCCGAGATCCCGGCCCAGGCGGTCCCGGAGACGGAGACAGCCGAGGTGGCCAAGCCCCGGCGTACGCGGAAGACGGCGAGCACCGCGAAGGCGGCCGAGGCGGCAGTGGACACCGCGGAGGGCACGGTCACCAAGCCGCGCCGCACCCGCAAGACCGCGGCGGCCCCGGCGGAGACCGCGGCCGACGCCGCGGAGACCGCTGAGGTCAAGCCGCGCCGCACCCGCAAGGCCGCGGCGGCCACCGCCGAGGTCGCCACGGACACGGCGGAGGCCACCGAGGCCAAGCCCCGTCGGCGTACCACCCGCAAGGCCGCCGAGCCCGCGGTGACCGCGGAGATCCCGGCCCAGGCGGATCAGGAGCCGAAGGCTGCCGCACCGCGCCGCCGGACCCGCAAAACGGCCGCCGCGGAGCCCGCGGACAGCTGATCCCGCACCGACGGCCCGGCCCCTTCACCTGGGGGCTGGGCCGTCGGCGTTCCGGGCACGGTTCGTCAGGGCGGACGTCTGCCACACCCACCAAGGGGCGCGGGGAACTGCGCGCCAAGCCACGACGAACACAAAGCCGCCCGACGACCGCCCCCGCGACACCCCCTGAGGCGCCCCGCGCGGCCTCCTCGGCACCCCCGCCCGATACCCTCACCCCGTGAGCACCCGAGCCGTCTTCACCCCGCCGCCCGGCGCCCGCGTCCACCGCCTGCGCACCGCTCGCGGCGAGTTCGCGGTGGTGGAGTCGGCCGTGGCCCCCGGTGTCGCCCGCAAGGGCACCGCGCTGCTGCTGCCCGGATTCACGGGGAGCAAGGAGGACTTCACACTGCTCCACGAGCCGCTCACCGCGCGCGGGTACCGGGTCGTGGCCGCGGACGGGCGGGGGCAGTTCGAGTCGGATGGCCCGGAGACCGACGAATCCGCTTACGCACGAGGCGAGTTGGCGCGGGACGTGCTCGCCCAGACCGCCGCCCTCGACACACCCCTGCACCTGGTCGGCCATTCCCTGGGCGGTCAGATCGCGCGCGCAGCCGTACTGCTCGACCACTCCCCCTTCCTCTCCTTCACCCTCCTCTCCTCGGGTCCCGCGCAGATCTCCGACTCCCAGCGGCAGCGGGTGAAGCTGCTGCGGGACGCGCTCGGGGTGATGACGATGGCCGAGGTGTGGGACGCGATCCTGGCCATGGGCCCGCCCGAGGAGGTCGGCGGCCCCGCCAAGGGCATCGGGGACATCGCACAGCTGCGCCGCCGCTGGCTCGGCAACAAACCCGCCCAACTCCTCGCGACGGGCCGCCAGTTGTGCACTGAGCCGGACCTGGTCGCGGAACTCGCCGCCGTCCCGCTGCCGTTCCACGTCCTGTCCGGCTCGCAGGACGACACCTGGCCGGTTCATCTCCTCGACGACATGGCCGTACGACTGCGCGCCCGCCGTACGGTGATCCCGGGAGCCGACCACTCTCCCAACGCCGACGAGCCCCTCCCCACGGCCCACGCCCTGGCCGACTTCTGGGACACCATCAGCCGCTGAGCGCTCAGTACTGCCCCTGCAGGTGCTCCCAGAACCCGTCCCGCAGCGCCCGGCGCAGATCCGCCTGCCCCCGCAGGGAGTACTGGAGGCGCCCCTCCGCCTCCACCAGCAGGTCCTGGTCCACCGAGCCCGGCAGATAGGGATGCCCGGGCAGGAGTTCCTGCAGCGCCGCCCGCCCCCGCTCGGCGAGCCACTTGGCGGCGATCTGCGCGCCCACGAACCGGACGTCGTCGCGGGCGGGACGGGTGGCCGTCGCCTCGTAGGGGACGGCGGCCCGCCGCGAGACGTACGGCTTGAAGAACTCGAGGTCGAGGGTGCGCTGGCTGTCGACCTCCCACAGGAGCGGTTCCGCCTGGTTGCGGCCCTCCGGTGCCTCGATGCCCCACAGGTGGACGCGGGCGCCGTAGCCCTGGGCCGCCTCGACCGCCGAGACCAGGTCCTCGTCCCCGCCGAGGAGCGCCGCGTCGCTGATCGCGCGGTGCCGGGCCAGGGACTCCAGGTCGGAGCGGATCAGCGAGTCGACGCCCTTCTGCTGGTTGTTGGCGTTGAGGTTGCCCAACCGGACCTTCACGTCCGGGAGTTCGGCGATGGTCTGCTGCTCCGCCGTGTGGATGCGGCGTCTCGCGCCGTCGTACCAGTAGACCCTCAGCAGTCTGCTGTCCGCGAAAATGGTCCGCGCCCGGTCGATGAGGGCCTCGATCAGGCCCTCGGCGTCGAGGTCGAAGGCGCGACGGTCCTCCGTGCCGGCGGCGAGGCGTCCCGCGGCCGCGTAGAGATATCCCGCGTCGACGAAGATCGCATGCGTCGAGGGCGTCTTCGCCACCTCGGCGAGCATGCGCGTGAGCAGCTCGTTGGTGCGGTCGATGCGGGCGCTCAGGGACGCCAGGTCGTCGTTCATCGCTTCCATTGTCCCGGCGGTCACGCTGCGAACACAACCGGTCCCAAGGAGTCTCCGAAGACTCACTTACCGGTCAGTAGTTAGCTGTTCGAAAAATTTCTTTAGCGTAGGGAATGTTTGTAACACGCACCCCGTTGACTACATACGTACGCAGTAATTCTCCGCAGGAGGATGACCAGACGAAGGGAGAAGCCATGCGCTTCGAAATCATGCGACTCGACGACGTCGACGGCACGCCCGTGGACACCACTGTCGTGGACGCCGCCTCCGTCAATCGGATCGTTCAGCAGGCCGCCGCCATAGGACAGCGACTCTGGATCCGCCCGGCCGACACCTCGGCCTCATGACCCCCACTGTACAGACGCGGATCACCGCTCAAGCTTCAGAGCCCCCGCCCGGCATCGACGCCGGGCGGGGGCTCTGCGCATCCCCACGGGCGTTCAGCTCGCCTGGATCACCTGGGTGATCCCGTTGATGATCTGCTGCACGGCGATGGCGGAGAGCATCATGCCCGCGAGCCGGGTCACCAGCACGACACCGCCGTCCTTGATGACCCGGATGATCAGCAGGGAGTACCGCATGACCAGCCACAGCACCACGTGGATGGCGAGGATCGCCGTCCACACGGAGACCTGCGTGGCGACGCTGTGGGCCTTCTGCACGGCCAGGATGACGGAGACGATCGCACCCGGACCCGCGAGCAGCGGCATGCCCAGGGGTACGAGCGCCACGTTGACGTCCTTGGTCTGCTTCGGCTCGTCGGTCTTGCCGGTGAGCAGGTCGAGCGCGATCAGCAGGAGCAGCAGCCCGCCCGCGATCATCAGCGCGGGCACGGAGACGTGCAGGTAGTTCAGGATCTGGTGGCCCAGGAGCCCGAAGACGGCGATGACGCCGCCCGCCACACAGACGGCCTGGAAGGCCATCCGCTTCTGCACCTTGCCGGGCCGGCCGGCGGTCAGCGCGAGGAAGATCGGGGTGATCCCGGGGGGATCCATGATGACGAACAGGGTGAGGAAGAGCGAGCCGAAGACGGCGACGTCGAACATGACGGAACTGGCCTTACAGAAAGGGGTGGAACACGGAGCCGGACACGGGCACGGGCAGGGCCTGCGGCGCCGGGTGATGGATGGCGGGGTCGGGCCTCAGACTCCGCCGGTACCGGGGACCGGGAACGCACCCGTCGCCCGTCGCGTGATCTCCCCGTAGACCTCGGGGTCCGTCGTGTACTCGCCGAGGGCGACCGTCTTGCGGCTGCCGTGGTAGTCGCTGGAGCCGGTGACGAGCAGCCCCAGGTCGGCGGCGAGTCCGCGCAGCCGTACGCGCGTGTCCTCGTCGTGGTCCATGTGGTCGACCTCGATGCCGTCGAGGCCTGCGGCGGCCATCTCGGCGATCGCGGACTCCGGGACGGTGTGACCCCGCTTGCTGGCGGCCGGGTGGGCGAACACGGTGACCCCGCCCGCCCCCTTGACCAGGCGGATCGCCTCGAAGGGGTCGGTCTCGTGCTTCCGCACATGGGCCCGGCCGCCGTCGGCCAGCCAGTCGGTCGTGAAGGCGGCGTCCACGCTCGGCACGACGCCGAGCTCGACGAGTGCGGTGGCGACATGCGGCCGCCCGACGGAACCGTCCCCGGCGATCCGCGCCACCTGCTCCCAGGTGACCGGCACACCCAGCTCCTGGAGCCTGGCGACCATCGCGCGCGCCCGGGGCACCCGGTCGTCCCGCACCAGCTCCCGCTCGGCGAGCAGTTCCGGCTCCTCGGGATCGAACAGGTAGGCCAGCATGTGCAGGGACACCCCGTCGATCCGGCAGGACAGCTCGGCCCCGGTGACGAGGGTCAGCCCCGCGGGCAGCGCGGCCATGGCCTCGCCGTACCCGCGGGTGGTGTCGTGGTCGGTGAGGGCGACGACGTCCAGCCCGGCAGCGGCGGCGTTGCGCACCAGCTCGGCGGGCGTGTCGGTGCCGTCGGACGCGGTGGAGTGGCAGTGCAGATCGATACGCACGACACGGACTCCAGACGCTGACGGAACAGATGAGGACGCTCAAGGATAACCGGATTTTCCGGCTCCTCTGTCACACCCGCAGCGGGGGTACAACCCCTACAGTCAGGGCTTCAGCAGTCGGGGTGACAGCGCCCCACAGGGCACCAGTTCCACTTCCGCCCCGGCGTCCCGCAGATCCGTCAGCACCAGCTCGTCGTACATCAGCAGCCCGGACTGCTCGGGCCATACGACCGCCCACAACCACAGCCCCAGCGCCTCCCCCGCGAAGACCGCCCGGTCCTCCGGCGCCCCGGAGACGTGCCACAGCGGCGTCGGCCGGCCGGCGGCGAGCACCTTGGCCTGGGCCGGTTTCTCCACGCTCATGTACGGTCCCGGATCCGGCCCGTCGATGCCCGCGTAGCGCGCACCGAGGCCGACGCCGAGCTCCTCGGCGACGAGGATCAGCTCGCCGACACCGCCGAGCGGTCCGGGTCCCGTGCACGCCACGGCCGTGGCGCGACCGCCGCTGCGGTCGTCACCCGCGCACACCACGCCCGTGAACAGCCAGCCGACCGGCAGCGGCCACGGCATCCACACCGGTACCTGCGTGCGATGCACCACGACCTCGAGGGCCTCGACGCTCGGCGGGATCGCGGGCTGCAGCGGATGCACCGTCCCGTGCACGTCGCACTGCCAGGAATCGGCGAAGAGTCCGGGAGCCCTGACCCGGCCACCACACTTCGGGCAACTGGGTTCGCCCCTCATAGAGCCCCACGGTCCTACCCTCGCTCCGCCACGTCAAGGACGATCACCCGTCCGGAGGGAACGGGTTCACTCCGACTTCACCAGGAAGAACTAGATGCAGCTTGCATTATTTAGCCGACCTAACTTAGTATGTGCATATACCAACTATCTCCCAGGAGTGGAGGAACGACCATGGACCCCTTCGATGCGGGAGCCGGCGGCATCCTGCGCCAGCCGAAGGCCGTATGGGCGACGGCGGGCGCATCCGTCGTCGCCTTCATGGGCATCGGACTCGTGGACCCGATCCTGCCGTCCATCGCCCAGGGCCTGGACGCCACCGCGAGCCAGGTCTCCCTCCTGTTCACCTCGTACTTCCTGATCACCGCGATCGCGATGCTGGTCACCGGCTTCGTCTCCAGCCGCATCGGCGGCAAGAAGACCCTCCTGCTCGGCCTCGCCCTCGTCGTGGTCTTCGCGGGGCTCGCGGGCACCTCGGGCTCGGTCCAGGAACTGGTCGGCTTCCGGGCCGGCTGGGGTCTCGGCAACGCCCTGTTCGTCTCCACGGCCCTCGCCGTCATCGTCGGCGCCGCGGCCGGCGGCAGCGCGGCGGCGATCCTGCTGTACGAGTCCGCCCTCGGCCTCGGCATGGCGTGCGGCCCGCTGCTCGGCGCCCTGCTCGGTGACGCCAGCTGGCGCTACCCGTTCTTCGGTACGGCCTTCCTGATGGCCATCGGCTTCCTGTGCATCACGGTGTTCCTGAAGGAGCAGCCGAAGCCGGCCCGCAAGACGTCCCTGCTCGACCCGATCAAGGCGCTCGGCCACGGCGGACTCGCCTCGGCCGCGGTCTCGTCCTTCTTCTACAACTACACGTTCTTCACCGTGCTGGCCTTCACGCCGTTCGTGCTCGACATGACCCCGTACAAGTCGGGCGCCGTGTTCTTCGCCTGGGGCGTACTGCTCGCCGTCTTCTCGGTGTTCGCCGCGCCGCGCCTCCAGGAACGGTTCGGCTCGCTCAAGGTGCTCGGCGGCTCCCTCGTCCTGCTCGCGGTCGACGTGCTCGTCCTCGGCTACGGCAATCACACGGCGGCCATCGTCTGCACGATCCTGTCCGGAGCGTTCATCGGCGTGAACAACACGGTCTACACGGAGCTGGCGCTCGGCGTGTCGGACGCCCCGCGGCCCGTGGCGAGCGCGGGCTACAACTTCGTGCGCTGGTTCGCTGCGGCCGCGGCGCCCTACTTCGCGCCGAAGATCGAGGAGTGGACCGACATCCACATCCCGTTCGTGGTGGCGGCGGTGACCGCGGCGCTGGGCGCGCTCGTGGTCGTCGTACGGCGCAAGGCGCTCACCCACGAGGCCGAGGAGCTGGAGCCGAGGCACGCGACCGAGGACAGCGTCGCCGTCTTCGCCAACTGACGGCTTCCGGCCACCACTTGGTGACCTTGCTCACGCGAGGGTCACTCCAGCGGGACGGACTTGCGGGACGGATCCCTCAGGTCCGTCCCGTTCGTCAGCCAGCGCTCCTGGAGGGCCTGGGCGCCGTGGACGCGCTTCCAGGCCGCCTCGTTCGGCGTCATGGGGAGCAACGGCAGGAAGTGGACCGGGTCGAGGGGCTCGTCGAGCTCCAGGTCCTCGACCAGTCCGCCCGGCTCGGCGACCAGGACCGAGGTGAACGGGGCGCCGGGCCACAGGGGTTCACCCACGTCGAGCGAGGCGCCCGGCGCCACGACCACGCCCTCGACCTGCGGGGACGCGGCGAGCACGGCGAGCGGGCGGAGCACCTTGTCGGTGTCGGCGAGCCCTCCCCGTACGGAGATGAGCAGCTCGGCACGCGGGCCCTTGACGGGGTCGGCGAGCATCGCGGTGGGGTCGCCCATCGGCTGGGCCGACATGCCGAGGGTGGCGTAGCGGACGACGTCCCCGTCGGTGAAGCGGAGCACCTCGACGCGGTCCGTGCCGAGGAAGGTGACCGCCGCGCGCGCGTCCGGCTCGCCCAGCGCGCTGCGCAACCGGGCCTCGACCAGAGGAAGAACATCTGCCATGCCGCGAGCATAGAACTCGTCAGTACCGGGCAAAGCAGCGCCTTGACAGTTCGGCCTGCTGGTACTCTGGCCCGGTCGTCGGGGCAGCACGCAGAAGCGTCGCGATCGAGCCCCGACGCTTTGTGAGACTCCCTTGCGGGAATGGATCGTCCCTTACGAGGGACCGGCCGGAGGAGGTGGGGCTGTCATGGATCGAAGTCGACCTGGTAGTACCACTCGTTCTTCCGGCCGCTGATGCAGCTCTGTGACTTTCGGCAACCGCCGCCTTTCACATTCGCGTCTTCGTGCGGAAGAGCACTTCGTCGTTTTGCCTGATCTGTCTGATCTGTAGCAGTAGCTGAATCAGTACTTCAGCAACGAAGTCCGCCACCGCGATGGTGCGGTGCTCCCCGCTTTGTGGACGTGCCAAACACCCTTCCCCTGCCTCAAGGGCGGGGATACCCCTTGCAGGACGTCCTCATTCCGGGTAGTTCCACCCGTCGCCGGGGCCCTTTGTTGCCCGTCACGAAGGAGCCTGCCATGTCGATGATCCGTGACCTGCGCGCCGCTGTGCGTCCGTCGCGTCCCTCGCTGCGCAAGGACACCGGCGCGTACGACGCGACGCGGGACCCCTCCACGCCCTCCGCGGTCGTCGACTGCGCGGTCTACCGCGACGGTCGGCGCGTGGAGACCGACCGGCAGCTGAGCCCGCACGAGGCGATGCGCCAGGTGCGCCGGGACGGCGGGTTCGTGTGGATCGGCCTGCACGAGCCGAGCGAGGCCGAATTCTCCGGTATCGCAGGCGAGTTCGGGCTCCACCCGCTCGCCGTCGAGGACGCCGTCCAGGCCCACCAGCGCCCCAAGCTGGAGCGCTACGACGACTCCCTGTTCACCGTCTTCAAGACCATCCACTACGTCGAGCACGACGAACTCACCGCCAACAGCGAGATCGTCGAGACCGGCGAGGTCATGTGCTTCACCGGCCGGGACTTCTTCATCACCGTCCGGCACGGCGGCCAGGGCTCGCTCAGGGCGCTGCGCCACCGCCTCCAGGACGACCCCGAGCTGCTCGCCAAGGGCCCCTCGGCGGTCCTGCACTCGATCGCCGACCACGTGGTCGACGGCTATGTCGCGGTCGCCGACGCGGTGCAGGACGACATCGACGAGGTGGAGACCGAGGTCTTCACCCCGGGACGCGGCGGCAAGGTCTCGCGCGGTATCGACTCGGCGCGGATCTACCAGCTCAAGCGCGAGGTGCTGGAGTTCAAGCGGGCCGTCGCCCCGCTGCTGCGGCCCATGCAGCTGCTCAGCGAGCGCCCGATGCGGCTGGTGGACCCCGACATCCAGAAGTACTTCCGGGACGTCGCCGACCACCTGGCCCGCGTCCAGGAGCAGGTCCTCGGCTTCGACGAGCTGCTCAACTCCATCCTCCAGGCCAACCTCGCGCAGGCGTCCGTCGCGCAGAACGAGGACATGCGCAAGATCACGTCCTGGGCCGCGATCATCGCCGTACCGACGATGGTGTGCGGGGTGTACGGCATGAACTTCGACTACATGCCGGAGACGCACTGGAAGCTCGGCTACCCCGTGATCATGGCGATCACCGGTGTCATCTGCCTGGGCATCCACCGCACCCTCAAGCGCAACGGCTGGCTCTAGGGTGGGCCTCATGACAAGTGAGCTGCTCGACCGGGCCCTCGTCGAGGAGGCCACCAAGAAGTCCGGCCTCGTCTGGGTCAAGGCGCCCGGGGGCCCGGCCCGCGCGCTGTGGCACGTCTGGCACGAGGGTGCGGCGTGCCTGGTCGGCGACGGGCCCGGCGAGCAGCCGCTCCCGGGTCTGACCGACGGGGGCCCGGCCGAGGTGACCGTCCGCAGCAAGGACAAAGGCGGCCGGCTGGTCTCCTGGACGGCGAAGGTCGTGGAGCTCGCGCCCGGCTCCGAGGCATGGCAAGCGGCCGTCGCCGAGCTCAAGGGGAAACGGCTGAACGCCCCCGACGGCGAAGCCATGACGGACCGTTGGTCCCGCGAGTGCCGGGTGCTTAGGCTCGAACCGACCGGCGTCACGGCACCGCTGCCCGACGGCGACCTGGCCGAACCGCCGCTGCCCACACCGGCGACCACACGTGAGCCGATCCCCGCGGGACTTCCCCGGCTGCTGGTGAAGCGCCGCAAACGCGGCTAGGACGCCGGCAGCTGCTTGCCGTAGTCCACGGTCTCGTCCTTCTTCGGCTCGGTCAGGGGGAAGTCCTTGCCCCAGGCCGAGAAGGTCAGGGTGCCCGCACCGCCCGCCCGGGCCAGGCGCAGGGGGTACGGCTGACCCTCCAGGGAGACGTCCAGCGTGCCGCCGTCGCCCTTGTCACCGGTGATGCGGATCGTGCGGGTACCCGCCTGCTCGTGGTGGCCGTCGGTGTCCAGGCCGCCGTGCAGCGTCAGAAGTCCGTCGAGGAGAACGTCCTTGTCCGTGAAACCGCTGAACTTCTTGTACGCCGGGTCGCCCGACGGCACCTTCACGTACTTGCCGTCGAGCTTGTCGGCGGCCGCGTCCGAGTCGCCCTTTCCGTCCGCCTGGGTCCAGAAGCCCGCGTCGGCCTTCAGATACAGCTCCTTGCCGATCCGCAGCAGCTGGAAGGTGGCCCCCTCCGCGGTGACCGATCCGGAGCCGCCGTCGGAACTCAGGCGCATGTCGAGCCGGTACGTACGCCCGCTGGTGACCACGTTCCCCGACAGACGCAGCGCGTCGGCGGACTCGGCTGCCGCGCGCGTCTTCGACTGGATCTGGTCGGCGGGCAGTTTGCCGACCCCGTTGGTGCCCGCGTCGGGGTCCTCGCTGCAGCCCGTCAGGCCGGTACCCGTCACGACCAGGGCGCACATCGCGCCCACCACAACGGTCCTGCGGGCACGGCCCTGGGGAATCGCGGTCACAGGTGGGGCTGCCTTTCCGACGAGGGTCCTTCAGCGGCGTACGGCAGCGTACCGGGGCCCCGGGCCCCGGACGGAGCCAGATCGTCCGGACCCCTCACCAGGGCGTATCCGATCGGTACGGGCTAGCCTTAAGCCCTCCCGAGCGGGCAATCCGGACAACGAACGACGAACGAAACACCCCGTAGGCAAAGGAAGCACAGTCATGGCAGCGGGAGCCCCCCGGATCTTCGTCTCGCACCTCGCCGGTGTCGCCGTCTTCGATCCCAACGGCGACCAGGTGGGCCGCGTGCGCGATCTGGTCGTCGTACTGCGCGTGGGGCGCAGGCCGCCCCGGGTGCTCGGCCTCGTCGTCGAACTGTCCACCCGGCGCCGCATCTTCCTGCCCATGACCCGGGTGACGAGCATCGAGTCCGGTCAGGTCATCACCACCGGCGTGCTCAACGTCCGCCGCTTCGAACAACGCCCCACCGAGCGCCTCGTCTTCGGCGAGCTCCTCGACCGGCGCGTCACGCTCGTGGAGAGCGACGAACAGGTCACCGTCCTCGACGCGTCGGTGCACCACCTGCCGGCCCGCCGCGACTGGGAGATCGACCGCGTCTTCGTCCGCAAGGGCGGCAAGGGCGGTGCGTTCCGGCGCAAGGGCGAGGCGCTGACCGTCGAGTGGTCCGCCGTCACCGGCTTCACGCTGGAGGAGCAGGGGCAGGGCGCCGAGAGCCTCCTCGCCACCTTCGAGCAGCTGCGCGCGGCCGACCTCGCCAACGTCCTGCACCACCTCTCCCCCAAGCGGCGCGCGGAGGTGGCCGCCGCTCTCGACGACGACCGCCTGGCCGACGTACTGGAAGAGCTCCCCGAGGACGACCAGATCGAGATCCTCGGCAAGCTGAAGGAGGAACGGGCCGCAGACGTCCTGGAGGCCATGGACCCCGACGACGCGGCCGACCTGCTCGCCGAGCTGCCCACGGAGGAGCAGGAGCGGCTGCTGAGCCTGATGCAGCCGGGCGACGCGGCCGACATGCGGCGCCTGATGGCCTACGAGGAGCACACGGCCGGCGGTCTGATGACGACGGAACCGATCGTCCTGCGGCCGGACGCGACCGTCGCCGACGCGCTCGCCCGCGTCCGCAACCGTGACCTCTCCCCCGCCCTCGCCGCCCAGGTCTACGTGTGCCGCCCGCCCGACGAGACCCCGACCGGCAAGTACCTCGGCACGGTCCACTTCCAGCGGCTGCTGCGCGACCCTCCGTACACCCTCGTCAGCGCACTCGTCGACGACGACCTCCAGGCCCTCGACCCGGACGCGACCCTGCCGGTCATCGCCGGGTTCTTCGCGACGTACGACATGGTCGCGGCGCCCGTGGTCGACGAGGCGGGGGCGCTGCTCGGCGCGGTGACCGTGGACGACGTACTGGACCACATGCTGCCAGAGGACTGGCGGGAGACGGAGTTCGACGCGGAGGGTGCGGAGGGGGTGGCCCACCATGACGCCTGAGCGCGACACCCCGAACCGCGAGCGCACCCCTTCCGGCGCCCGGGAACGCACCCCCTCCGGTGCCACGGCGACCAGCCGTCCCCGCGCCCGCCTCGACCAGCCCCGTTCGCCGCGCCGCAGGCTGCTGCCCGAGTGGGACCCGGAGGCGTTCGGACGGCTGTCGGAGCGGATCGCCCGCTTCCTGGGCACCGGGCGGTTCATCGTCTGGATGACGGTCGTCATCATCGCGTGGGTGCTGTGGAACATCTTCGCGCCCGGCGACCTGCGCTTCGACAACTACCCGTTCATCTTCCTCACGCTGATGCTGTCCCTCCAGGCCTCCTACGCCGCCCCGCTGATCCTGCTCGCGCAGAACCGGCAGGACGACCGGGACCGGGTCAACCTCGAACAGGACCGCAAGCAGAACGAGCGGTCGATCGCGGACACCGAGTACCTGACCCGCGAGATCGCCTCGCTCAGGATCGGCCTCGGGGAGGTGGCGACCCGGGACTGGATCCGCTCGGAGCTCCAGGACCTGATGAAGGAGCTGGAGGCACGGCAGCACGACGGGCATGTCGTATTCCCGGCAGAACGGCCGCACGGGCGTGACGTAGACGACCACTGACGGGGGTGCGGGGGGCGGCCACGGCCGCCGTACCATCGTCGTATGGCTAGCGAAGACGCGGTGCGCGAGGCACTGGCGACGGTGAACGACCCCGAGATCAACCGCCCCATCACGGAGCTCGGGATGGTCAAGTCGGTCGACATCGGCGCGGACGGAGCGGTCGCGGTCACCGTGTACCTGACGGTCTCCGGCTGTCCCATGCGCGAGACGATCACGCAACGCGTCACCGACGCGGTCGCGGCCGTCGAGGGCGTCACCCGCGTCGACGTCACGCTCGACGTGATGAGCGACGAGCAGCGCAAGGAGCTGGCGACGGCCCTGCGGGGCGGACAGACCGAGCGCGAGGTGCCCTTCGCCAAGCCGGGCTCCCTCACGCGCGTGTACGCGGTCGCCTCCGGCAAGGGCGGCGTCGGCAAGTCCTCGGTCACGGTGAACCTGGCGGCGGCCATGGCGGCCGACGGCCTCAAGGTGGGCGTGGTCGACGCCGACATCTACGGCCACTCGGTGCCGCGCATGCTGGGTGCCGACGGCCGTCCCACCCAGGTCGAGAACATGATCATGCCGCCGTCGGCGCACGGCGTGAAGGTCATCTCCATCGGCATGTTCACCCCGGGCAACGCGCCGGTGGTGTGGCGTGGCCCGATGCTCCACCGTGCCCTTCAGCAGTTCCTGGCGGACGTGTACTGGGGCGACCTGGACGTGTTGCTCCTGGACCTCCCCCCGGGCACGGGCGACATCGCGATCTCGGTGGCCCAGCTGGTCCCGAACGCGGAGATCCTGGTGGTGACGACCCCGCAGCAGGCGGCCGCGGAGGTGGCCGAGCGGGCCGGCTCCATCGCCGTCCAGACCCACCAGAAGATCGTCGGTGTGGTGGAGAACATGTCCGGTCTCCCCTGCCCGCACTGCGGTGAGATGGTGGACGTCTTCGGCACGGGTGGCGGCCAGACGGTGGCGGACGGCCTGACCCGGACCACGGGGGCGACGGTCCCGGTCCTGGGTTCCATCCCGATCGACGTCCGCCTGCGCGAGGGCGGCGACGAGGGCAAGCCGGTCGTCCTGAGCGACCCGGACTCTCCGGCGGGGGCGGCTCTGCGGGGCATCGCGGGGAAGCTCGGGGGACGGCAGCGGGGGCTTTCGGGGCTGTCTTTGGGGATCACTCCGAGGAACAAGTTCTGAGACGCACGCGACAGGAGGCATTTCACGGGCCGGGTAAGGTCCGTGGAATGCCGAGAGTCAAAGTCAGCGTGATCGTTCCCGTCTACAACACCGGGAAGTACGTCGACGAGTGCGCGCCGTCGCTGCTCGGGCAGAGCCTGCCCGCCGACGAGTACGAGGTCATCTACGTCGACGACGGCTCGACGGACGACACACTGACGCGGCTGGAGAAGATCGCCGCCGGGCATCCCAACGTCCAGGTGCACACGCAGCCGAACTCCGGCTGGCCGGGCGCACCGCGCAATCTCGGCATGCGGCACGCCAAGGGCGAGTACATCCAGTTCGTCGACCATGACGACATGCTCGGGCCCGAGGCCCTGGAGCGGCTGTACGAGCACGCCAGGCGCAATGACGCCGATGTGGTGCTCGGCAAGATGTCCAGCACGATGGTGCGGCCCCGACGGCTGTTCCGGCACACGGTGGACGCCTGCACGATCGAGAACGACGAGCTCATGCAGAGCATGTCGCCGCACAAGATGTTCCGGCGGGCCTTCGTCGAGGAGCACGGTCTCCAGTTCCCCGAGGGGCCCTGGATCCTGGAGGACCTGGCGTTCGTCAGCGCGGCCTACCTGAAGGCCGAGCGGATCTCGGTCCTCGCCGACTACCCCTGCTACTACTGGATGAAGCGGGACGACGGCGGCAACAACACCCAGCACCGTTTCAACCCGCGTCACGGCTTCTGGTCCAACTGCCGCACCATCGTGCGCCAGATCAAGGACGGCACACCCCCCTCCGGCGACGTCGACGCGCTGCAGAACCGTCTCCTGCACCGCCTCTACCACGTCGAGATCCTCTCCCGCACCCGCGAGCCCGAGATCCTCCGCGAGGAGCCGGCCGAACAGCGGGAGCGGTTCGAGGCGGCCCGGAAGCTGGCGATCGAGGAGTTCCCGGCGGCCGTACGCGAGGGGCTGCCCGCCGTGTCCCGGCTGCGCGCCGAACTTCTCGAACACGGTGACTTCGACGGCGCCGTGGCCCTCGCCGAGCGGGTCCGTGAGGTCAAGGCCCGCAGCGCGGTCGACGGGCTGCGGTGGGAGGACGGCATGCTGGTCGCCGACGTCACGCTGGACCTGCTGCGCGGGGACGGCGAGCCGCTTATGCTCGTCGAGCGGGACGGGAAGCGGTGGCTGGACCCGGAGTTGGTGGCCGGGGTGCCGGGGACCGAGGACGGCTGGGAGGTGCGCGATCCCTTCCGGCTGGCGTACGCCGAACTGGTCGTCAAGGACCGTGACCGCGAGGACTGGTGGTACCCGGAGGGCGACCTGGAGGTACGGCTCGAGCCCCACGGGGAAGGGCGGTCGCGGATCGTCGCGTCCGGGCGGCTGCTCCTCGACCCGGAACGGCTCGCGGGCGGGCGGCCGTTGGAGCGCGGGGTGCACGACGTGTGGGCCTACGTCCAGTTGCTGGGCATCGACCGCATGGTCCGCCTGACCGGTGACGGCACCCCGGGGGCCCCGGCCGCGGGCCCGGCGCTGACCGGCGGGCGGCTCGCGCTGCCGTACTGGACGGGCAGCGGCCAGCTCGCCCTCGACGTGGACCAGCGCCAGCGCAGGCTCGGTTCCGACACCGCCGGTGCGGCCGCGGCGAACTCCGGGCGCGGGGAGCGGTCGTTGCCGCTGCCGTACGTGGCGGCGACCGCGTCCGGTGTGCCGGCCCGCCTCAAGGTCACCGTGTCCGCCCTGACAGTGGACGCCGAGCTGGTGCCCGGAGAAGACGGCGGGGCGACGGCCGTACTGCGGCTGCCCGCCCGTCTCAAGCTCCCGGCCGGACGCCACCCGGTCGGCCTCCCGAAGACGGACGCCCCCCTCGCGTACGCCGTCGTCCGCGACGGCACCCTGCTGCGGCTGGAGGGCCCGGCCCACGCGGCCGGCACCGGCCGCCGGCTCCTCGACGCGGTCGCCGACAACCGCCAGGTCCGGCGGGTACGGCGACGACTGGGCCGATAGAGCAGTCGTGGGGCACCGCACGGACCGATCCTCGGTGCCCCCTCGCGTCAGGCGTACGCGGAGATGTCCTTGATCATCGCGAACCCGAGCCCGTACGCGCTCATGCCTCTCCCGTACGCCCCCACGTGCACTCCCTCCTGCGTGGAGCCCGCGAGCACCCAGCCGAACTCCGACTCCCGGTAATGGAACGGCGTGGGCACGCCGTCCACCGGGAGGGACAGGGTGGACCAGTCGGGTCCTTCGAGGTCGTCCGCCAGGGTCCAGGCCGTCTCGGTCTGCTGGTCCAGCCAGTCGTCGCGCAGCGAGTGGTCCATCTGGCCGGGCCAGGTGAACGACAGCAGCCCCACCCCGGCCAGCCAGGCGGCGGAGGAGACCGACGTGGCCTCCAGCAGCCCGGTGCCGTCCGCGCTCCTGCGGGACGGGTTCGCGGCGACGGTCACCACGACCGCGAACTTCTCCTTCGGCTCTCCCGTGGAGCCCGCCTCGTTCTTCACCGAGGGCTCGTCACCGTGTCCGATCGAGCCGTGCTCGACGGCTCCGTCGGCCGACGTGCCGACCTGCATCAGCCAGCGCGGCCCCGTGAACGCCTCGTCAAGGCCGTACCAGGGGAAGGGCGCCTGAAGGTAGCCGTCGACCGTGCGCCGGGCGGAGGGAACCTGCTGGCCACCCTCCGCGGCCGGCGCCTGCGCGACCGCCCCACTCGTCGTCTCCATGTGCCGGACGCCTCCTACTAGTGCTCGTCGGGCCGGACCGGCCCGCCCCCCTTCGGGCGGCGTCGCTGGTTCGCGTACGGCCCGCACAACAACTCGGCAGCATAGCCACACCGCTCCGAGCTGCGGGGAAACCGCCCGGTGCGCGGGGCGCACGGGGGGTGGCATCAGGCCGTACGAGGGCCCTGGCAGGGCCGTACGAGGGGAGGGCGGGATATGAAACGCGTCACGTACGACGGGAAAGGCGCCCGCGAGCTGAACTGCTCGGCAGGCGCCTTCCGGTGGGGCGTACGGCTCAGGTGGCGTCCGCGTCGAAGGGCGGCCGGTCGTCCTTGCCGAGCTCCTCGGGCTTCTTGGTCATGTCGATCCGGCCACCGGAGGAGGACGAGGACGAGGCGTCCGCGCTGTGCACCGCGTCGGTGACCTCGGCCATCTCCTTCTTCAGGTCGAAGCCGTTGCGGATCTCCTTGAGGCCCAGCTCGTCGTTGTCCAGCTGCTTGCGGATGAACGTCTTGGGGTTGAGGTCCTCGAACTCGAAGTCCTTGAACTCCGGGCCCAGCTCCGAGCGGATGTCCTGCTTGGCGCTCTCCGAGAACTCGCGGATCTTGCGCACCGTCCGCATGACGTCCTGGATGACCTTCGGGAGCTTGTCCGGACCGAAGACGAGCACGGCGAGGACAACGAGCGTGATCAGCTCGAGCGGTCCTATGTCATTGAACACCTGAAGCTCCTTGCGATGTCCTCGGTCCTCGGCCCTCGGTGGTCTGTGCGGGTCTTCCGTGGTCCGGGCCGGGTCCACGGTACCTGGGGATGCCGTACGACCGGTACTGTCCCGGGGGCTCCGGGTGCGGGCGGGTCGACGGTTTTCCGGGTTGTTTGCCTAGTGGACCGCGGTTTGCGGGCGTCTCTGTGAGGTTTCCGTCAGGCCAAGCGGGTCGCGGAGGAACTGATCAACACCGGTAGGTGACCCACCCCGTCATCGGTGTCACCCTCTCATCGTGAAGGCCCGCGCCCACCGCCCCGGGGGACCGCCTGGAACTCACTCTGAAGCGCGACGGCAGGGAGAACGCTCTCCCCACAGCTGACCGGCAGCGGTGCGCGGCGCGTCGACCTGTCTGTGGATTCAACCAGGTTCGGGCGCCGCGCAGCAGGGCGCCGGTCAGCGGGTGGCGCTGGGGGGCGTGGGTGCTGACGCGGCGGGGAGGCCGGAGGCGGTGAGGTCCGGGGTGGTGGGCAGGGACGTCAGGGTGAGCGGCGGGGTGGCGCTGAGCGGACGTATGAGAGGGGACATCGCGGCGGCACCGGCGACCACGGGCGCCGTGAGCGTGTGCAGGGCCGCCTCCCGGACCTGGGCAGGGATACCCGGCAGCAGCGGTGCGGACGCGGTGGTCGGGACGACCGGGGTCTCGTCCGTCGTCCGCTGTCCCTGTTCCTGGGTGAGCAGCGGACCCACGCCACGGCGGCGCTGGTTCTCCGGCACCGCGGGTCCCGTGCCGGGCGTGCGCGCCGGAGTCACATTGCTGCCGGCCCCGCGGGCGTCGGTATCGCCCGGCATGCCGGTGGTGACGCCGCCCAGCGCGATCGCTGCCAGCGACACCGCCCCGGCGGCGACGACCGCGAACCGCATGCCGCGCGAGGCCGAACGGTCGGTCTCGTGGCGGCTGACGTCATGGATGCGGAATCCCCGGCCCGCGGCGGGCGGAAGCACCCCCGCGTGCGGACGGGCGGGGACGTAGTCGAACGCGAAGCGCTCGCCACGTCTTACTCCGAAGGCTCCGGTGGCGCCGGGTCGTCCCGACAGTCCTCCGAATCCTCCCCCGCCGAACGGCGAGCTGTCGCCGTCCTCCGGATCACCTCCGGGCAGCCCCTGGAGACGGGCCAGGAAGCTCTCGGAGGGCGGGGGCGGGGCGGCCTCCGCGAAGACGTTCTTCAGGCGGCGCTGGGCGTCAGCCTCCGCCTTGCACTTCGGACAGGTGGCGAGATGCGCGAGAACGCGCTCCCGCGTCGCATGACCGAGCTCACCGTCCACCAGGGCGGCGAGTCGGTCTCCCAGATGCTGTTCCGCGAGGCTCCCCTCGCCGGGTTTGGGCAGTGATCCACTCACGCGGTCGCGCCCCCTCCTCCCAGAGCGGGGACCCGGGCCCTGAACGAGCGGCGCTCGGCGCGGGCCTCGGGTGAGCGGTGGGCGAGGGCCTTGCGCAGCTGGGAACGGCCGCGGTGGATCCGCGAGCGGACGGTGCCGAGCTTGACGCCCAGGGTCGCGGCGATCTCCTCGTACGACAGTCCCTCGATGTCGCACAGGACGACCGCGGCGCGGAACTCCGGTGCGAGGGTGTCGAGGGCCTGCTGGACGTCCGCGTCGAAGTGGGCGTCGTTGAAGACCTGCTGGGGTGACGGCTCGCGGCTGGGCAGGCGCTCGGCCGCGTCCTCGCCGAGGGCGTCGAAGCGGATGCGCTGCTTGCGGCGGACCATGTCCAGGAAGAGGTTGGTGGTGATGCGGTGCAGCCAGCCCTCGAAGGTGCCCGGTGTGTACGTGGACAGCGAGCGGAAGACGCGGACGAAGACCTCCTGCGTGAGGTCCTCGGCGTCGTGCTGGTTACCGGTGAGGCGGTACGCGAGGCGGTAGACGCGGCCGCTGTGCGTGCTGACGATCTCCTCCCAGGTGGGCGGAGTCCACGCCTGCCCGTCCGCGTCGGTGGCAAAGGTCGCGGTCTGGGCGTAGTCGCCGGCGTGGCTGTGGTCAGCAGTGTCGTTCACGGATCTCGGCCTGCCCGCCGATCCGAGGAAGCGCCGCAGCACTCCCCCACGATCTCCAGGCGCGGCCGCACCTCCCCTGTCGGCTCTGGTTGTCTCCAGTGGAGCCCCTACCATAGCCACCTCGCCCGTTAGCTCCGGATAAGCGGTTTTACGAGAATTTGATCTGGGCTGATACCACTCGGTCCCCTGCGTCAGCAGTTGCTCGAGGGCCCGCTCGGCTTCGTGATCCAACTGTGTCCCCCCGGGTGCGTCTCCACCCCTCTAAACGCCCGGTCCCATCTGCGGGTTCCCGGCACCAACGGATACAGTCACGCCCAGGCAACCACGGGGCAAGGAGAGGGTCATTACCGGCAACCGGCAGACGAGCTGGGCGTTCGCCGACGCCTACGTCGCCGAGGACGAAGTCCTGCGCTGGGCCCGCGACCGGGCTCGTGAGGCGGGGCTGCGCTCGGTGTCGCCCGGCGCGGGCGCCGCGCTGCGCTTGCTGGCCGCCTCCGTGGACGCCAAGGCCGTCGCCGAGATCGGCACCGGGACCGGCGTCTCCGGCATCCATCTGCTGCACGGGATGCGCCCGGACGGGGTGCTGACCACCGTCGATCCCGAGCCGGAGCACCAGCAGTTCGCCCGCCAGGCCTTCCGCGCCTCCGGCTTCGCCAGCAACCGGGCCCGCTTCATCCCGGGCCGCGCCCTGGACGTGCTGCCCCGTCTCGCCGACGCCGGCTACGACCTCGTCTTCTGCGACGGTGACCGGCAGGAGGTCATGGACTACCTCGCTGAATCGTTGCGCCTGCTGCGTCCGGGCGGCCTGGTGGTCTTCGAGGGCGTCTTCGCCAACGGCCGCACGGTGGACTCGGGGCCGCAGCCGACGGAGGTGCTGCGCCTCAGGGAACTGCTGCGCGCCGTACGCGAGAGCCAGGATCTGCTGCCGTCGCTGCTGCCGGTGGGTGACGGACTGCTCTGCGCGGTCAAGCGCTGAGCCGGTGGCCCGGCACCGGGACCGGGATCCGGAGCGGGGCGTACGGCCATTCGTGGAAACGTCCGGGCAAACCGCTGCCCCGGCACCTCATGAGATGCCGGGGCAACCGAAAGGGTATGGTCGCTTCCGCGTCAGCCGACGACCTTCTTGAGGGCGTCACCGAGCGCGTCGGCCTCGTCCGGGGTCAGCTCGACGACGAGCCGACCGCCGCCTTCGAGCGGAACGCGCATGACAATGCCCCGCCCCTCCTTGGTCACCTCGAGCGGGCCATCGCCCGTCCGCGGCTTCATGGCCGCCATGCTCGTTCCCCTTCCTGAAACCAGCTCATCGTCAAAGCCGACGGCCCCGGGAGGGCACGCGCGTCAAAGTGGGACACGCGCCACCGGCATCGAACACATTGCTTCCAAGCCATTATCCCGCATCTCAGGACCCGATGACCAACATCAGTCGGCATCGCTTGGGCAACGCGCGCGAGCAAAACCACTCAATTCGGCGATGTGGCTGCGATACTCCGCCGCCGCGCGGATCCCAGCCGGTCAGGAGCGCTCCGGAATTGTTTGACGCAGGTCACACGTCCGGTCCGGTCCTCGGACGGCGATCTCCGCCATGCTGTCCTTCGGACACCGATACGGACATCGGATGCAGCGGACACACCGGAGGGGATACGCCATGGCCGACACCGTGCTCTACGAGGTGCACGACGGGCTCGCGACGATCACGCTGAACCGGCCGGAGGCGATGAACGCGCTGAACATCGCCACGAAGGTCGCGCTGCGGGAGGCCGTGGAGTCGGCGGCCTCGGACGACGCCGTGCGGGCCGTGCTGATCACCGCCGCCGGGGAGCGGGCGTTCTGCGTGGGGCAGGACCTCAAGGAGCACATCGGGCTGCTCGCCGAGGGTTCGACGAAGGTCATGAGCACGGTCAAGGAGCACTACAACCCGGTCGTGCGGGCGCTGACGGAGATGCCGAAGCCGGTGGTGGCCGGGGTGAACGGGGTCGCGGCGGGCGCCGGCTTCGGGATCGCGCTCGCGGCGGACTACCGGGTGGCGGCGGACACGGCCGCGTTCAACACGTCGTTCGCGGGCGTGGCGCTGACCGCGGACTCCGGGATCTCGTGGACGCTGCCGCGCGTGGTGGGGCCGGGGCGCGCCGCCGACCTGCTGCTCTTCCCGCGGACCATGTCGGCTCGGGACGCGCACGACCTGGGGATCGTCAACCGTCTGGTGCCGTCCACCGAGCTGCCCGCGGAGGCCGAGAAGGTGGCGCGGGCCCTGGCCGAGGGGCCGACGGTGGCGTACGGCGCGATCAAGGAGTCCCTCGCCTACGCACTGTCGCACAGTCTGGCGGAGACGCTGGACAAGGAGGACGAGCTGCAGACGCGGGCGGGGGCCTCCGAGGACCACGCGATCGCCGTGCGGGCCTTCGTGAACAAGGAGACGCCCAAGTACCTGGGCCGGTAGGGCTCAGCGGGTCCTGGCGACGCAAGTCTCCAGGTGGTCGTCCACCAGTCCGCACGCCTGCATCAGCGCGTACGCCGTCGTCGGTCCCACGAAGCGCAGGCCGCGCTTCTTCAGGGCCTTGGACAGGGCCGTCGACTCCGGGGTGACCGCGGGAACGTCCGCCAGGGTCCGGGGGACCGCGTGCGAGGTGGGGGCGTGGGACCAGATCAGCTCGTCCAGCTCGCCCGGGGTCCATTCGGCCAGCACGCGCGCGTTGGCCATCGTCGCGTCGATCTTGGCGCGGTTGCGGATGATCCCCGGGTCGAGGAGCAGGCGGTCCCGGTCGGCCTCGCCGAAGGTCGCCACCTTGGCGATCTCGAACCCCGAGAACGCGGCCCGGAAGCCCTCGCGGCGGCGCAGGATGGTGATCCAGGACAGACCGGACTGGAATGCCTCCAGGCTGAGGCGTTCGAACAGGGCGTCGTCGCCGTGGACCGGGCGGCCCCACTCCTCGTCGTGGTACGTCACGTAGTCCGGCGTGGACAGGGCCCAGGGGCAGCGCGGGGCGCCGTCCGGGCCGGCCAGGGCGGTGCCGTCGCTCACTGCTGCTCCCCGTGGCCCTGCTCCGGCTTGTGCAGGGCGACGTGGGCCGCGGCCCGGGCACCGGCCAGCGCGGACTCCAGGTCGGCGATCCGGGCGTCCCGCTCGGCGAGCTCGGCGCCGAGGCGGCTGAGCGCGTCGTCGACGTCCGCCATGCGGTAGCCGCGGGCGGTCAGCGGGAAGCGCAGGCCCTCGACGTCCGCGCGGTTGACCGGCCGGTCCGGCGGCAGCGGGTCCTGGAGCCGCTCGGGGGCGACCTCCGGCAGCGGGCCGTCGCTCTCCCCGCCGCCCACCACGGCCAGCGTCACCGCGGTGACCACGACCGCGAGCGCGATGACCAGGAACAAGAACATAACCATCGCTGAGGTCCCCAGGGTCCCTGCCGGCGGCCGGCCACCGGCGTCGAATGTGTCAGGGTCCGATCGTGCCATGCGAGTCTGACAGTTAGGGTCGCAGGCGGCCGCAGACGCCGAACACATAGACGTACGAAGTGAGGTCACAGGGGATGCTCAGGCTGGGCAGGCGTGAATTCGACGCGCACGAGCCGGTGATCATGGCGATCGTGAACCGGACCCCCGACTCCTTCTACGACCAGGGAGCCACCTTCCTCGACGAGCCCGCCCTCGCGCGCGTGGAGCACGCGGTGGCCGAGGGGGCCGCCATCATCGACATCGGCGGGGTCAAGGCCGGCCCGGGCGAAGAGGTGTCCGCGGCGGAGGAGGCACGGCGGACCGTCGGGTTCGTGACGGAGGTCCGGCGGCGGTTCCCCGACGTGATCATCAGCGTCGACACCTGGCGGGCGTCCGTCGGCGAGGCGGTGTGCGAGGCGGGGGCGGATCTGCTGAACGACGCCTGGGGCGGGGTCGATCCGGGGCTGGCCGAGGTCGCCGCGCGGTACGGGGTGGGGCTGGTGTGCACGCACGCCGGGGGCGCGGAGCCTCGTACGCGGCCGCATCGGGTGACGTACGACGACGTCGTGGCCGACATTCTGCGGGTGACCGTGGGTCTCGCCGAGCGGGCGGTGGCGCTGGGGGTGCCCCGGGAGTCGGTGCTGATCGATCCCGGGCACGACTTCGGGAAGAACACACGGCACAGTCTCGAGGCGACCCGGCGGCTCGGGGAGATGGTCGACACGGGGTGGCCGGTGCTGGTGTCCCTGTCCAACAAGGACTTCGTGGGCGAGACGCTGGACAAGCCGGTGAAGGAGCGGGTGGTGGGCACGCTGGCGACCACCGCGGTGTCGGCGTGGCTGGGGGCTCAGGTGTACCGGGTGCACGAGGTCGCCGAGACCCGGCAGGTGCTGGACATGGTGGCGTCGATCGCCGGGCGTCGGCCGCCGGCGGTCGCTCGTCGGGGGCTGGCGTAGAACCCGCGGCGGAGCCGCTGATGGATGCAGCTCGCCCCCGCCGCCCCTACCCGTCCCGTCCCCAAGGGGCTCCGCCCCCTTCGACCCCCGCTCCTCAAACGCCGGAGGGGCTGGAAGACCAGCCCCTCCGAAGCCCCGTTCAAGCCCCGTTCAAGCCAGCGCTAGCGTCCCGCCTCCTTCGACACCAGCGCGACCGCCTCGTCCACGTCGTCCGTCACGTGGAACAGCAGCAGGTCCTTCTCCGACGCCTTGCCCTGGGCGACCAGGGTGTTCTTCAGCCAGTCGACCAGTCCGCCCCAGTACTCGCTGCCGAAGAGCACGATCGGGAAGCGGGTGACCTTCTGGGTCTGGACGAGGGTCAGGGCCTCGAAGAGTTCGTCGAGGGTGCCGAGACCGCCGGGCAGGACCACGAAACCCTGCGCGTACTTCACGAACATCATCTTGCGGACGAAGAAGTAGCGGAAGTTGAGGCCGATGTCGACGTAGGGGTTGAGCCCCTGCTCGAAGGGGAGCTCGATACCGAGGCCGACGGAGGTGCCGTCGGCCTCGCAGGCGCCCTTGTTGGCCGCCTCCATGGCGCCGGGGCCGCCGCCGGTGATGACGGCGAAGCCGGCCTCCACCAGGCCCCGGCCGAGCCGCACGCCCGCCTCGTACTCAGGAGAGTCCGCCGGTGTCCGCGCCGAGCCGAACACGCTGATCGCGGGCGGGAGTTCGGCGAGGGTGCCGAAGCCCTCGATGAACTCCGACTGGATGCGCAGGACGCGCCAGGGGTCGGTGTGGACCCAGTCCGAGGGGCCGCCCGCGTCCAGCAGGCGCTGGTCGGTCGTGCTCGCCGTGACCTGTCCCCGCCTGCGGAGGACAGGTCCCAGGCGCTGCTCCTCCGGCGGCTGCTTCTTGCCCTCGGGGTTCCCGGTAGCCATGTGCGCTCCCTCCGCTTGCCTGGTCTTTCCATCTCAGCGTAGATCTACGCGGGTTACGGAGGGGGGACGTACGCGTGTCCGCCATGAAGCGCCACCGGGCGGAACCCGGTGGCGCCCGTCCCTCACGACGTCAGCCAGGCCCTCAGCTTCTCCTCCGCCTGCGGGATCAGCGACGCCTTCACCCGCTCGTCCACCTTGTGCGCGAGCAGCGGCTGACCTGGGCTGTAGTTCACCGCGGGCACGCCGAGCGCGCTGAAGCGGGACACGTCCGTCCAGCCGAACTTGGGGCGGGCGACGCCGCCGACCGCGGCCATGAAGGCCTGGGCGACGGGGTGGGTGAGACCGGGGCGGGCGCCGCCGGTGTGGTCGTCGACGGTGAACTCGTCGACCCCGCAGTCCGCGAAGAAGTCCCGCACGAAGGCCTCCGCCTCGGCCTCGCTGCGGTCCGGGGCGTAGCGGAAGTTGACGGTCAGCGTGCAGGAGTCGGGGATGACGTTCGTGGCCACGCCGCCCTCCACCCGTACGGCGTTGAGTCCTTCGTGGAACTCGAGCCCGTCCACCACCGGCTTGCGCGGCTCGTAGGCCGCGAGCTTGGCGAGGGCGGGAGCGGCCTTGTGGATCGCGTTGGAGCCCATCCACGCGCGCGCGGAGTGCGCCCGCTCTCCCTTGAACGTCAGCAGGACCCGCAGGGTCCCCTGGCAGCCGCCCTCGACCTGGTTGTCCGTCGGCTCCAGGAGGACCGCGAAGTCGCCCTCCAGCCACTCGGGGTGGGCCTCGGCCACATGTCCCAGGCCGTTGAGGTGGGCCGCGACCTCTTCGTTGTCGTAGAAGATGAAGGTGAGGTCGCGGTTGGGTTCGGGGACGGTGGCCGCGATGCGCAGCTGGACCGCGACCCCGGACTTCATGTCGCAGGTGCCGCAGCCCCACAGGTAGCCCTCGTCGTCGAGCCGGGAGGGGACGTTGCCCGCGATGGGGACCGTGTCGATGTGGCCGGCGAGGATGACGCGTTCCGGACGGCCGAGGTCCGTGCGGGCGACGACGTTGTTGCCGTGGCGGTCGACCGTGAGGTGCGGCAGGGCGCGCAGGGCGGTCTCGATCGCGTCCGCGAGGGGCTTCTCGGTGCCGCTCTCGGAGGGGAAGTCGACGAGCTGCGCGGTGAGCTCAGCTGCGTCCAGCGAAAGGTCAAGAGGGGTGTCGGCCATGCTCCCGACCCTAACGTCCCCGCTGCGCGCACTCACTGTCCCCGCCCGGCGCAGACGTCTCAGTACTCTCCAGTATCTTGTCCGGATGCCAGAGCCGTTGCCCCCTACCCGCAAGCGCCGTGGCCGTCTCCTCCGCTTCGCGGCGGCCCTCGTGGTCCTGTGCGCGGTCGCCGGTTACCTCGTGGTGCAGTACGTCACCGGAGGCACCGGCGGGCCGAGCTGCAGAGTCGCCTCGGGCGGCGCCGACGGGCCGTCGTACGAGTTCACGCCCGAGCAGGCGGTGAACGCGGCGACGATCACCGCCGTCGGCACCGGGCGCGGGCTGCCGGAGCGGGCCGTGGCCATCGCGCTCGCCACCGCGCTCCAGGAGTCGGGGCTGCGCAACATCTCGCACGGCGACCGTGACTCCCTCGGGCTGTTCCAGCAGCGGCCCTCGCAGGGCTGGGGCACCCCGAAGGAGATCCTGGACCCGACGTACGCGGCGGGCGAGTTCTACAAGCACCTGGTCAAGGTGAAGGGCTACCAGGATCTCCCGCTGACCGTCGCCGCCCAGCGCGTGCAGCGCAGTGGCTACCCGGAGGCGTACGCCAAGCACGAGCCGGACGCCACCGTGCTCGCCGCGGCCCTCACCGGCACCTCGGCGGCCACCCTGACCTGCGACGGCCGCCAGGACACCACCCAGGCCACCCCGGCCACCCAGGCCGCCGGCACGGGCACCCAGGCCGCCGCCACGGGCCCCGACGCGGTGCGGTCGGCTCTCGTACGGGACTTCGGGCGCGACGCGCTGGAGACGACCGCCGCCGAGGTGGGCGGCAAGGCCGCGCCGAGCCCGACGCCTCTGGCGACCACGGGTGACGCGCGCACCGTGACCCTCCCCGTGCGCGAGGACACCAGCCCGGGTTCCGGGCGCGGCGTCAGGGAACGCGGCTGGCAACTCGCCCACTGGGCCGTCGCCAACTCCTCGGCGCTGCGCATCGAGCGCGTCTCTTACGCCGGGCGGCAGTGGACGGCCGGGAACACGTACAGCGAGTGGCGCACGACGGGCGGCGAAGGCGGCACGGGCTCGGTGCGGATACTGACGGCACGGTAGTTCGGAAGATCACCTGGAAGGGTCACGTCCGGCCGCCGCGGGAGCGGGTGTGCGCAGGTTTTCGTCACCTCACCCCCGTATCCGCGAAAACCCTTGAGAACAAAGGGCTGCGGGGATTCGAAGGACTTTCAGACCGGAAGCTTTTTGTCCGTTTTTATCCGCAGGCGATAATGCGACGCATTGCCAACTCTTTACGTTGCGCGTCCGCAACCTTCGTCGGCTTCGAGCGGTAGTCACGGCGTCCTTAGCAACGTTTCCTCTCGAAGGAGCAACATGTCCCTCCCCCTGACCCGCAGGATCGCCCGTGCCGCGCTGCTCGTCGCTGCCGGAGCGGCCGCCGGGGTCGGTGCGGCCGGCTCCGCCAGTGCGGCCCCCGCCGCGCTGCCCGCCACCCCGAACCTCGGCGGGCTGACCGCTCTGGACGGGGCGCACGTCGGCAACACGGTGGACGGCACGGCGCAGAACCTGACCGGGACCGCGGGCAAGACCGGTGGCAAGGCCGTCGAGAAGGCGGTGCCGTCCGCGGGCAAGGCCGGCGGAAAGGCCGTGAAGAAGGCGACGCCGGTCGCGCAGAAGACGGCGGGCGAGGCCGCGGGCTCGGCCGGGGGCGTCCTCGGCGACACGACGTCCACGGCGACGAAGGGCGGCCTGCCGACCGACTCCCTCGCCAAGGGCGGCGGCCTGCCGTCGGCGGACACCCTGCCGGTGAAGAGCCTCCCGCTCGGCTAGTACCTCGCGCATACGGTGAAGGGGTCCAGGAAAACCGTCCTGGACCCCTTCGCCGTATGCGGCCCCTTCGCCGTATGCCCGCGCGTCTACGCCAGGCGCTCGACCGCCGCCCGCACCCGCTCGTCCGTCGCCGTCAGCGCGACCCGTACGAACCGCTCGCCTGCCTCGCCGTAGAAGTCGCCCGGAGCCACCAGGATTCCGAGGTCCGCCAGGTGGGCGACCGTCGCCCAGCAGGACTCGTCCCGCGTGGCCCACAGGTAGAGGCTGGCCTCGCTGTGCTCGATGCGGAAGCCGTGGTCGAGGAGCGCCTCGCGCAACAGCGACCTGCGAGCCGTGTAGCGCTCGCGCTGTTCGTGGACGTGGGTGTCGTCGCCCAGGGCCGCCACCACCGCGGCCTGGGTGGGCGCCGACGTCATCATGCCGCCGTGCTTGCGGATCTCCAGGAGGGGCGCCAGGACGGCCGGGTCGCCCGCCAGGAAGGCCGCGCGATAGCCCGCGAGGTTCGACCGCTTCGACAGCGAGTGGACGGCCACGATGCCGTCGTAGGAGCCGCCGTTGACGTCCGGGTGCAGGACGGAGACCGGGTCGGCCTCCCAGCCCAGCTCCAGGTAGCACTCGTCGGAGAAGACCAGGATGCCGTGGGACCGGGCCCAGGCGACGATCCTCGTCAGCTCGTCCTTGGACAGCACCCTGCCGGTCGGGTTCGACGGGGAGTTGAGCCACAGGAGCTTCAGCCCTGCCGGGTCCAGCTCGGTCGGGTCGTCGTAGACCTCGTGCTCGGCGCGGGCGAGGCGCGCGCCGACCTCGTAGGTCGGGTAGGCGAGGCGCGGGTAGGCGACCCGGTCGCCGGGGCCGAGGCCGAGCTGGGTGGGGAGCCAGGCGACGAGTTCCTTGGAGCCGACGATCGGCAGGACGTGGCGGTGGGTGACCTCGCGGGCGCCCAGGCGCCGCTCGACCCAGCCGGTGATCGCGTCGCGCAGGGCCGGGGTGCCCCAGACCGTCGGGTAGCCCGGGGAGTCCGCCGCGTCGATCAGGGCCTTCTGGACGAGATCGGGGACCGGGTCGACCGGGGTGCCGACCGACAGGTCGACGATGCCTCCGGGGTGCGCGGCCGCCGTCTTCTTGTACGGCTCCAGCTTGTCCCAGGGGAAGGTGGGCAGGCGGTCGGAGACTGCGGACACGGCGTTCGCGCTCACTTTCGGGTCGTACGGCGAACACTTCGGTCCCGCAGGCCACGATCGGGGGCGATCAGGCCGTACGGGACCGAGGCGACACGGAAAGGTGCCGGCTGATCAGGCCTGCGGCGGCAACGCGGCGATGAACGGGTGGTCCCGCTCGATCAGACCCAGCTTGCTGGCGCCGCCGGGCGAGCCGAGCTCGTCGAAGAACTCGACGTTCGCCTTGTAGTAGTCCTTCCACTCGTCCGGAGTGTCGTCCTCGTAGAAGATCGCCTCGACCGGGCAGACCGGCTCACAGGCACCACAGTCGACGCATTCGTCCGGGTGGATGTACAAGGACCGGGAGCCCTCGTAGATGCAGTCGACCGGGCACTCCTCGATGCAGGCCTTGTCCTTAACGTCGACACAAGGCTGCGCGATGACGTAGGTCACGCTGTCGTTCCTCCTCCATAGGGCGCTGGCGGGCCTCCTCAGGCTCCGCCGCCTCGCGCGCGGGAGCGCGGCGTCGTCGATGCCCGCACCTAGTATCTCCGTTCTTGGGCATGATCCGAACAGGAGGGGTGAACTGACCTGTGGAAATCTCCGCCGCAGGGCGTCTCGTCGTCCGCATCGCCGCAGCTGACGTGGGCAAACGGGTATCCGTGCGCCACCTTGCCGAAACCGGGGTCACGCTGGAGAAGTTCACCGACACGGTGGGTGTTCTCACATCATGGGACGACGGTGTGCTGATGATCACGCGCCGGGACGGCGAGAGCGTCCGCATTCCGGAATCCGCGCTGGTCGCGGGCAAGGTCGTGCCCGCCGAACCGGCCCGCCGCCGGGGCCCGGCCGCCTCGTACGGGGAACTGGCCCGGATCGCCGCGCGCGGCTGGCAGCCGGTGGAGAGCGAGCGGCTCGGCGAGTGGGAGCTGCGCGCCGCCTCCGGGTTCACCCGGCGCGCCAACTCCGTCCTCCCGCTCGGCGACCCGGGCCTGCCCCTCGACGAGGCCCTGACCGCCGTACGACGGTGGTACGGCGACCGCGGGCTGCCGGCGTACATACAGACCGCGACCGGCGCCGCGGGCACCCAGGAGGTGCTGTGCGCGGAGCTGGAGGCGCGCGGGTGGACGCGGGAGGTGACGGCGGAGCTGTGGACCGGGGCGCTGGCGCCGGTCGCCGACCGGTCGCCGGACGAGACCGTCATCCTGTCCCGGGAGGCCGACGCGGACTGGCTGGCGCGCTATCAGCGCAAGGGGGTGAGCGAGGTGGCGCTGCGGGTACTGGGCAGCGGGCCGTCGGTGTGGTTCGCCACCGTCCCCGGCGAGGGGGCGCCGGCCGCGATCGGCCGGTGTGTCGTCGACGGCCGGTGGGCCGGGTTCGCCGCGGTCGAGGTGGATCCCGCGCTACGGCGACGGGGGCTGGCCTCGACCGTGATGGCGGCGCTGGCCCAGCGCGCCCTCGACGAGGGGGCGTCGGCCGCCTGGCTCCAGGTCGAGTCGGACAACGCCGGTGCGCGGGCGCTGTACGAGCGGATGGGGTTCGCCGCGCACCACGCCTACCACCACTACCGCGAGCCGGACGTCTCCGGCGGGACGCGGTAGTAGCGATCGCCGGGAGAGGGCACCAGCCAGCTATGCGTCCCCCGTTTCCGCCATCACCCGAACGTTCCGCCGAGCTCCGGAGGCGGTTCGCCGCAGAGGCGCGCTCGGAGCGGCCCGACCTGTCCACACTGTGCCTGCTCGTGGGGGCGCAGGCCGACGGGGCGCTCGACGAGGCCGGCATCGACGCGGCCCAGATCGAACTCGACGCGCTGGCCGGTCGGTTGCCGTTCCGGCCGGGCGGTCCGCGGTCGTGGGCGGTGTCGTTGCGGGAACTGCTGGGCGACCGGTGCGGGTTCCGCGGCTCCGCCGCGGACTATCAGCGGCTGGAGTCCTCGTTGCTGCACGAGGTGCTGGTGCGGCGGCGTGGGTTGCCGATCCTGTTGTCGGTGGTGTGGATGGAGGTGGCCCGGCGGGCGGGAGCTCCCGTGTACGGGGTCGCCCTGCCGGGGCATTTTGTCGTGGGGTTCGGGCCGCCGGAGGAGCAGGTGCTGGCCGATCCCTTCGACGGGGGGCGGGTTCTGGCGGGGGCGGACGCCGAGTTGCTCGTGGCGGGAGCCACGGGGGGCTCTTTGGAGCCGTCGATGCTGGTGCCGGCAGAGACCCTGGACGTGGTGCAGCGGATTCTGAACAACGTGCGGGCGTGGGCGGCGGCTCGGCCGGAGCGGACGGATGTGGGGCTGTGGGCCGTGGAGTTGGCGCTGCTGTTGCCTTCGCATCCGGCGCGGCTTCGGTATGAGCGGGCGCAGTTGCTCGTGCAGCGGGGTGACTTCGTTGAGGGGGCCGGGGAGTTGGAGGCGTATGCGGGGGTGGTGGCTGCGGTGGATGAGGCGGCGGCGGATCGTCTGCGACAGCAGGCACGGGCCGCGCGAGCGAGGTTGAACTGAGGGGTTGTGTGGCGTCTGCGGCTTAGTGGGGGCTCGTCGCGCAGTTCCCTGCGCCCCTAAAAGCAAAAGGCCCTCACAGCCAGCCTTTCTCTCTCGCGATCCGGACTGCCTCTGCCCTGTTCCGTACCGCCAGTTTTTGGATCGCCGTGGAGAGGTAGTTGCGGACTGTGCCCTGGGAGAGGTGCAGGGTGGTCGCCAGTTCCGCGTTCGTGGAGCCGTCCGCCGCCGCCCTCAGGACCTCTCGCTCACGGTCCGTCAAAGGGTTCGCGCCCTCCGCCAGGGCCGCCGCCGCCAGCGTGGGGTCGATGACCCGCTCTCCCGCCAGTACCTTGCGTACCGCGTCCGCCAGTTGGGCCGCGGGGGCGTCCTTGACCAGGAAGGCGTCGGCGCCCGACTCCATCGCGCTGCGGAGGTAGCCGGGGCGGCCGAAGGTCGTGAGGATGACGAGCTTCACCGCGGGAAGTGCCTTGTGGAGCTGGGCCGCGGCCTCTATGCCCGTCGCGCCCGGCATCTCGATGTCCATGAGGGCCACGTCGATGTCGTGCGCGCGGGCCGCCGCCAGCACCTCGTCGCCGCGGGCCACTTGGGCGACGACCTCGATGTCGTCCTCCAGGCCGAGCAGGGCGGCCAGGGCCTCGCGGACCATCGACTGGTCCTCGGCGAGCAGGACCTTGATCGTGCGGCTCGTCATGAGGCGGATCCTACGTGGGCCGCGGCACCGGCGGGCACGCGGGCGACCAGCCGGAAGCCGCGCCGGGTGCCGGTGGCCTCCAGGGTGCCGCCGGCCTTCTCCAGGCGTTCGGTGAGGCCGGTGAGACCGTTGCCGGGACCGTCGCCCGCGCCGCCCGAGCCGTCGTCCTCGACGGTGAGTTCGAGCCGCGGCCCGTCGAGGGTCTGGCGGTGCAGCAGCTCCACCGTGCAGCCGCGGGCACCACTGTGCCGTACGACGTTGGTGACCGCCTCGCGCAGCGCCCAGGCGAGGGCCGACTCGCTCTCCTCCGGGACGCCCGTGAGGTCGGGTTCGGCGGGCAGGGTGGCGGTGACTCCGGCGGCCGCCAACGCGACCTGGGCGCCCGCGAGTTCCGCGGCCAGGCGGGCGCGCCGGTAGCCGGAGACCGCCTCGCGGACGTCCACCAGGGCCTGGCGGCTGACCTGTTCGATGTCGGCGACCTGCTGGGCCGCCTTGTCGGGGTGGGCGGGGAGCATCCGGCCCGCCAGCTCGCTCTTCAGGGTGATGAGGGACAGGGAGTGGCCGAGGAGGTCGTGCAGGTCGCGGGCGAGGCGCAGGCGCTCCTCGTTGGCGGCCAGTTGGGCGACGGTCGCGCGGGCCTTGCGCAACTCCACGGTGGTACGGACGAGTTGGCGTACGCCGGTCATGGAGTAGCCGACGAGGAGCACGACGAGGAACAGTCCCCAGGCCGAGTCCGGGTCGGTGCGCAGGCCCACCAGCATCAGCGAGAGGGTGTTCACCGGAATCGCCCAGTACGCGGCCCGGAGGGGGAAGGTGACCCCGCAGGCCACGGAGACGTACACGAACAGTCCGAGCCAGGAGCCGCCGAGGCTCAGGGTCAGGACGATCGCAAGCAGCCAGAGCACGCCGACCAGGGCGCAGACCGTCCGGCCGGGGAACGCCCGGCCCATGTTCCGGAAGACCAGCGCCAGATAGGTGCCGGTGAAGACCGTCAGGCCCGCCCAGCCCGCCATGGTGGCCGAGCCGGTGTGGTGGCCGGAGGCCAGGTCGCGCACCGGTGAGCTGAGGAAGACCAGCCACGGCACGATCCACACCAGCTTGCGTATGACCTCGGCCCGGTTGCGGGGTGGTTGGCCGATGCGCACCAGCCGCTCCGCACGCGCTTCCTCGTCCCCGCGCAGCTCGTCCGTCATCCCGCTCACGCCTTCAACGTGTCCTTCCGGTACAGCCAGGCCGCGCCGCCCGCGAACAGGGCGAAGGAGACGGCCAGGATGGCGATGTCCTGTGCGTGCGGGGCGCGGCTCTGTTCGATGGCCTGCCCGAGGGCAGCGTACGCGTGCGTGGGCAGCCACTTGGCGATGTCCTGGAGCCACTGCGGGAAGGTCGTCGCCGGCATCCACAGGCCGCCCAGCATCGACAGGCCGAAGTAGGTGATCATCGTGATCGGGCGGACCGCGTCGCCGGTGGCGAGGTAGCCGATGGCGACGCCGAGCGCGGCGAACACGAGGCTTCCGGCCCAGATCGCGCCGGTGAGGGCGAGCCACTGCCAGGCGTCCAGGCGTACGTCCTTCACGACCGCGGCGACCACGAACACGACCACGATCGAGGGCAGGCTCACCACGGCGGCGCTCGCCGTCTTGGCGAGGACATAACCGCGGCCCGGGAGGCTCGTCAGCCTCAGCTGCCGTACCCAGCCGCCCTCGCGCTCCTTCGCGATGCGCTCGCTGTTGCCCATCAGGACGGCGGTCAGGGCGCCGAAGGAGGCCATCGAGACCATCATGTACGTCGCTACCGTCAGGCCGGTGGCGCCGACCTTCTCGGTGGTCCCGGAGCTGCCCGCGATGATCAGGAACAGCAGCGACGGGTACAGCACCGAGAAGAACAGGAACTTGTGGTTGCGCAGGGCGCGGGTGAGTTCCAGCTTGATCAGGCTGTTCATGACTGCTTGGCCTCCTCGGCCTCGGTGATGGCGACGAAGGCCTGCTCCAGACCGAGCCCGGCGACTTCGAGGTTGCGGGGGTAGACGCCGAGGCCGTAGAGGGCGTGGACGGTCGCGTCGGCGTCGGTGGACTGGATGCGGATGGTCTGGCCGGATATGTCCACAGAGGTGAGGAAGGGGAGCTCGCGCAGGGGCCCTTCGTCGATCGCGCCCTCCAGGTCGAAGGCGATCCTGCGGGCGCCCGCCTTGGCCTTGATCTCGGCGGCGGTGCCGTCGGCGAGCAGGCGGCCCCGGTGCAGGACGAGCACCCGGTCGGCGATGGCGTCGGCCTCTTCGAGGTAGTGGGTGGCGAAGAGGACCGTACGGCCCTGGTCGGCCTGTTCGCGCATGGTGGCCCAGAAGGCATGACGCGTGGTGACGTCCATACCGGTCGTGGGCTCGTCGAGGACGATCAGGTCGCTGTCGCCGGCGGTCGCGAGGGCGAAGCGGACCCGCTGGGCCTGGCCGCCGGAGAGCTTGTTGACCTTGCGGTCGGCGATCTGGGCGACTCCGGCCCGGGCGAGGACGTCGCCCACCGGGTACGGCTTCGGGTGCAGGGCGCAGGCGAGCTTCACCAGCTCGGCGACGGTGACCTCGTCCATCAGGCCGCCGCTCTGGAGCATCGCGCCCACCTGCCCGGCGACGATCGCCTCACGCGGGGTGGTGCCGAAGAGGCGGACGCTGCCGCTGTCGGGCTGCTTGAGGCCGAGCAGCAGGTCGAGGGTGGTCGACTTGCCGGCGCCGTTGGGGCCGAGCAGCGCCACGGTCTCCCCCGGGCGCAGGGTCAGGGCCAGTCCGTCCACGGCGCGTACCTCGCCGTATGCCTTGCTCACCTGGTCGAAGGCGACCACCGGGGCTGTCGTTGTCATTCGGCCATGGTGGCCTCGGGGGTGCGGCGGCGGGCAGTGTCGGCCGTCCGGAGTGCCGCATGACAGATGTCATGTGCGGCGGCACTCCGGGGCGATGTGAGCGGGTTCAGCTCGGGTTCGTGTCGATGGTCACGGTGCGGTCCGCCGTCGACTTCGCGCGCAGCGCCTTGCCCAGCGCGGAGGCGACATCCTGCGGCAGCAAGTCGCGCTTGCCGCTCGCGCCGTTGATCTGCACACCGTCGAAGGTGGTGCCGTACGCCTCCTTGAGCGCTTCGAGGTTGTACGTCTCCACGAGCTTGCCGTCGACCGCCTTGAACCCGAGGATCTTCGGCAGGGACAGCGAACCGAACTTGATGAAGTGCGCCGAGTCGGTCCGGATGGTGACGACCTCGGACATCGCGGGCTCCGCGAACTCCTTCATCATCCGGTCGACCTCGGCGTTCGACACCGACGGCTGCTTGGTGGTCGTCGGGAGCGTGACCGAGCCGGCCGTGCCGGTCTCCACCTGGGTGCGGTACGCCTCCTCGACCGCGGTGGTCGACCTGGCGACGTCGATGCCCTTGCCCGCCTTGCCGTAGACGGCGACGGCCTTGCCGTTCTCGAACTTGATCGTGCCGTCGGTCGCCGAGCCGGAGCCGCCCGAGGCGTCCCCCAGGGCCGCCTGGAGCTTCTCCTCGTCGACCGGCATGACCGGGTCGACGACCCGGTGGTTGCCGAAGAGGGAACCGATGACCGAGATCGGGTTGTAGTCGCTCTTCGCGGCCGCGGCGACCGTGGCCTGGTCGTCGAGCTGGAGGCCCGCCTGATCCGGCTTGAGCTCCACGGTCTTGCCGCCGACGGAGAGCTTCAGGGGCGCGTTGACCGACTTGCCGAGGGCGTCGTCGAGCTTCTTGACGGCGTCGTCGCGGGTGCCGCCGCCGATGTCCACGCCGAGCACGGTGGTGCCCTTGGGGACGTCGGAGCGGTTCATCAGGAGACCGGCGCCGTAGGCACCGGCGCCGAGGAGGACCACGATGCCGCCGACCAGCGCCAGCTTGCTGCGGCCCTTCTTTTTCTTCTTCTTCGACGCGGCGGCCGGGGCCTCCTGCGACGCGGTGTCGGGCAGCTTCGGGGGCGTACGGCCGTCGGTGCCCTGCCGGAAGGGGGCGTTCTGGGTGCCGGACGGTACGACCGGCATGCCGCTGGTGACGGTGTGCCCGGAGACGTTGTCCGGGGCCCCGTAGCCGGGAGCGCCCGGTCCGGGGGCCGGCTTCTGCGGGGTGAGGATCGCGGTGTCGTCGCTCAGACCGCCACCGGGGCCGAGGCCCGCGCCGGGAGCACCGCCGGGGCCGGGGCCGCCGGGGCGACCGAGGGTGCCGGGGCCGCCCTGAGCGGGCCGGCCGGGCCGGCCGGCCTGACCGCCGGGGACGCCCTGGGCACCGGGGCCTACCAGGCCACCGGAGATTCCGGGGCCGCCCGGGCCGCCGAGGGTGCCGGGAGCGCCGGAACCACCGGGACCGCCGCTGCCGCCCGGGCCCGGGGTGCCCGGGGTGCCCGGGGTGCCCTGACCGCCGAAGCCGTCGGGGCCGTTGAAGGACTCGCCGCCGAAGGACTCGGCCCTGGCGAAGGGGTCCGGTCCGGCGGGCGGCACGACCGGGCCGTCGCCGGTGACCGGGCCGGCGGTCGGACCCGCGGGTCCCTGAGGCCCGCCCGGACCGCCTGGACCCTGCGGTCCGCCGAAGCCGCCGCCGTAGTCGATCTGACCGCCCTGGCCACCCTGGCCGCCGTAGTCGATCTGGCCGTTCGGGCCACCGGGACCACCCGGGCCGCCCTGCGCGCCGAAGCCGCCCTGACCGTTCGGGCCACCGGGACCGCCGGGTCCGTCGAAGCCGCCCTGACCGTTCAGGCCGCCCTGAGCGCCCTGTCCGCCGAAACCGCCCTGACCGTTGTCCCCGGCCGGGCCGTCGGAGCCGTTGCCGTTCTCCGCGAAGTACGGCAGTTCGTCGCGGCGGGGTTCGGCGCCGCGCTGGCCGCCTCCCAGGGGGCCGCCGTTCAGCGCCTCGGTGACGTCGAAGGAGCCCGTGCCGCCGCCGTGTCCCGGAGCGACCGGACCGCCCGTGGCACCAGGAAGTCCCGCGCCGTTCGTCGCGCCGGGACGGGAACCGCCGGGCGCGCTCATGGAACCGACCACCCCGCCGGGGCGCGCACCGCCGTGCCGGGGGCCGGACGCACCGGGACCAGCGGCAGCCGCACCCGGCGCTCCCGCGGCCGAACCGCCCGGCAGACCGGCGCCGTTGGTGGCGCCGCCGCCCTGAGGGGGCTTGGCGGGGCCGGACTTGCGGGGCGCGAACCAGTCGCTCGGCTTCTCCTCGGCGGCGGGCGCCGCGGGGTCGGCGGGCAGTTCGACGGTGCCGGTGGTCGAGGAGGGACTCGGCGTCGGCTCCTCGGTCTCAGGACCGCTGTCGACGGAACGCTCCGTCTCCGCGACGGGCTGACGTACGACGACCGGCGGAATGGGCCGCGAACCGGGGATGTTGATCCGGATCCGGGTCGTCAGCGTGGTCTCGGTCTTGCGTTCCTCCGGCTGCGTGGCCGAACGGGCCGCGTCCGGACCGCCGTCGGAAGCCATGGGCGTCCCGTACGGCGGCGTGCCCGAGGGGTAGGCGGCTCCGCCGCGCCCGTTGGGCCCGGAGGACGGACTGTCAGTTTCACGACTCAAGGCAGGTTCTCCCGGTTGGCTCCGCCGCCCGTTTCGACCTCACTGCTTCGGGCGTCGGCGGCGCGCACCACCATACTGGCCACTTCTGGCCTGTATCCCACGACCGCTTTGGAAACCCACACGGGACTCGCACGCGCGCGATGCGGAGAAGTGGTACGTCACTTGCCAAGTCGGACGGGGTCGCCGCCCGGTTGCCGCCCTTGGCCAAGGGTGGCGCAGATCACAGCCACAGCCATGCCTCCGAGCAGGAAGAGATAGGAGCCGCTTCCCGCGGCGAAGACGAAGTCGCCTTCCGGACGGCTGGTGGTGAGAAAGACGACAGCGACCATCCAGCCGCCGGCGGGCGCGACGGCTCCGGCGCGGCTGCCGGCGGCGCGTGCTCCCCCGAGCAGCAGTCCCGCCTCCCCGAGCAGCGCGAGCAGCAGTCCGCCCGGGAACCAGCCGCCCTGCACCAGCGCTCCGGCGAGCCCCACGACCGCGCCGAGCACGAAAAGGCCGAGGTAGGCGGCGGCCCGTCCGGCGGAGGGGCGCTGCAGGGGCTGGGCCAGCATCGGCGTTCGGTCGTTCATGACGCGCTCTCGATTCCGGAGAACAGGTCGGTCTCCCTGGTATCCCCGTGTTCCCCTCTTACCAATTCGTAGTACTCGGTGGTGAAGAGAGGTTGCGCGAGTTCGTTGGAGAGCGCGAAGTACGCCCCCGACACGTCGATCTGGGTCGCGTGGGCGGCCATCGCGGCGCTCTTGGCTGCGGTGTACGCCGTGCCGTCGATCTCGGTGGTGATCCGGTCGTCCTCCACCACACCCGGTACGTCGTCGAGGACGGCGGCCTTGGTGAAGGGGAGGCCGGGCAGGTCGGCGTGGAGCCGGGCGAAGGCCTGTTCACCGACCGCTCGCGGCACGCGGTTCCAGTAGACCTTCGGGATCCGCCACCCGGTGTCGGCGGCGAGCTCGACGGCACGCGTGGCGACGCGGTGGGCCTGGATGTGGTCGGGGTGGCCGTACCCGCCGTTGTCGTCGTAGGTGACGAGGACCTGGGGGCGCGCTTCGAGGATCACCTCGACGAGATACCCGGCCGCCTCGTCGATGTCGGCCCGCCAGAAGCAGGCGGGGTCGTCGTTCTCCGGGAGGCCCATCATTCCGGAGTCCTGGTAGCGCCCGGCGCCGCCGAGCAGGCGGAAGTCCGCGACGCCGAGCTCACGCATGGCCGCGGTGAGCTCGCCGCGCCTGTGCTCGCCGAGCGCTGCGCCGGTCAGGTGCCGCAGCCCGGGTGGGATGACCTCGCCGAGTTCGCCGAGGGTGCAGGTGACCAGGGTCACCCGGGCTCCCTCGGCCGCGTACCTGGCCATGGTCACGCCGTTGTTGATCGACTCGTCGTCCGGGTGCGCGTGCACCAGGAGAAGGCGCCGAGCGGGCTGTTCCGTCATGGCCCCAGCCTACGAGGAGCCACCGACGGTCCCGCTCAGCCGGTCTCAGAACTTGATACTGCCGATCATGCCCGCGATGTTGGTCGTCAGCTCACTGATCGTCGGTGCGATCGAAGAGGCGGCGAGATAGAAGCCGAGCAGGATGCACACCACGGCGTGCCCGCCCTTCAGTCCCGACTTCTTCACCAACAAGAAGACGATGATCGCCAGCAGCACTACCGCCGAAATTGAGAGTGCCACGGCGGCTCACCTCCAAAGATCCCAAGAGCGCGGGGGGTCGGACCAGGGGGGCAGATAAATCCATACAGCAGCCAGCGGATTCATACCCACTATGCGGTAGTGATCATAACTATCCGGGCCTGCGCATCCGTCGGCGCACGGCCGCACAAGGGGGCGCATGGCCAATATGGTCGGGGCATGACGACCGAGCCTGACTCCTTCCCCCGCCGGCACGCCCGTACCCAGCGCTTCACGCTCGGCGCGCCGCGCGCGTTCACCGTGGCGCCCGACGGATCGCGTGTCGTGTTCCTGCGCTCGAACTCCGGCACGAACCGGGCCAATTCACTGTGGGTGCTCGACACGGCGGACGGCGGGGAGCGCGTGGCGGCCGACCCGCGCGCCCTCCTGGGCGGCGCCGAGGAGCGCCTCTCGCCCGAGGAGCGGGCGCGCCGCGAACGCAGCCGCGAGGGCGGTGCCGGCATCGTCGGCTACGCCACCGACGCAGCCGTCGAGTTGGCCTCTTTCGCGTTGTCAGGGCGGCTTTTCAGCGCGGAGCTGCGGGCCGGCACGGCACGTGAACTGCCCGTCCCGGGACCGGTGATCGACCCCCGCCCGGCTCCCGACGGGCGGCACGTCGCGTACGTCGCCCGGGGCGGCCTGCGGGTGGTGGGCGCCGAGGGCGAGGACGACCGGGCGCTCGCCGCTCCGGAGTCGGACCACGTCACCTACGGTCTCGCGGAGTTCGTCGCGGCCGAGGAGATGGGCCGCTCACGGGGCTTCTGGTGGTCGCCGCAGTCGGACCGGCTGCTGGTCGCGCGCGTGGACGACACGCCGGTGCAGCGCTGGTGGATCTCCGATCCGGCCCACCCGGAGCGTGATCCACAACACGTCCCCTACCCGGCCGCGGGCACCCCTAACGCGGACGTACGGCTGTTCGTGATCGCTCTGGACGGGGTGCGCGCGGAGGTCTCCTGGGACCGGCGGCGCTATCCGTATCTGGCCCATGTGCACTGGTCAGCGGCGGGTGCTCCGCTGCTGCTCGTACAGGCGCGCGACCAGCGCAGTCAGCTGTATCTGGCGGTGGATCCGGAGTCCGGCGCGACCCGGATGGTGCACGCGGACGAAGATCCAACTTGGCTGGATCTTTTCCCCGGGGTGCCCTGCTGGAGCCCCTCGGGACAGCTCGTGCGGATCGCCGACGAGGGTGGCGCGCGGGTGCTCGCGGTCGGCGAACGGCCGCTGACCGGACCGCAGTTGCACGTCCGCGCGGTACTCGACGTGGCCGCGGACGACGTGCTGGTCTCGGCCTCGGCCGGCACGGACGCCGAGTCCCCGGAGACCGGCCAGGTGCACGTCTACCGGGTGAACGAGCTCGGGGTGGAGCGCGTGTCGCAGGAGCCCGGCGTGCACTCGGCGGTGCGCGCCGGGGGCGTGACCGTGCTGGTGTCGGCGACCCTCGACCGGCCGGGCAACCGGGCGCGAGTACTGCACGACGGCAAGGAGAGGGCCACTGTCACCTCGTACGCGGAAGATCCCGGTTTGACCCCCCGCGTGACGCTCGTCGAGGGGGGCGCACGAAGGATCCCGTGCGCCGTGCTTATGCCTCAGGACTACGCCGGTGACAGCCCCCTTCCGGTTTTGCTGGACCCGTACGGGGGTCCGCACGGACAGCGGGTGGTCGCCGCGCACAACCCGCACCTGACCTCGCAGTGGTTCGCCGACCAGGGTTTCGCGGTGGTCGTGGCCGACGGCCGGGGCACCCCGGGCCGCTCCCCCGCCTGGGAGAAGGCGGTCCGGGACGAGCTCGCGGCGGTGGTCCTCCAGGACCAGGTGGACGCGCTCCAGGCGCTGGCCGAGGACTTCCCGCTGGACCTCTCCCGGGTCGCGATCCGCGGCTGGTCCTTCGGCGGCTACCTGGCGGCCCTCGCGGTGCTGCGCCGCCCGGACGTCTTCCACGCGGCGGTGGTGGGCGCCCCGGTCACCGATCTGCGGCTGTACGACACCCACTACCAGGAGCGCTACCTCGGCCACCCGGACGAGCAGCCGGAGGTCTACCGCCGCAACTCCCTGGTCGGCGACGAGGGTCTGGTCGACGCGGCGGAACGGCACCGCCCGATGATGATCATCCACGGCCTCGCGGACGACAACGTGGTGGTCGCCCACTCCCTGCGCCTGTCCTCGGCCCTGCTGGCCGCGGGCCGCCCGCACGAGGTGCTGCCGCTGTCCGGCGTGACCCACATGACCCCGCAGGAGACGGTCGCGGAGAACTTGCTGCGGCTTCAGCTGGACTTCCTGAAGCGGTCGTTGGGGATGGCGTAGGCACGGCAGCGGGCCGGGACGACATGGCGCGTCCCGGCCCGCTTACGGCACCCGCACGGCCGTACGTTGTAGAGACTGACGCGTCCGTATATCGGAACCGGGTCGGCAAAGTTGCCGCCGTGTTACTCCGTCCCCTCCGGCGGTACCACCTGCTTCTCCTCCGCGAAGTGGCAGGCCGAGTCGTGCGCGGCCGGCCCGCTCACGTGCCGGAACTCCGCCGGCACCGCGAGTGCCGGGACCTCGAGGGCGCAGCGCTCCTGCGCCTTCCAGCAGCGGGTGCGGAAGCGGCACCCGGACGGGATGTTGGTCGGGGACGGGACATCTCCGTTGAGGATGATCCGTTCGCGGTGCTCGCGCGCCTCCGGGTCGGGCACCGGCACGGCGGACAGCAGCGCCTGGGTGTAGGGATGCGTCGGATGGTCGTAGATCTCGGCGTCCCGGCCGATCTCCACGATCCGTCCCAGGTACATCACCCCGACCCGGTCCGAGATGTGCCGGACGATCGACAGGTCGTGCGCGATGAAGAGGTACGACAGCTCGAACTCGCTCTGCAGTTGGTCGAGGAGGTTGATCACCTGGGCCTGGACGGAGACGTCGAGGGCGGAGACCGGTTCGTCGGCGACGATCACCTCGGGGCGCAGGGCGAGCCCCCTCGCGATGCCGATGCGCTGGCGCTGGCCGCCGGAGAACTGGTGCGGATAGCGGTGGATGTACTCGGGGTTGAGGCCGACGACGTCCAGCAGGTCCTGGACCTTCCTGCGCCGGTCGCCCTTGGGGGCCACCTCGGGGTGGATGTCGTACGGCTCCCCGATGATGTCGCCCACCGTCATACGGGGGTTGAGGGAGGTGTACGGGTCCTGGAAGACCATCTGGATGTTGCGGCGGACCGACTTGAGGGCCTTGCCGGAGAGCTTGGTGATGTCCTCGCCCTTGTACTTGATCAACCCTTGCGTCGGGCGCTCGAGATTGACGAGCATCTTGGCCACGGTCGACTTGCCGCAGCCGGACTCCCCGACGATGCCGAGGGTCTCTCCTTTGTGGAGCGTGAAGTCCACGCCGTCGACCGCCTTGACGGCACCGATCTGCTTCTTGAACAACACGCCCTGGGTCAACGGGTAGTGCTTGACCAGTCCACCCACTTCCAGGATCGGCTCAACCATGGAGGCACTCCGTCCAGAAGTGACAGGCACTCGTCCGTCTGTCGTCGACGTCGTACAGAGGCGGTACGTCCGTCCGGCACACCTCCCGGGCCATCGGGCACCTGGGGTTGAACGGGCAGCCCGGCGGGATGTTCATCAGGTTGGGCGGCAGTCCCTTGATGGCGTACAGCTCCTGCCCCTTCTGGTCGAGACGGGGGATGGAGTCGAGGAGTCCGCGGGTGTACGGGTGGGCGGGCGCCTTGTAGATGTCGTGGACGGGGGCCTGCTCGACGATCCGGCCCGCGTACATGACGGCGATCCGGTCGGCCACGTCCGCGACGACACCGAGGTCGTGGGTGATGAGGATGAGCCCCATGTTGTACTCGCGCTGGAGCTCGGCGAGCAGGTCCATCACCTGGGCCTGGACGGTGACGTCGAGTGCGGTGGTCGGTTCGTCGGCGATGATCAGCGCGGGTTCCAGGGCGAGCGCCATCGCGATCATGATGCGTTGGCGCATACCGCCGGAGAACTGGTGCGGGTAGTCCTTCACGCGCTCCCTGGCGGCCGGGATGCGCACCCGTTCCATCAGCTCGACGGCCTTGCTCCGAGCGTCCTTCTTCGACATGCCCCGGTGCACCACGAACATCTCGCCGAGCTGGTCGCCGACGGAGAGCACGGGGTTGAGGGAGGACAGCGCGTCCTGGAAGATCATCGCCATCTCGGCACCACGGAACTTGCGCCGCTCGTCCTCCTTCAGCTTCAGCAGGTCCTCCCCCCGGAAGAGGATCTCGCCGCCGGTGATCCTCCCGGGAGGCATGTCGAGGATCCCCATGATCGCCTGCGCTGTCACCGACTTCCCCGACCCGGACTCCCCGAGCACCGCGAGGGTCTCCCCCGCGTCCACTCCGTAGTCGACCCCGTTGACCGCCTTGGCCACCCCGTCCCTGGTCCTGAACTCCACATGCAGATCACGCACTTCGAGCAACACGGCGACTCACCTCAGCTTCGGGTCGGGGCGTCGCGGGTGGCGCCGCGGGGTGGGGGGAAAGGGGGGTTCGGCTGAGGGGGTCGCGCCCGGAGCACGCGCCGGGTACGTCGGCGTCGGGCGGGGCGAACAGAGGTGAGCGGAAGGGCCACAAACCCACCCTTCCGACGGAACGCAACCGCGGTGATTCCCGCCCCGGCGGCGCCCCCGATCCCCGCACGAACCGCCCGTAGGGCCATCCGCGCCACCCGCGGACACGACGAAGCAGCGCGGGCGGAACGGGCACCGGGACACCGCCCCAACCGGAACGCAACCGCGGGTGATTCCCGCCCCCGCGGCGCCCCCGACACGCCGCGTCGCATCCCCCGCCTCCCCGCACGAACCGCCCGTAGGGCATCCCAGCCCCCCGCGGACACGACGAAGGAGCGCGGGCGGAACGGGCACCGGGACACCGCCCCAACCGGAACGCAACCGCGGGTGATTCCCGCCCCCCGCGGCGCCCCCGGCACGCCGCGTCGCATCCCCCGCCTCCCCGCACGAACCGCCCGCATTGCACCCCAGCCAACCGCGCCCAGGTCCTCCCCCGGGCCCGCATCGGCGACAACGCCACGGACACGACGAAGCGGCGCGGGCCGCCGGTACAGCCGAACACGCCACGCCTCCCGGCCCAGGTCTTCCCCGCACGAACCGCCCGCAGCGCACCCCAGCCGCCCGCCCCGGTACCCGAGCGCCCACCTGGACGACGGCGAAGCCGGGCTCACCGCACCGCCCGCCCACGTCCGCTCACCTCAGCTTCGGGTCGAGGGCGTCGCGGACCGCGTCGCCGAGCATGATGAAGGCGAGGACCGTGATCGCGAGAGCCCCGGCCGGCCACAGGAGCATGTGCGGGGCGTTGCGGATGTAGGGGGAGGCCGCGGAGATGTCGATGCCCCAGCTGACCGTGGGGGGCTTCAAGCCCACGCCGAGGTACGACAGGGTCGCCTCCAGCGAGATGTACGTACCGAGGGCGATGGTCGCCACGACGATCACCGGGGCGACCGCGTTCGGGGCGATGTGGCGCAGCAGCAGGCGGGAGTTGGAGGCGCCCAGCGCCCTGGCCGCCTGCACGTAGTCGTTCTGTTTGGCGGTGATCACCGAGCCGCGCGCGATGCGGGAGATCTGCGGCCAGCCCAGCAGCACCATGAACCCGATGACCGGCCACACCGTGCTGCTCGTGACGACCGACAGGAGCACCAGACCACCCAGCACCACCGGGATCGCGAAGAAGATGTCGGTGGCGCGGGACAGGATCGAGTCCGAGAAGCCTCCGAAGAAGCCGGCGAGGCCGCCGAGGACCGACCCGAGGAGGGCGACGCCCAGCGTGGCGCAGACGCCGACCGTCACCGACGTACGGGCGCCGTACACCGTGCGCGTGTAGACGTCGCAGCCCTGGCCGTCGTAGCCGAAGGGAGCGCCGGGCTGGGAGCCCTCCTGGGCCTTGGAGAGGTCGCACTTGAGCGGGTTGCCCGACGCGATCAGCGACGGCCACAGGGAGATGACGACCAGGAAGAGGATCACCAGGGCGGAGACGATGAAGACGGGGTTGCGGCGCAGGTCGCGCCAGGCGTCGGACCAGAGGGAGCGGGGTTTTTCCTGAGGGCCCGTACCGTCGGGGCGCTTCTCCAGGGTCGTGGCCTCGCTCACCGCGAGATCCATCGCACCGCCCGCTCCGGTCCCGGCGATCGCGCCCTCTGGTTCCTGGGATTCAGGCATAGCGGATCCTGGGGTCGAGGACGGCGTACAGGAGGTCGACGAGCAGGTTGGCGACCAGGAAGACCAGGACGAGGACGGTGACGAAGCCGACCACGGTCTGGGTGTTCTGGCGCAGGATGCCCTGGTAGAGCTGGTAGCCGACGCCGTGGATGTTGAAGATGCGCTCGGTGACGATCGCGCCGCCCATCAGGGCGCCGATGTCGGTGCCGATGAAGGTGACGACGGGGATGAGCGAGTTGCGGAGCAGGTGCCGCGTGATGACCCTGCCGCGGGGCAGCCCCTTCGCCACCGCCGTACGGACGTAGTCGGACCGCCGGTTCTCCGCGATGGACGTGCGGGTCAGCCGGGTCACGTACGCCAGCGACACGGACGCGAGGACCAGGCCGGGCACGAGCAGTTCGCCGAAGGTGGCGTCCGTGGACACCGACGGTTTGATCCAGCCCCACTCGACGCCGAGGAGCAGCTGCAGCAGCAGACCGGTGACGAAGGTGGGGATGGAGATCACCACGAGGGTGAGGAGGAGGACCGAGGTGTCGACGGGCCGGCCGCGCTTGAGTCCGGTGATCACGCCCAGGGTGATGCCGACGACGATCTCGATGAGGATCGCGACGATCGTCAGCCGGATGGTCACGGGGAACGCCGTCGCCATCAGCTCGGTGACCTTCTGGCCGTTGAACGCGGTGCCGAAGTCGCCGGTGAAGACGTGCCCCATGTAGGTCAGGTACTGCTGCCAGACCGGCTTGTCGAGGCCGAACTCCTTCTTGAGCTGGGCGGACGTCGCCGCGTCGCACTGCTTGTCGCCGCACAGGCCCGCGATGGGGTCGCCCATCACGTTCACCATGAGGAAGATCAGCAGGGTCGACCCGATGAACACCGGGATCATCTGGAGCAGACGCCGGACGACGTACCGTCCCATGGCGGGGTCAGCCGACCTTGATCTCGTTGTAGACGGGGACGCTGAACGGGTTGAGCTTCACGTTCGAGAGCCGCTCCGAGTAGCCCGCGCTGCCGTTCTGGTACCAGAGCGGGATGGCGGCCATGTTGTCCCGTACGACCTTCTCGGCGTCCTGGAACTTGGCGACGGCCTTGGCGGTGTCGGTCTCGGCGTTGGCCTCGTTGACGAGCTGGTCGAAGTCCTTGTTGGACCACTTGCCGTCGTTGGAGGAGGCGTTGGTGTAGTAGAGCGGCTGGAGGAAGTTCTGGATGAGCGGGTAGTCCATCTGCCAGCCCGCCCGGAAGGGGCCGCTCATCTTCTTCGCGGTGATCTGGCTGCGGAAGTCGGCGAAGGTGCCGACCGGGTTGCCGACGCAGGCCTTGTCGTTGTCGAGCGCGTTGTTGATGGAGTTGCAGACCGCGTCGATCCACTGCTTGTGGGAGCCGGTGTCCGCGTTGTACGTGATCTTGATCTGGCCGCCGGGGAGTCCGCCGCCTTCCTTGATGAGCTTCTTGGCAGCGGCGGGGTCGTAGTCGCAGGCGTCGCCGCACAGCCCGTCCTGGAAACCGCCTTCCTTGCCGAGGACCGGGGAGGTCCAGTCGGTGGCGGGGGTGCGGGTCTTCTGGAAGATCGTCTCGGTGATCTGGGCGCGGTTGATCGCGCGGGAGAGTCCGGTGCGGACCTTCTCCGTACCGGGCTTGTTCCAGTTCTTGTCGTAGAACGGGAAGGCGAGGGTCTGGATGATGCCGGCCGGGGTGTTGATGTAGCGGCCGCCGAGGTCGCTCTTGACGTTCTTCAGCTGGGCGGCCGGGACGTCGTCGACGAGGTCGAGGTTGCCGGCCATGAGGTCGGTGTAGGCGGTGTTGTTGTCGGTGTAGACCTTGAGGGTCACCCCGCCGTTCTGCGCCTTGTCCGTGCCGGGGTACCCGCTCCACTTCTTCAGGGCCATCTGCGAGCCCTTGGTGTACGACTCGATGGTGTACGGCCCGTTGCCGACGGGCTTGCTCAGCCAGCCCACGTGGTCGGTGAAGAAGGCCTGCGGGAGCGGGGCGTAGGCGGGATAGCCGAGGGTGTCGGGGAAGGTCGAGAACTTCTGGTTGAGCTTGACGGTGAAGGTGTTGGTGCCGGTGACCTTGAGCCCGGAGAGGGTGTCGGCGGTCTGCTTGCTGCCGTCGTCCGGGTGCGTCTTGTCGTAGCCTTCGATGTAGCCGAAGAAGTAGGCGTTCTTCTGGTTGTTCTTGAGGGAGGCCCCGTAGTTCCAGGCGTCCACGAACGACTTGGCGGTGACCTTCTCGCCGTTGCTGAAGGTCCAGCCGCTCTTGACCGTGATCGTGAAGTTCTGCGAGTCGCTCGTGTCGATCTTCTCGGCGAGCATGTCCTCGGCCTTGCCGGTCTCCGGGTTGTACTTCTTCAGGCTCCGGAAGATCATGTCGAGGACCTTGCCGCCCTGCACCTCGTTGGTGTTGGCCGGCTCCAGCGGGTTCTGCGGGTCGCCCCAGGAGGAGCTCAGCGTCGCGCTGCCGTCGCCGCTGCCACCGCTGTCGCTGCCGCTGTCCCCACCGCCGCAGGCCGACGCCGCGAGGGTTACCGCCGCCGCGCATGCGGCCCATCTGGCGTGCGTGGCTCCACGCATGGAGTGCCTCCTCAAGACTGATCCGTTACCGGCCAATATCGGACCAAAAGGAGTCTTCTGCGCGTATTCCGCCACCATTCGGGGGGAGGCCATCCGAACGGAGCGACGCGAAGGTGCCACACGACAACCGGGTGGTGATGCACGGTGTTCGTGCATCACCACCCGGTCAGAGAACGCAGCGTCGGTCACCTGTGGCGGCCGGCACTGCTGCACTCACCTCGCGCACCGCGTCTACTTCGGCTCCTCCACGGCGGCAAGCGCAGGATCCAGCACGATGTCCTCGTCCCGTGCCTCCGTGGACGGGTCCTCGGGGAAGTGGCAAGCCGTCAGGTGGCCTTGGCGGTTGCCCGAGAGCTGGACGAGCGGCGGCTGCTCCTCGGCGCACTTGTCCTGCGCCTTCCAGCAGCGGGTGCGGAAGCGGCAGCCGGACGGCGGCGAGATCGGGGAAGGGACGTCACCGGCCAGACGGATGCGCTCGCGCTCGTCGCTCTCGCCATCGAGCGAGACCTCCGGAACCGCGGAGAGCAGGGCGTGGGTGTACGGATGGCGAGGCCGGTTGTAGATCGAGTCCCGGTCGCCGACCTCGACCACCTTGCCGAGGTACATCACCGCGACCCGCTGCGAGAAGTGCCGTACGACGGCCAGGTCGTGGGCGATGAACAGGAACGCGATGCCGAGCTCGTCCTGGACCTTCTTGAGCAGGTTGACCACCTGCGCCTGGATGGACACGTCCAGCGCGGAGACCGGCTCGTCGGCCACGATCAGCTTGGGGTTCAGAGCGAGCGCACGGGCCACGCCGATGCGCTGGCGCTGACCGCCGGAGAACTCGTGCGGGAAGCGGTTGTAGTGCTCCGGGTTGAGGCCGACGAGCTCCAGCAGCTCCCGGACCTTCTTCTCCCGGCCGCCCTCCGGCTCGATCTCGTTGACCTCCATCGGCGACTTGATGATCGTGCCGACGGTCTGGCGCGGGTTGAGCGAGGAGTACGGATCCTGGAAGATCATCTGGATCTCGGACCGCACGGGCGCCAGCTGCCTCCGCGAGGCGTGCGTGATGTCCTGGCCCGAGTACGTGATCTTTCCGTCGGTCGGCTCCAGGAGCCGGGTGATGAGCCGGCCCGTGGTCGACTTGCCACAGCCGGACTCGCCGACCAGGCCGACGCTCTCGCCGACGCCGACCGTGAGGTCGATGCCGTCCACGGCCTGCACCGCGCCGACTTTCCGCTTGATCGGGAAGCCGCCGTAGATCGGGAAGTGCTTGGTCAACCCTTCGACCTGAAGGAGCGTCTCGCGCGCAGAGGTGTCGGGGGAGCCCTGCTGTGCGGGGAGGGTGAGGTTGTCGCTCATGTCTCGGTTCTCCCTAGCGCAGCCGAGGCTGGATCTTGTCGATGAAGATGGACTGCTTCTGCTCCGCCGTCAGATGGCACGCGGAGGCACGGCCCTCTCCCAGCGTCGGCCGGGAGTCGGTGCACAGCGTGCCCGGCACCTCGTCCTTGAAGGCGCACCGGGGGTGGAAGGGGCAGCCGGAGGGCGGGTTGAGCAGCGAGGGCGGGGAGCCGGGAATCGGCACCAGCTCCTCGTTGACGTCGCTGTCCAGCCGCGGCATCGAACTGAGCAGACCCCAGGTGTAGGGGTGCCGGGGCGCGCGCATGACCTCGCGGACACTTCCGCGCTCGACGGCCCGGCCCGCGTACATCACCAGCAGGTCGTCGGCCATGCTGGAGATGACACCCAGGTCGTGGGTGATGAAGATGATCGCGGAGCCGAACTCCTGCTGGAGGTCCTTGAGCAGGTCCAGGATCTGGGCCTGCACCGTGACGTCGAGTGCGGTGGTCGGCTCGTCGGCGATCAGCAGCTGGGGGTCGCACATCAGCGCCATGGCGATCATCGCGCGCTGGCGCATACCGCCGGAGAACTGGTGCGGATAGTCGCCGAAGCGCACCTTGGGCTGAGGGATGCCGACCTTCTCCAGCATCTGGATCGCCCGGTCCTTGGCCTCCTTCTTGGAGGCGCCCGTGTGCTTCATGAAGGGCTCGGAGAGCTGTCGGCCCACTGTGTAGTACGGGGAGAGCGCCGTCAGCGGATCCTGGAAGATCATCGCCATCTTGTTGCCGCGAAGCTTCTCCATTTCGCTTTCGCGCGCGGTGATGAGCTCCTGACCCTCCAGCAGGATCTCGCCGTCGATGGCGGCGAACTGAGGGTTGTGCAGACCGAGGATGGTCAGGTTGGTCACCGACTTGCCGGAACCCGACTCTCCCACGATGCCGAGTGTCTGCCCGCGCTCCAGATCGAAGCTGAGCCCATCGACAGCCTTGACGATGCCGTCCTCGGTCTTGAACCGTACGCGCAGGTCGCGCACGGAAAGGAAGGCCCCGGTATCGGCCGAGACAGGAGCCCCCGTTTCCTTGGTCACAGTGGTCACAGAAAGCTCCTAGGACAGCCGCACGCGCGGGTCGATGAACGCATAGCACGCGTCGACGATGATGTTGAACAGAAGAATCATGGCGGCCGAGAACAGCATCACCCCGAGCAGCAGGGGCAGATCACTGAAGTTCACCGCATCCACGGCCAGCCGGCCGAGGCCCGGCAGGCCGAAGGTGTACTCGGTGATGATCGCACCACCCAGCAGCGAACCGATGTCGATGCCGAAGATCGTCACGATCGGGATGAGGGAGCCGCGCCATGCGTAGCGGAAGAAGACGTAACGCCGGGACATGCCCTTGGCCCGCGCCGTCCGCACATGTTCTTCCTGGAGCTGCTCGATCATCGAGGACCGCGCCATACGAGTGTATTGAGCCGCGAAGATCGTCGAGAGCACGGCCCACGGGATGATCAGTCCGGTGAACCAGGAAACCGGGTTGTGGGTGAAGGGCACGTAATCGGGCTCGTCCAACAGGTGTGCCTGGAAGACGACAATGGCGAGCACGAGCGGACCGAGGAAGTAGATCTGCATCGAACTGAGCACCATCGCACCCGCGGTGAAGGTCTTGTCGACGACCGTACCGCGCTTCCAGGCGGCGATCATGCCCGAGCCGAGACCGACGAGCAGGAAGAGGACCGCGGCACCGAGAGAGAGGGAGACCGTGGTCGGCAGGCGGTCGATCAGGGTCGACCAGACGTTCTCGTTCGTGTGGTACGAGTAGCCGAAGCAGGGTGCGGGGCAGGGCCCCTGAGCGAAGTCGTTGCGTCCCGCGATCAGACCATGCAGGAAAATCCAGAACTGCTCAGGGATCGATTTATCGATACCGAGCGTCCTATGGATATTGGCCAGGGCATCCGGGGTGCAGGTCTTGCCGCACATCAGCAGCGCCGGATCACGTGGCATGCCGAAGAAGAGCAAGAAGGCGACCACGGTCAGTAGGACCAGGATCACGGCGGCGCCGAGAGACCGGCGGAGGATGAAGCGCAGCATCAGAAGCAGCTTTCGGACGTGGGAAGCCGATGCGGCCGGGGCCACCCCGTCGCGAGACAGGGTGACCCCGAGCGCTTTCGGGGGTGGGGCGGTGTTACTTCACGAACAGCCTGCGCGGGTCGACGCCGCCGAGAACGTCGTCGTACACCATGCCGCCGACCTTCGGTCCCGCGATCTGGGTCTGCTTGTAGTACGCCGTCGGGATGTTGGAGACGACATCCTTGACGATGTACTCGTTGACCTTGTTCCACTCCTCCGCAGCCTTGACCGGGTCCGTGATCTTGTTGATCCGGTCGATGTCCGCGTTGACCTTCTTGTCGTTGATGTGCGAGTAGTTCGACGAACCGTCCTGGATCGTGCGGCCGTCGTACAGCGGCGGGATCACGGTCGAGGCGCTCGGCCAGTCGGCACCCCACGCGGTGTGGAAGATGTCGTAGTTGTTCTTGACCTTGCTGACCTGGTCGTAGTACGTCTCGGCCGGGATCTCCTGGCGCTGGACGTTGAAGCCGGCCTTCTGCAGGCCCGCGGCCATCGCGGTGGAGTACTGCTGGCCCTCAGGGGTGTTGATGTAGCCGAAGGTCAGCTTCATGCCTTCCTTGCCGGCTTCCTTGAGGAGCTGCTTCGCCTTCGCGGGGTCGCCGGCCGGCTTCTTCTTCTTGCCGAACGGGTCGAAGTTGGGGTTGTAGCCGGAGACGGTCGGGCTGATCAGACCGCCGGCGACCTCCATGGCCTGAGCGCCGCCGTAAGCGCGGACGAAGGGCGAGATGGGCAGCGCGTAAGCGATGGCCTCACGAACCTTCTTGTCCTGCATCTCCGGCTGGGAGAGGTTGATGTTCATCTGGCCGACGTACGGCTGGTAGCCGGAGACCACGCGGCTCTTCAGCGCGGAGTCGCCCAGCACCTTGGACAGGTTGCCCGCGTCGACCTGGTTGTTGAAGCTGATCGAGGTGGCGTTGGTGCCGGTGCCGTCCAGCATCGCCTTGGTCGAGTCCTCGAACTGCTTGTTGAAGAGGATGTTGAACTGGTTCACGTACTGGTGACGGATCGGGTCCGTCTTCGGGTCCCAGTTGGTGTTCTTGACCAGCGTCATCGACTTGCCCGACTTGAAGTCCGCGATCTTGTACGGACCAGCGGTCATCGGGGCCTTGTCGTACTTCACCTGCGTGTCCTTCTTCGCGGACACGATGGAGTAGCCCGCCATGGCGAGCGCGTACGGCAGGTCGGGCTTCGGCTCCTTGAACTTGAAGACGATCGTCTTGTCGTCCGGCGTCGCAAGGATGCTGTCCGACAGGTGCTTGCCCTTGTAGGGGCCGTCCTTGAGGAGCTTGCGGTAGTCGGTACCCGGGGTGTTCGCCAGCCACTGCTGGATGTAGGTCGGGCCGTTGGCGACGAACGGAGCGAAGAGGCGCTCGAACGTCTGGCGGAGGTCAGCCGAGGTGATCGGCGTACCGTCGGCCCACTTGACGCCGTCCTTCAGCTTGTACGTCCAGGTCTTGCCGCCGTCCGTGGTCGTACCGCTGTCCGTGGCCAGGTCGCCGACGACTTCGTGCTTGGCGCCGTCGTTGCTGGTGGCCTTGTAGCCCGTCAGCCCACGGTGCAGGATCGAGGCCAGCGAGCCCTCGTCGGAGACGTAGATCTGAGCCGGGTCCAGGTGCGCGTAGCTGTCTCTCTGCAGCACCGTCACCGTACCGCCGGCCTTGGCGCCGGAGATCTCGGCGGCCGGGCCCACGGAGTCCTGCGCGTCGCCGAAGTCTATGGACGACTGCTGGCGCTTGGCGTTCTCCGAGTCCTTCTGATCGCCGGAGCCATTCTTGCTGCCGCCCTGGCTGCAACCGGTGAGCGCAAGCGCTCCGGCCGCAAGCAGGGAGACAGCGGCGTACGCGCGGCGTCCACCCTTACCCATCACTTGGTTCCCATCATCCATGTGTCACGAGTGCGATGAAATGAAGTGCCCCTCCGGGGTGACGAGGAGTCACCCCGGATGGTTCGGGCGAGGACGCCCATTCCCGTTCGGTCAGCGCGCCGTCTTCGGGTCGAAGGCGTCGCGGACCGAGTCCCCAAGCAGGTTGAAGGCCACGATGAAGATGATCATGGAGATGCCCGGGAAGAACATGTAGGTGATGTCGTTCTGCATCACGAGTTCGGTCGACGCCTTGGAGAACATCTGTCCCCAGTCGGGCGTCGGCTCGACGATTCCCACGCCGAGGAATGACAGGCCGGCCTCGGCCGTGACGAAGGCCGGGAGCATGTACGTGGACTGCACCAGGATCGGCGTGACCACGTTGGGCAGGATCTCCTTGCGGATGATCCGCCACGGGGAAGCCCCGCTCACCTTGGCCGCCTCGATGAACTCGCGCCCCGCGAGGGAGAGCGTGGTGCCACGCAGAATACGGGCGAGGCTCATCCAACCCAGGAACCACTGCACGGCGATCAGAGCAACCACCCGGACGTAGACCGGCGTCTCGTCCCTCGGGTCCACGAACAGCGAAACCACGACCGGCATGCTCGCGATGAAGAAGAGCTGCGCGGGGAAGGCCAGCAGGAAGTCGACGATCCGGCTGATGACGAAGTCGGCCTTGCCGCCGAGATACCCCGCCATGACGCCGAGAAGAACGCCGGTGAGTACCGTGGCGATCGTGACCGCGATCGAGATGCCGAGCGAGTTCCTGATGCCGTACAGCAGCTTGGTGAAGACATCGTAACCGTTGCCCGGTTCGAGGCCGAACCAGAACTCGCCGCTGATGCCGCCGTTGGGCTGCAGCGGTACACCGGCACTGTCGAAGAGCTCGGGGCGCTCGTCGGCGAACACCGTGTACGGGTCGTTGCCGTACAGCTTCGAGATGACCGGCGCGAGCACGCCAATGGCGAAGAAGAAGACCACGATGCAAGCCGAGACCACTCCGGCACGGTCGCGCTTGAAGCGGATCCACATCAGCTGGCCGGGAGAACGACCGACAAGCTCCTGGCTCTTGGCGGGCTCCGGGTTCGGCTCGAGCTCGGGGTCCAAGGCGAGCGACGGCCTGGAGCCTTCGGCCTTGGCTGGACTGGTCATGTGTGTACTTCCCCCGGGGGGTTGGAGAGTTGAGCGCAGCACAGATACCGGCAGGTTCTGTGGTTTGGGGGAACTTTCGCCAAAGTGTTCAACGCGCGTCAAGGGCGGAAGACATAGGGATCTCCCTACCGACCATATTTTGAGGAAAAATTGCAAAGATTGACACCTGGTCGCGCTTGACACGCGATCCGACAGACCGTCAAATCGGACATACCGCAATGGATTTCGGTTCACATGTCCGAAACACGATCGGGTCCTTACCGATATCCGGACGGTGTCTCATAGATCGCGGACAGGCTTTCGCAGGCACACCGAAGGCCCGGTCCCCCGCATGTCGGAGAACCGGGCTGCCGACGGTCGCCGGCGGTGGGGTCAGCCGTGCTTGGCGCGGCTCGCGGCGCGGGCGCGCTCGCGGGCGTCCAGGTTGACCTTACGGATGCGAACCGCTTCCGGGGTCACCTCGACGCACTCGTCGTCGCGGCAGAACTCCAGGGACTGCTCCAGGGAGAGCTTGCGCGGCGGGACGATCGCCTCGAACGAGTCGGCCGAGGACGACCGCATGTTCGTGAGCTTCTTCTCCTTGGTGATGTTCACGTCCATGTCGTCGGCGCGCGAGTTCTCACCGACGATCATGCCCTCGTAGACCTCGGTGCCCGGGTCCACGAACAGCACGCCGCGCTCCTGAAGGTTCGTCATCGCGAAGGCGGTGACGGCACCGGAGCGGTCGGCGACCAGCGAGCCGTTGTTACGGGTCTGCAGGGTGCCGAACCAGGGCTCGAAGCCCTCGTGGATGGAGTGCCCGATGCCGGTGCCGCGGGTCTGGGTCAGGAACTCCGTGCGGAAGCCGATCAGACCGCGGGAGGGCACCACGAACTCCATGCGCACCCAGCCGGAGCCGTGGTTCGACATGTTGTCCATACGGCCCTTGCGGACGCCCATGAGCTGCGTGACCGCGCCCATGTGCTCCTCGGGCACGTCGATGGTCATGCGCTCGACGGGCTCGTACACCTTGCCGTCGACTTCCTTGGTGACCACCTGCGGCTTGCCGATGGTCAGTTCGAAGCCCTCCCGGCGCATGGTCTCGACCAGGATGGCGAGCGCGAGCTCACCACGGCCCTGGACCTCCCAGGCGTCGGGGCGCTCGGTGTCCAGGACGCGCAGCGAGACGTTACCGATCAGCTCGCGGTCCAGGCGGTCCTTGACCTGACGGGCGGTCACCTTGCGGTCCTTGACGGCCGCCTTCGCGTCGGCGCCCTTGCCGGTGCCGCCACGGCCGACCAGCGGCGAGGTGTTCGTGCCGATGGTCATGGAGATCGCGGGCTCGTCGACCGTGATCAGCGGCAGCGGGATCGGGTTCTCGGGGTCGGCGAGGGTCTCACCGATCATGATGTCCGGGATACCGGCGACCGCGCAGATGTCACCGGGGCCGGCCTTCTCGGCGGGCTTGCGGGTGAGCGCCTCGGTCATCAGCAGCTCGGTGATGCGCACGTTGGACATCGTGCCGTCGCGCTTGATCCAGGTGACGGTCTGGCCCTTGCGCAGCTCGCCCTGCTCGACGCGGAGCAGCGCGATACGGCCCAGGAAGTTGTCGGCGTCCAGGTTGGTGACGTGCGCCTGGAGCGGAGCGGCCTCGTCGAACTCGGGGGCCGGGACGTGCGAGAGGATCGTGGAGAAGAAGGGCTCCAGGCTGTCGCTGTCGGCCGGGACCGTGCCGTCCTCCGGCTTGGTCAGCGAGGCCACACCGTCACGCGCGCAGGCGTAGACGATGGGGAACTCGATCTGGTCCTCATCGGCGTCGAGGTCGAGGAAGAGGTCGTACGCCTCGTTGACGACCTCGTCGATGCGCGAGTCGGGGCGGTCCGTCTTGTTGATGCAGAGGATGACGGGCAGCCGGGCCTGCAGCGCCTTGCGCAGCACGAAGCGGGTCTGGGGCAGCGGGCCCTCGGAGGCGTCGACGAGCAGCACCACCGCGTCCACCATCGACAGACCACGCTCGACCTCGCCGCCGAAGTCCGCGTGGCCCGGGGTGTCGATGATGTTGATGGTGACGACCTCGCCGCCATCCTTCGGGTGGTACTTCACGGCCGTGTTCTTGGCCAGGATCGTGATGCCTTTCTCACGCTCCAGGTCGTTCGAGTCCATCATGCGGTCGTCGAGCGATTCGGCGGCGTGCGCGGCGAACGCACCGGCCTGCTTCAGCATGGCGTCGACGAGGGTCGTCTTGCCGTGGTCGACGTGGGCGACGATGGCGACGTTACGGATGTCGTGGCGCGTGGCCATGAAGGCGTACTCCTGGAGTGTGAGGAAGGCCGACGCGTACGTCTGTGTTACGCGGACCCTGCCGGGCTCAACATGCCACGGCCTCACCCCATCGTACGTTGCCTCCTGGGTGGGGGCTCGCCCGGCTCAGCCGCCGGAGGGGCCGGCCGCCGGCTTCGCGCCCTTCTTCAGGAAGCCCATGTCCTCGTAGACCGGCGTCTGGAATCCGAAGGAACCGGCGTTCACCACGTCCTTCTTGGCGGCCGTCAGCTGGGGGCGCTGGTACAGCGGGATGGATCCGGCGGCGGCCCAGATCCGGGCGTCGGCCTTGCGGATCAGGCTCCGGCTCTTCCCCTCGTCGAGCGTGGCGACGGCCTGGTCGAACAGCTGGTCCACCTGGTCCGTGCCGACCCGGGTGTAGTTCTGCTCCACGTTCAGCGACCCGTCCGCGGCCGGCACCGGCTTCGCGAAGATCGGGCGGGCGTCGGTGGCGGGGAAGGCGGACGCGGGCCAGGAGTACAGCGCGAGGTCGTACTCCCCGGACGCGATGTGGTCCTTGAAGTAGCTCGCGTCGGAGACCTTGGAGATCTCGGTCCGGATGCCGACCTTCGTCAGCATCGAGGAGATCCGGTCGGCCACCGTGCGCAGCGTCTCGGACCCCGGTCCCGACGGGAGCACGAACCGCAGGGCGAGCGCCTTGCCGTTCTTGGCCAGCACCTTGGTCGCCGCGTCCGCGGGAGCCGCCGTGCCCTTGGGGGCGTACGCCCCGGGCGCGCCGCCCTGGTTCAGCTTGTTGGCGTACTGCTTGCCGTCCTGGGCGAGATGGTGCGGGCCGTCCGCGCCCTTGCGGTGGTCCCTGGGGTCCTTGTCGTCGCTCCTGTCAGCGCTCTTGTCGTCCTCGCCGACGATGTACGACCCGTCGTCCCCGGCCGCGGAGTCCCGTCCGGCCTTCTTGCCTTCGGTCCCCGCCGCCTTCCCGCCCTTCTCCTTCTTCTTCTCCTTCTCGACCGGCCCGCCGGGCACCCACCCGGCGTCCGCGAGCAGCGCCCGGGCCTCCTTGGCGTCCGGGCCGCCGATGGCGCCGCTGTTGTCGGCGTAGGCGTCCTGGCCGGAGAGCGCGAGGTGGCTGCCGACCGGCACGGCGGGCAGCCCGAGCGGGGAGAGGACGACGCCGGCCAGCGCCTTGCGGTCGATGGCGCGGGCCACGGCCCGGCGCACCCGCTCGTCGGCGAGTGGCCCCGAGGCGCCGTTGAGGGCGAGCTGGGTGTAGGCGGGTTCCAGCGACTTGCGCACCTCGAAGCCCTTGAGGGCCGCCTGCTCACGCGCGTACGCGGCGAGCGCCCTGCGCTCCTTCTGCCGGGCGCTGAGCTCCTCGTCGGCGGCCTCCTCGTCGTCCCCGTGGGCGACGGCCCGGGAGCGCAGGGCGTCGGCGGCTCCCAGGTTGCCGCCGGAGCGGTGGCCGGGGAGTCCGTCCGGGCCCGCGAGCGGGCTGCTGCCGGCCTTGACTCCCGCGTGGGCGGCGAGGCTGATGCGGCCGAGGGTCTCCGGGTCGATCTCGGCGAGCTCGATCGCGCCGGCGGCGAGCGCGGTGGCCCGCTTGTCGCGCGGGACGGCACGCAGCACGATCTCTTTCAGCTTGGCGGGGTGGCCCCACCAGCGCGGATTGCGGGTGAGGGTGACCTCGTCGTCCTTGCGGTCGACCTTCTTCAGCTGGAAGGGACCGGCGGTGACCTTGAGCTTCTTGCGGGCGGAGTCGTTGAAGGCGTCCGGGGTGCCCATGACGTCCTTCGGGTACAGCGGCGAGAACAGGGAGCGCCAGTCGGCGTACGGCCGCGCGAAGGTGACCCGGACCTCGAGGTCGTTGGCCCCGCGTTCGATCTTGTCGATGCGCTCGTACCCGGCGTTGCGGGCGGTCCAGTACGCGGAGTCCTTGCCGGACAGGGCGCGCCACTGGGCGGCGAAGTCGGCGGCGCCGATCTCCCGGCCGTCGCTCCACACCGCCTGCTGGTTCAGCTTGTACAGCACGACCTGCTTGGGCTCGGTCTGGACGACCTTGGCCGACTCCAGGTAGTCGGGGTTGATCTGCGGCCGCCCGTTCGCGTCGAGCCGGTACATCGAGGGCAGGACCGCCTGGGCGACGGTGGTGGTGGTCGCGTCCGCGTCCGCCTGGAAGGTGTTCAGGGTCTCCGGCACGGCGTCCACCGCCCAGTGCAGGGTGCCGCCATCGGCGACCTGGTCGCGGGCGGCGGGCGCGATGTCCTGCTCCGCGAGCGGCTTGCTCGCCTTTTCGTCGGAACTGCACGCGGAAAGCGCGGTGACCGCGAGCGCGCCCGCGGTGAGGAAGGCGACCGAGCGCGTGACCGCGCGCAGTCCGACGCCGTTGTGGGACATCTCTGCTTACCTCCGGGAGCCGCGGGCGTTATGATCACTTTTGGCGGTATATGGAGCTGATCACATCTATTGCGGCCACTGAAGAGGAAAGGGTTCGGCAACGGACGGCGACACGGCGACAACAACCGGGAAGCCCACCCGTGCGGCGCAATCGACGGCGCACGAGGGGCGCGCACGGAGGCACACGATCCGCCAATCCATGCACGTCCCTTCACACCGGCAGGTGTGACGCGCAACACTCGCAGGCGCATGACCGTTCCCGTCCAGGGCAACCCCGCCCACGGAAGTGAGGTCACGTCATGTCCGTGCACGATGAACTGGCAGCGGCCCAGCGCTCGCTCGACGAGGTGCTCAGGTACGTCAAGCGCCTGGAGCAGCAGCTGGGCAGCGGCGGCCTGGAGATGCGCCGCGTCCGGATCGACGCCGACCGGCTGCGCGAGAGCCTCGCGCTGCTGAGGGAGACCGACCCCGCGCTGGCCAAGGCCCGCCGCCCGGATCTCGTCTCCATCTCCGACACCCCGTACGACAACACCCTGTGGACGGACTCGGACGACGAGGGACTGGGTGCCCGCGACCGCCGAGCCCCCTGAACCCGACCGGAGTCAAGCGTTGGCCACTGGTACGGAACCTCCCGACACCGAATCCCATAGCGTCCGCGGCGGCGTACGCACCGGTACGCGCGCCGCGATCGACGCCCCGCACCTGCGCACCGACCGCTGGTGGCTGGCGCCCGCGGCCACGGCCGCCGGGCTGCTCGCCTTCATCGTGTACTCGACCTGGCGGGCGTTCGCCGACACGGACTACTACGCGGCCCCGTACGTCTCGCCGTTCTACTCCCCCTGCCTGGCCGAGCGCTGCGCGCCCATGCGCCACGGCCCCAACTGGGAGCTCTTCGGCGGCTGGTGGGGCATCTCCCCGGCGATCATCATCCTGATCTTCCCGCTCGGCTTCCGCCTGACCTGCTACTACTACCGCAAGGCCTACTACCGGGGCTTCTGGGCGTCCCCGCCGGCCTGCGCGGTGGCCGAGCCGCACAAGAAGTACACCGGTGAGACCCGCTTCCCGCTGATCCTGCAGAACATCCACCGGTACTTCTTCTACGCCGCGATCCTGGTCGCCGGCATCCTGACCTACGACACCGTGCTCTCGTTCCGCAACGAGAGGTACGAGTGGGGCCACATGGGCCTCGGCACCCTGGTGTTCCTGGTCAACATCGCGCTGATCTGGGCGTACACCCTCTCCTGCCACTCCTGCCGGCACATCGTCGGCGGCAAGCTCAAGCACTTCTCCAAGCATCCCGTGCGCTACCGGGCCTGGCAGTTCGTCGGGAAGCTCAACGCCCGCCACATGCAGCTGGCCTGGGCGTCGCTGGTGAGCGTGGCGCTCGCCGACTTCTACGTGTTCCTGGTCGCCTCCGGCGCCTTCGACGATCCGCGCTTCTTCTAGATTGAAGGTGCCTTCTGATGTCCGTGGTCGACCGGCAGGAATGGGACGTCGTCGTGGTGGGCGCCGGGGGTGCCGGTCTCCGCGCCGCCATCGAGGCCCGCGAGCGCGGCGCCCGTACGGCCGTGATCTGCAAGTCGCTGTTCGGCAAGGCGCACACCGTGATGGCCGAGGGCGGCATCGCGGCCAGCATGGGCAACGCCAACTCGAACGACAACTGGCAGGTCCACTTCCGCGACACCATGCGCGGCGGGAAGTTCCTCAACCAGTGGCGGATGGCCGAGCTGCACGCCCAGGAGGCCCCGGACCGGGTCTGGGAGCTGGAGACCTGGGGCGCCCTGTTCGACCGTACGAAGGACGGGCGGATCTCGCAGCGCAACTTCGGCGGCCACGAGTACCCGCGCCTCGCCCACGTCGGCGACCGCACGGGCCTCGAACTGATCCGCACCCTCCAGCAGAAGATCGTCTCGCTGCAGCAGGAGGACAAGAAGGAGACCGGAGAATACGAGTCCCGCCTGAAGGTCTACCAGGAGTGCACGGTCACCCGGGTCCTCAAGGACGGGTCGCGGGTCTCCGGTGTCTTCGCCTACGACCGTGAGACCGGCCGTTTCTTCGTCCTCGAAGCGCCCGCCGTCGTGATCGCGACCGGTGGCATCGGCAAGTCGTTCAAGGTGACGTCGAACTCGTGGGAGTACACCGGCGACGGTCACGCGCTGGCGCTGCTCGCGGGCGCGCCCCTGCTGAACATGGAGTTCGTGCAGTTCCACCCGACCGGCATGGTCTGGCCGCCGTCGGTGAAGGGCATCCTCGTCACCGAGTCGGTGCGCGGCGACGGCGGGGTGCTGCGCAACTCCGAGGGCAAGCGGTTCATGTTCGACTACGTCCCGGACGTCTTCAAGGAGAAGTACGCCGAGTCGGAGGAAGAGGGCGACCGCTGGTACGAGGACCCGGACAACAACCGGCGTCCGCCCGAGCTGCTGCCCCGCGACGAGGTGGCCCGGGCCATCAACGCCGAAGTGAAGGCGGACCGTGGCTCCCCGCACGGCGGGGTGTTCCTGGACGTGTCCACCCGTATGCCCGCCGAGGTCATCCGGCGCCGGCTGCCCTCCATGTACCACCAGTTCAAGGAGCTGGCCGACGTCGACATCACGGCGGAGCCGATGGAGGTCGGACCGACCTGTCACTACGTGATGGGCGGTGTCGCGGTCGAGTCGGACACCGCGGCCGCGCGCGGGGTGCCGGGACTCTTCGCGGCCGGTGAGGTGGCCGGCGGCATGCACGGCTCGAACCGGCTCGGCGGCAACTCGCTCTCCGACCTGCTGGTGTTCGGACGCCGGGCGGGCTGGCACGCGGCGGAGTACGCGACCGGGCTCGCGGCGGCACGTCCGCCGGTGGACGAGGTCCAGGTCGACGCGGCGGCGGCCGAGGCGCTGCGGCCCTTCTCGGCGGAGGGCGCCGAGCCCGCCGTAGGACCTCCGGAGAACCCCTACACCCTGCACCAGGAGCTCCAGCAGGCCATGAACGACCTGGTCGGCATCATCCGCCGCGAGGGCGAGATGGAGCGGGCCCTGGAGAAGCTCGCGGATCTTCGGGTGCGGGCCCGGCGGGCCGGGGTCGAGGGGCACCGGCAGTTCAACCCGGGCTGGCACCTCGCCCTGGACCTCAGGAACATGCTGCTGGTCAGCGAGTGCGTGGCCCGGGCCGCGCTGGAGCGGACCGAGTCGCGCGGCGGCCACACCCGCGAGGACCATCCGGCGATGGACCGCGAGTGGCGCCGGATCAACCTGCTGTGCCGACTGACCGACCCGACGGGCGGGCTGGCGGCCACGGACCCGGTCCGGGGCCAGATCGACCTCACCCGCGAGACCACCGACCCCATCCGCGCCGACCTGCTCGCCCTCTTCGAGAAGGAGGAGCTGGTCAAGTACCTCGCCGAAGAGGAGCTGTACGAATGAGCGGCTACACGGCCCACTTCAAGGTGTGGCGGGGTGATGTGAAGGGCGGCGGCCTGGAGGACTTCAAGGTCGAGGTCAACGACGGCGAGGTGGTGCTGGACATCATCCACCGCCTCCAGGCCACCCAGGCGCCCGATCTCGCCGTCCGCTGGAACTGCAAGGCGGGCAAGTGCGGTTCTTGCTCGGCGGAGATCAACGGGCGGCCCCGGCTGATGTGCATGACCCGCATGTCGGTGTTCACCCCGGAGGAGACGATCACCGTCACTCCGCTGCGGGCCTTCCCCGTCGTCCGCGACCTGGTCACCGACGTCGGCTTCAACTACCAGAAGGCGCGCGAGGTCCCGGCGTTCGTGCCGCCCTCCGATCTGGGTCCCGGCGAGTATCGGATGATGCAGGAGGACGTGGACCGCTCGCAGGAGTTCCGCAAGTGCATCGAGTGCTTCCTGTGCCAGGACACCTGCCATGTCGTGCGCGACCACGAGGAGAACAAGACCGCGTTCGCGGGCCCGCGGTTCCTCATGCGGGTGGCGGAGTTGGACATGCACCCGCTGGACGCGGCCGAGGACACCGGCCTGGACCGCAAGAAGACGGCCCAGGACGAGCACGGCCTCGGCTACTGCAACATCACCAAGTGCTGCACGGAGGTGTGCCCCGAGGGCATCAAGATCACGGACAACGCGCTGATCCCCCTGAAGGAACGGGCCGTCGACCGCAAGTACGACCCGCTGGTGTGGCTGGGGTCGAAGATCAGGAGGAGGTCTTCGTAGCGTCCCTGGCAGCGCGGCCGGGGCGCTGGGCCCGGAACTGGATCAGCAGGCCTGCCATGAACATGACCCAGCCGGCCCACGCCACGTACGCCGACGGGGCGTGCGGCGGGCCGGCCATGGGGCCCAGGAAGATCCACACCGTTGCTCCGACCGCGGTGACCAGCGATCCGTAACCCCACAGCCTCGGCCGCAGAACCCTGGACCGGCCCCACGGCATGACCCAGCCGGTCGCGATCCCCGCGACACCGCCCACCGCGACCACCGTCATGGCGAGCAGGGCGAGCCCCATGAGTACCCAGTGCATGCCGATCATCGTCCCACGAGCTCCAGCACCCTGACCAGGTTGGATTCGGCGATCTGCCGCATCCCCTCCGGGTGGGGGAAGTCGCCCTCGATCAGCCGGAGCGGGCCTGCGACCAGGGAGAGGTGCATGGCGAGGCGGTAGAGACGCATCCGGTCCTCGTCCAGGTCGGGGACGCCGAGGGCGTCGTAGTGGGGGCCGAAGCGGATCCGCAGGAAGACGTGCTCCCACTCGACGTCGAAGTACATGAGCCCTTCGATGTCGATGAGGGCGGGCCGGCCCTGGTCGTCCAACAGGACGTGGTCGGCGCCGAGTTCGCCGTGGATCAGGGTGTGCCGGGCGCGGGGCCGGACGGCCGCCGCGAGCCGCCGTACAGTCTCAGCGAGGTCGTCCCGTACGACGGCGATCCGTTCGTCGCGTACGGCGGTCTCCTCGATGTCGCGCAGGGCGCCCTCGGTGACGCGCCCGGTCGCCGAACTCGACGACGAGGTACCGCCGTTGTCGACGAGGGCGACCTTGCCGAAGGCAGGGCCCTCCTGCGTGTGCAGGGTCGCGAGTTCGGCGGCGAACCGCTGCAGGGCCGCGCGTCCGGCGGCCGGGTCCCGCTCCAGGGCGTCCTCCAGACTGCCGCCCCGCATGTCCTCGACGACGACGGCATCCCTGGTGGTGTCGGCGTACAGGAGGCGCGGGGTGCGGACGCCTGCGTGGACCAGCCGGTCATGGGCAGCAGTGAAAACGTCGAGACTCGTACCGGCCGAGAAGGGATCGCGGGGGTCGGAGGGGCCGGCGTCCCAGTAGTCCTCGTCGGCCGACCAGACGTAGGCCACCGCAGTGGTGTCGTCGTCGAGGACCAGTCGGTAGACGCCCTTCTTGGTGCCGCCGCGCAGGCGGTCGACGGCGGTGAGCGAGCGACCGGTCGCCGCCCGGGCAAGAGGCGCGAGGTCGCCGCGGCCGAGATGTCTGCGGGTGCTGGTCACTCGGCAGATGGTCGCAGTGCGGTGTCCCGGAGCGCAGGTGGTTTTCTAGCGGACCCAGTCCCGTTCGTACGCCGTCCAGTCCGTCTCCGTCGCCGCGAAGTCGACGTACAGCGCCACGCCGAAGTTGGTGCGGGCCGCGTCCGTGCGGGAGAGGCCGAGGCGGACGCCGCGGACGGCTGCGGGGACGGTCTCGGCGTGGGCCCAGTGGTCGAAGTTGTTCTCCCGGTAGAAGGGCAGGCCCATCAGCAGGTCGGTGGAGTCGGGTGTGACCTCCAGGGCCAGGGAGGTCTGCTGGGCGACATAGCCGCCGTACAGGCTCTGAAGCGGCGTGCTCGTGTCGTACGACATCACCGCGATCTGGTCGACCCGGCGCGCGACCTGGCCGAAGTAGGACTGCGACCACCACTTGGGGTGCCCGGCGAGCGTCCCCGCGACGGAGTGCAGTGCGGGGAGGGGGTCGATCTGGTGGGCGGCGACCGAGAGGGGGACGCCTCGGGCGCGGGTGACCCCGTGGAGGGTGTCGAGGAGGTCGAGGTAGTGCTCGTCGCCGGAGTGCAGGGGTTCCAGGTCGAAGTGGGCGCCGTCGAACCCGGCGGTGAGGATCTGCCGGGTGGACCGGACGACGGCGGCGCGGGTGTCCTTTTCGGCGAGGCGCATGCCGTCCGGGCTCTCCGTGGCGAGCTTGTCGCCCAGCCAGGCCTGGACGCGGATGCCGGGGGCTGCCTTGTGTACGGCGCCGATCAGCCAGGCCGCCTTCGGATACGCCGGCGCGGGCAGCCTGCCGTCGTGTTCCAGGGGGCCCGCGTGGACGTACAGGTCCCGGATCCCGGAGTTTCGGAGGCGCCGGGCGAGGGCCCTGACGTCGGAGTCGGTCTTGCGGCCGTCCACCCAGGCGTGGCCGAGCCAGAGCGCGTCCTTGCCGCGGGTGCGGGTGCCGTCGGCGGGGTTGCCGGCGTAGTTGAGGCGGAGAGCGGCGGCGACGGTCAGGAGGGGGACGAGGACGACGAGCGCGAGCCCGAGCACGCACCGCCGGAGCCGGCGGCGACGCCTCGGCCCCGGCGCCGGTGCCTCCTTCGCCGCCTCCCCGTCGTGCCCGTCGCCCCCGTCGGCCTGCGTGTCCCGCACCTTTGACATCCGCTCCCCGTCCGCTCGCGTACCCCCGCCCGTCCCGCCCCGCTCGCGCCACCGCATTCCGGCCCATACGCTCCGAAACGTGACGCCATCCTTGATCCGGGGCCGACCGCGGCGGGGCCGCTCGCACATATCCGCGCGGGTGGCGCATGGCCTGCTGGGCGTGGTGGCCGGGGTCGTGTGGCTGGTGTTGCCGTGGATGACGATCAATGACGACGCTCCGGTTGCAGGGGCCCGGGTCAGCGCCGCCGCCTCCGCCGAGGACGAGTCCTCCGGGACCGACCTCGTCCTGCCGGTGGCCGCCCTCGCCGTCGTGGTGGTCCTCGCCGTCTACGGCTCCGTCCGCCGGATACGCCGCACCCGCAGCCGTACGACACCTGCGGCCGCCGGCACGACCCACGTCGGCGCGTACCCCTCCCCCGCCGCCGCGCCCCCGCTCGCCGACCTCGACGGCCGGTCCCGGGCCGCGCTGGTCGACGCCGACAACCGTCTCCGCGCCCTCCGCGAGGAACTCGTCTTCGCCGAGGCCGGATCGGGCCCGGGTCCCGAGGCGATGGCCCCCTTCACCGGGGCGGCCGAGGCGGCGGAGGCCGAACTGGCGGCCGCCTGCGCGATACGGCGGCGCTACGAGGAAGGCGTACCGGAGGAGGCGGCCGCCCTCGCCGGGGTCGTGGGCCGCTGTGAGGAGGCCGAGCGACGGCTGACCGGCGCGGCGGAGAGCCTGAGCGCGCTGCGGGGGCTGGACCGCGACCCCGCCGCGGCCCTGGCGTCGGCCGAGACACGGTTCCGTGAGCTGACCGCCCGCACGGCCGAGGCGGAGACCGCGCTCACGGACGACTCCGTCACCGGGTATGTCGAGCTGGCCAAGGACAGCCTGGTCACCGCCACCGTCCACCTCAACCAGACCCACCAGGCCACCGCCGTGGGCCGGACGGACGAGGCGGCCGACCACCTCCGCGCGGCGGAGACCGCGATCGCCCGGGCGGACGTGCTGGTGACGGCCGTGGCCCGGCTGCGCTCGGCGCTCACCGAGGCCGCCCGGCTGATCCCGCCCGCGCTCACGGGCGCGGAGGCGGAACTGGCCCCCTTCCGCGACGCCACCGCGTACGAGGGCGACACCTACGCCCGCCTCCTGCACGCCGACGCGGTCCTGGCGGCCGTACGACAGGAGACGACGTCCGGGAATCCGTACGACCCGCTCGGCGTCCTGCGCCGGATCGTGCACGCCACCGCGCCGCTCGCGACCGGCCGGTCCGGGGTGCTCGCGGTGGCCGCGCTGCTGCTCGCCCGGGAGTCCGTGGCCGCGGCGGACGACTACGTCACCGTCCACCGCGAGGCGGTCGGTGCCGCGCCCCGTCTCCTGCTGTCACAGGCGCGGCTGACCGACGATCTCCCGCGGGCGGACGTCCTGGCCCGCGAGGCACGTGAGCTCGCCGAACGGGACGTACGCCTGCGCGGGCACCCCGCCTAGAAAAGGCTCAGCAACGCCTCCGCCGGGTCCACCATGCCGTTCTCCCCGTCCGGCAACGGCAGTTCGAACCACACCGTCTTGCCGCGCGGGGTACGCCGGGAGCCCCAGGCCGCGCTGAGCAGGCCCACCAGTTGCAGGCCCCGGCCGCCCTCGTCGGTGTCGCGGGCGCGGCGGCGGCGCGGCTGGACGAGGCCGGAGTCCCAGACCTCGCAGACCAGGGTGCGGTCAAGGAGGAGCCGTAGCCGTATGTCGCCCTCGCCGTACCGCAGGGCGTTGGTGACCAGTTCACTGACCAGGAGTTCCGTGGTGTCGACCAGCGGTTCCAGATCCCAGCTGAGCAGCTGGCCGCGGGCGTACTCGCGGGCCCGGCCCACGCTGCGCGGCTCGCGCGGCAGGGTCCAGTCGCCGACGGACCCGGCGGGCAGGCCCTGGACACGCGCCATCAGCAGGGCGATGTCGTCCTCGCCGTGGTGGGTGTCGAGGGTGTTGAGGACGTGGTCGCAGACGTCCTCCAGCGGGGCGGAGGGGTCGGTGAGCGCGCCGACGAACGCCTGGAGACCTTCGTCGAGGGGGTGATCGCGGCTTTCGACCAGTCCATCCGTGTAGAGCGCGAGCAGGGCGCCTTCGGGTAGTTCGACCTCGACCTCCTCGAAGGGCTCGCCGCCGACGCCGAGCGGCATGCCGGGCGGCACGTCGAGCATCAGCGCGTCCTCGCCGGGTTCGACCAGCACGGGCGGCAGGTGGCCGGCGTTGGCGAAGGTGCAGCGGCGGGTCACCGAGTCGTAGACGGCGTAGACGCAGGTCGCCAGGTACACCTCGGACAGGTCCGCCTCGCGGGGGCGGCGGGCCGCGCGGGTGGCCTGCTGGACCCCGCCGGGGGCGCCGAGACCGCGGGCGATCTCGTCCAGCGCGGAGAGGACCTCGGCCGGTTCGAGGTCGAGCAGGGCCAGGGTGCGCACCGCCGAGCGGAGTTCACCCATCGCCACCGCCGCCCGCAGACCACGGCCCATCACGTCGCCGACCACCAACGCCGTACGGTGACCCGGCAGTTCGATGACGTCGAACCAGTCGCCGCCGACCTCGCTGGGGCGGTCCGCGGAGGAGTTGCCGGGCAGATAGCGGCAGGCGATGTCCAGTCCGGAGGCGACCGGGTCGCCGGGCGGCAGCAGGGACCGCTGCAGCATCAGCGCCCGCTCGTGCTCCCGCCGGTAAAGGCGGGCGTTGTCGATACAGACGGCGGCCCGCGCCGCCAGCTCCACCGCGAGATCCCGGTCCCGGTCCCCGAACGGCTCGCTGCCCTTCGTCCGGGAGAACTGCGCGAGTCCTACGACGGTGTCGTGGGCGACCATCGGCACCGCGAGCGTGGACTGCACGAGGCCGCCCTCCTCGGCCGGGATGTACTGCGGGCGGGCGGTGCGCAGGGCGTCCGCGCAGGGCGAGTTGAAGGGGTAGTGGTGGACCGCGCCGACCGAGACGGGGGCGCCGGAGCCGGCGAAGGGGGCGTCGGAGACCGCGCTGGCGAAGGCGACCCGGCGCAGTTGGGCGCTGCCGTCGGCGAGCCCCGGCGGGGTCTCGTCGCCGGCCAGCAGGCCCTGGTAGAGGTCGACGGTGGCCAGGTCGCAGAAGCCGGGGACGACCACGTCGAGGAGTTCCCGGGCCGTGGTCTCCAGGTCGAGCGAGTTGCCTATGCGGGCGCCGGCCTCGTTCAGCAGGGCCAGGTTGCGCCGGGCGGCGGCGGCCTCACGGGCGGCGGCGCGACGGGCGGTGATGTCGGTTCCCAGCCAGGCGATGCCGATGGGCCGGCCGGACCCGCTGCGCACCCGGTACAGGTTGATGGACCAGTGGCGGCGCTCGTCGGAGCCCGGCAGAAAGCCCGTGACGTGCATGTCCGTGATGGAGTCACCGGTCTCCAGGACCCGGCGCAGGGTCGCACTGACCCGCTCGGCCTCGGGGCGCGGCAGATAGTCGTGGACGCCCTTGCCGCGGTGATCGTCCGGGTTGCCCCCGAAGAGGGAGGCGAAACGGTAGTTGACGCGCCGAACCCGCAGGTCCGGGTCGATCAGCACAAATCCGAAGGGAGATTGACCGAAAATCGCCTGCGAGGCGGCGAGGTCGGTCTCGATGCTGCGCAGCGTGCGCACGTCGACGACGATGCAGACGGCGGCCTGTTCGCCCTCCTCGGTCCGCGTCGGCATCACGTAGACCTCGGCGAGGCCCTCCCGGCCGCACTCGCCGTCGGCCGAGGACGGGGGCACCCTGAAGGGGACCACTCCGGTCCACTCACGGCCGTCCAGGATCTCCGCCATCTTGCGCTGGCCCTGCGCGCGCAGGTCCGGGTCGATGAAGGCCTCGATGGGGTCCATGCCGACGGCGTGCTCGGCGGAGATACCGAAGAGCTGCTCGGCGCGCAGGCTCCACTGCTCGACCAGGCCGTCGGGACCTATGGAGAAGGACGCGACCTTGATGTAGTCGTAGATCGAGCCGGGCGGGCTGCTCTGCCACATGGCGTCACCGGACGGACCGTCACCGTGACGGACATGTTCCACGGCCGCATCCGCGGCCTGCGTCCTCGCGCCGTCCGACGGGTCCTTCGACTCCGTGGCCTTCGCTGGTATCTCGCTCACGCGAACCGTCCCCTCCAGCTCACCGCGTCCGGTACCGGTCACCGGGGGCGGCTGCCCGCAGTATCCAGCACTACGGCGCCGCACAACACGGTGTTCACGATCACAGCACGATCCCGACGGTTTTCGGTCCGGGCTGCGACAACACTCCCAGTCTTCTAACCAGCGGACACGGCGTCGAATCACGTCTGCCGACAACCGCCACTGGCCTGAACCAGTCGATGGACAGCGAGCGGGGTGTCGTACAGACGTTCTGGGGGTTCTTTGCGTTTCGGGCGTTCTCGGCGTTCTCGGGGTTCTCGGGGTTCTTCACCGCGATCAGGTCCTGTTCATCCCGGCATCGAGAGTTCGAACCAGACGGTCTTGCCCGTCGTGCCGGGGCGGGTGCCCCAGCGGTGGGCGGCGTGGGCGACCAGTTGCAGGCCGCGGCCGCTCTCGTCGTCCAGGTCGGCGACGCGTTCGCGGGGCGGGTCGGGGAGGGGGTCGGAGACCTCGACCAGGAGGACGCCGCCGATCCCTTCGGGACGGACCAGCCGGACGCCGATGGGGCCGGTGGCGTGCCGCAGGGAGTTGGTCACCAGCTCGCTGACCAGCAGGGCGGCGATGTCGGCGAGGCCGTCGAGGTTCCAGGCGGCCAGCCGGTTCCGCACGGCCGCCCGGGCAGCGCGCACGGCGCCCGGGTCCGCCGGGAAAGTCCACTTGGCGCAGTCGCCTTCGGTGTCGATCACGCCGATCACATCCCGGGCCAGCCCATGTCCGCTTTCGTGGGGTTAAGGGGCACATACCCGATATTGCGGGGGCGGTACCGTGCCGAATGGCGTAAGTAGGGGTTCTACGAGCCCGGGGGTCCCTGTTGTGGGGCGGGTGCGGGCGCGTCGCGGCTTGTCGCGCCCCGCGGCGGAGCCGCCCACCGAGACAGCCCCGCACCCCTGCACGCCTCCCGCACCGCCGGCACGTCCTGGTCGAGCCAGGGCACGTCCCAGATCTGTTCCGGTGTCAGCCAGCGCAGTTCGTCGTGGTCCTGCAGCGGCTTGGGGTCCGGGGAGTCCGGGAGAAGGCTGGCCCTCCACGCCTGAAGGACGTACGGGGGCTTCAGGGGCCACTCACCCGGGACGCGCTCCACGACCTCCGCCTCCACGCCCAGCTCCTCGTGGAGTTCGCGGGACAACGCCTGCTCCGCCGACTCCCCCCGCTCCACCTTGCCGCCCGGGAGTTCCCAGCGGCCGGCCAGTTCCGGCGGGGCGCTGCGGCGGGCCGCGAGGAGGCGGTCGCCGTCCCAGAGGGCGGCGGCCACCACCACGATCCGTTCCGTCATGCGCCGGAGCCTACGGGAGGCTCCGTCAGTCGGCCGAACTCGCGCCGTCGGGGCCGATGCGCTCGACCCAGTAGAGCTGTTTGTGGCCGCGGGCATCGAGGCTGTCGGCGATCTTCTGTGCCTCGGCCCGGGTCGCGTACCTGCCCACGCGGTAGCGATTGCCGTTGTCGTCCTGCCGTATGACGAGCCAGGGAAGAGTGATCGTGCCGTCGTTCATTGCGCCCCACCGCCCCTTCCCGACCTGCGTCGGGCCCCACCCGATAAGGAAACCGCACTCCGCATATGCCCGAGCCTACGCCCAACCTTTACGCAGCGAACACGCGTTTTCACAAAGAGGTACGCAACCAGCCAGGACGGACTCCTCCGGCAGGGGGCGCGCGCCGATGAACACGCCCCCGGTGGACGGCGACGACTCCCGTCGGGCACGCCTCCGAAACAGCGGTGTCGACCTGCGAGAACGGCCGGATTCGAACGGCGTTCGCCTGTGGGTGCGTTGACTGTTCACCCCGGGCAACTTCCCAGGGGCGCGCGCTACTTCACCGGAAGGTGGTACGCGACCTCGTAGCGGTCGGCCGGAACGACCACGTCGGCGGTCTCCACCGGGCGGCCCGAGGCGTAGTAGGTGCGGTGGACCACGAGGACGACATGCCCGGGGACACCCCCGAGGGCGAGCAGCTCCTCGGCGAGGCCGGGGCGGGCGCCCACCTCCTCGGTGACGTTGTCCACCACGACGTCGATGGCGGCCATGCGCTCGACCACGCCCATGCCGCCGAGGGGGCCCTCCTCGGGGAGCATCACGGGAGTGCGCCCGGTGACCGCGAGGGGCTCCCAGGAGGTGGAGAGCATGATCGGCTCACCGGCCTCCCGGAAGACGTACTTCGTGCACATCACCCGGTCGCCGGGCCGGATGTCGAGTCGCTCGGCAATGGCCACCGAGGCCTCGGTCTGCCGGCTGCTGGACTCCCAGGTGCCGCGCCCCTCCCCGTCGGCCTGCTCCTGCCGGAAGGGGGTGGCGCCGGAGGCCGGGCGGTAGCCGGAGCGGGCGATACGGCGGGGCACCGGCCGCTCGCGGACGTACGTCCCGGAACCGGAGCGGCCCTCGACCAGGCCCTCGGCCATCAGCACCTTGCGGGCCTCCAGCGCGACGGTGTCCGAGACGCCGTACTCCTCGCGGATCCTGGCCTGGGACGGCAGGCGGGTGTGCGGTGGCAGCGAACCGTCGACGATCTTCTTGCGGAGATCACCCGCGACACGCAGATACGCCGGCTGCTCACCGAAAGTCACTGGCCGCTCCCATCAGGTTGTACAGACAGCAACAGCGTGGCAACCGTGGGTTCGACCTTGCAAGCAAAGGCCAGAGAATCACTCGATGTGATGACATGTTCCGGTGGGGGGCTTTACGCAGGCACTTTCTCCCCGCTATGGCGGCGATCACACATCGAGTTCGCCGCCGCCGGTGCCGCCACCCGAGTCGCCGCTCCCGTCGCCGTGGTCCTCGTCGTACGTCGGCCGTTTCGTGGCCAGCCCCAGAGCCTTGCGTGCGGTGACCGTGCTGGGGCCGTCGACGTAGTCGTAGCCCTTGTCGTAGTGGGTGTAGAAGGCGTCCACGTCGTCGTCCTCGGCCGCGACGACCGCCTTCGCCCACTCGTCGCGCGCGTCCTCCATGTCCTTCACCAGGGCCGCCACCGGCTTGTCGGCCTTGGCCGGCCAGGAGTGCGCGCGCAGGGCCTCGATCTGCTCGGCGAGGCTGTCGTGGACGTCCCGCGACCAGTCCCGGTAGCCCGCCAGGTCGTCCTCCGGGTAGTCCTCGGGCTCCTCCCACAGCACGGTGTCGAGGGCGTTGAGGGACTTGAGGAGGGAGATCTGGTCCGTGTCGAGCGTGGTCCCGTCGGCGCGCAGCGAGCCGGTCAGGGTCCCGTTGTCGTCGGTGTTGCCGAAGATGCAGGTGACCTCGCGGTCACCGAGGCGCCAGCTCTGCCGGGTCGGGCCGAAGTAGTACACGTCGACGTTCTGGGGCAGCGCCCAGGTGTCCATGGCGTACGTGTCCTGGAGCGGATGGCACTTCTCGTCCGCGGCGTCGGAGACCGCGTCGTTGCCCGGGAAGGCGGAGCCGCCGGTCATCGTGAACTCGCCGAACACCTCGCCGTCGTGCTCACCGGCGCAGGGCACCTCGTCGACGTCGTAGGTCAGGCCCTCGAGGGACTCCCCCGGCGCGTCGAAGCACTGGCCCCTGACCACCGAGAAGGCCGTGCTCTCCGTCGCGCCCTTCTTGAACCCGTCCCACGCCTTGGAGAGCCCGCCGGTGGCGAGCACCGTCACCCACAGGGCGAGTCCGAGCGAGGACAGGATCGACCCGGCGATCGCCAGCCCCTTGCCGGACTGGCCCTTCTTCCTGATCTGCGCGAGCGCGATCACGCCGAGCACCAGTCCCACGGCCGGGAAGCAGCACAGGACGCCGAGCACCAGGGAGGCGACGGCGAGGCCGTTGACGGAGGAGGGGCGGGCGTAGGGGCTGTAGCCCTGCCCCCAGGTCCGGTAGGGCGGACCATAGGGTTGCCCGTACGGCTGTCCGTGCGCCTGCTGCCCGTACGACTGCTCTCCGTACGGCTGCTGCCCATACGGCTGCTGTCCCCGCGCCGGCGGCCCGTACGGGTCCGGGGCCGGGGGTGGCCCCTGGGCGGGGTCGGGCTGGTGGGGCCCAGGGGGCGGGGGTATGGACACGGGTACCGTGCTCCTGGTTCAGGCAGTGGCGGGGAACTGACGTGCGACAGGGCGCATGGTATGCGCGGGGTGGGCGGCGGTGGAATGCCGATCACGGGTGCGCTCACGGCACGGTGGGCGGGGGTGCCTTCCCGGGGGACCGTGGTGTCGACCGCCGGAGTGTGGCCGCTGCCGGCCTTCCGGCCTTCCTGATCGACGGGGCGCAGGGCACGGACTGCGGGCGAGCCGGCACGGGCGCTCGGGGCGCCCGCGGAGCAAGCGGCCGCGGCGGCACGGGAGTTGCTCGGGGAGCCGGCCCACACGGAGGCGCTGGACTCGGCGAAGCGGACGCTGGAGACGCGCGAGGAGTGGGAGGCCGGGCTGCCCACCCACACACGGGGCCCTCACCGGCGATCCCGACCTCGACCAGCGGGAGATGAACGCCTGGGTGGCGAAGCGGACGGGCGGCTTGATCGAGCAGATGCCCGTGCAGCGCGGGACGACACCGAGCTGGTGCAGGCGAGCGCGCCAGCCTCTGCGGACCACGTGGGCGACCCTTCGAGGTGGGTCCGCCACGGCCGTCCCCGGGGCCTTGGCAGAACCGCACCCTGCGCGGCCTGAACCGCCGGAGCGTGCGGCTCGACCGGGTCGGGGTGGCGGCCGCGGCCGGAGGGCCGGATCACCGAGGCGAAGGTGCCCGGCGGCAACGGCGTCGACGGCCATCTGCTGCTCTGGGGCGCGCCATGACGCCGAGTCAGGTGCCGGCGGTGGGGACCGCCGCGCTCGACGGCACGGGGTCATCGGCGCCGCCCTCGTCGAGCGGGACTTCGGCACGCTGGACGCCGGGCAGGAGCGGGTGGTCCGGCAGGCCCTGGCCGAGGTCAACGGCTTCGAGCGCGCCTACGGGAACATCGTGCGAGGTGAGAGCATGCTGCGGGCGGCGCACGGGCGGTGGTGGCCGTAGGCGAAGTGGGACGCGATCCCCGACGCTCCCGTGCTCCAGCCCGCTGTGCGGTCGGTCGCGAGCGAGCGGGTACGTGCCCGCTGTCCGACCCGACCGATCGGCCCCGAGGCAGTGGAGACCAACGCATGACCACCGACAGCGCACTGGAGCAGCTCCTCGGCCGGGCCCGGGGCCCGATGGGCCCGGCGATCGCTCTCGACTTCGGCTTCGAGACCGGTCCGCTGGCCGAGCTCGGGCGGCTGATCTCCCGTATGAACGGGTTCTTCCTGTTCAACGCCGGGGTGCAGGTCTTCCGGGTCGGTGAGGAGGGTCTCGGCCACGACATGCTCCACTGGAACTCCGACGCGGCCTGGAAGGACACCTACGGCGGTCTGGCCGACGACCAGTTCTGCTTCGGGCAGGACATCTTCGGCACCCAGTTCGCCGTGGTCGGTGGCGAGAAGGTGGTCTGCTTCGACCCCGAGACCGCCGACGTCACCGAGCTCGGCGACAGTCTGGAGTCCTGGGCGGCATGGCTCCTCGCCGACCCCGATGTCAACGCCGCCGCCTCCTTCGCCTACGCCTTCCAGCAGGAGAACGGCGCGCTGGAGCCGACCGAACGGCTGGTGCCGCGGCAGTTCTTCGTCGGTGGCGGCGGCTACGACTTCGACAACCTCGTGGTCAAGGACGCGGTCACCGCGATGCGCATCCGCGGGCCGGTCGCCCAGCGGGTCCACGGGGCCCCGGACGGCACGACGATCCGACTCGACCTGACCTGACCTGACACTCAGTCGTCGAAGCCCGTGACCCGCGTGCGCTTCTCCCAGGCGGCGACATCCGCCCGGACGCCGTCGAGGTGGCCGAGTACGGCGGTCACCGCGTCGTCGCCGAGGGGCAGTCGCAGCGGGGTCTCCTCGGCGTCGAGGGCGGCGCGGATCAGGGCCGCCGCCTTGGCGGGGTCGCCGGCCTGGGTGCCGTCGCCGCCGGAGACGAACCCGCGGGTCTCGCTCACCTTGGCGTAGACCCCGCTGTCGGCACTGACTCCCGCACGGCTCGCGTCGAACAGCGAGGTACGGAAGGCGCCCGGTTCCACGATCAGCACCTTGATGCCGAACTCCCGCACCTCGTCGGCGAGCCCCTCGGACATGCCCTCCAGCGCGAACTTCGTCCCGCTGTACGCCGAGAAGCCCGCGAAGGACATCTGCCCGCCCATGCTGCTCATCTGCACGATCGCGCCCGAACGCCGCTCGCGCATGGCCGGCAGCACCGCCCTCGTCAGCGCCGCCGGTCCGAAGACATGCAGGTCGAACAGTTCGCGCAGTTCGTCCTCGGTGGTCTCCTCGAAGGCGCCGACATGCGTGCGGCCCGCGTTGTTGACCAGCACGTCGATCCGGCCGTGCCGGGCCACCACGTCCCGTACGGCGGCCTCCGCGGCGGCCGTGTCGGTCACGTCCAGGCGCAGCGCCTCCACCTGGTCCGGACGGGCGGCCACCAGGTCCTCCAGCGCCTCGGGCCTGCGGGCCGCGCCCACCACGACATCGCCCTCGGCCAGCGCCGCCTCGGCGATCGCCCGCCCGAACCCGCTGCTCGCGCCCGTGATCAGCCAGACCTTGTTCATGACGACTCCTCGTTGCACCGTCTGTGTCGCCGACCAGCCTGCTGGGAAAGTCGGTTGCCCGTCCAAGACCCACGGTGATAACCGATGGCTATGACGACCGACGTCCATGTACGGGACCTGCGTTACTTCCTGGCCGTGGCCGAGGAGCTGCACTTCACGCGCGCGGCCGAACGGCTGTACGTGTCGCAGCCCGCGCTGAGCAAGCAGATCCGGGCCCTGGAGCGGCAGTTGGGCGTGGAGCTGTTCCGGCGGGACGCGCGGGGCGTGCTGCTCACCGAGGCGGGTGAGGCACTGGTGCCGCACGCCCGGCAGGTGCTGGCGGCCTGGGCGGCGGCGGATGCCGCGATGGCGACGGCCCGGGCGGTGGGGCGCGGCACGCTGGTGGTGGGCATGAGCACCAGCCCCGGCCGCGGTGGTCTGCTCCCGGCGATCCGCTCCCGCTTCACGGCCGCGCATCCGGAGGCGGTCGTACAGCTACGGCAGATGGGCTGGCAGGACCCGGCCGCGGGGCTGGCGGACGGTGCGACGGAGGTCGCGTTCGTCTGGCTGCCGCTGCCCGGCGAGGAGCGCTACGGGTGGACCGTGGTCGCCGAGGAACCCCGCCTGGTCGCCCTCCCCGAGAGCCATCCGCTCGCCGCCCGCGAGGAGGTCGACTTCGCCGACCTGGCCGACGAACCGTTCCTCGCCCTGCCGCCGAGCGCGGGCCCCCTGCGCGACTTCTGGCTCGCCGTCGACGAACGGGCAGGCCGCCCGCCCCGCGTCGGCGCGGAGATCGCGGGCACCGAGGAGACGTACGAGGCCCTGGTCGCCGGCCTGGGCATCTGCCTGGTGGCCGCCGGCAACGCCCCCCTGATCACCCTGGGCGGGGTGGTCACCAGGCCGGTGCGCGGGATCGGGCCGAGCAGGTATGTGCTGGCGTGGCGGAAGGGGGACGACAGACCGCTGGTGCGGGCGTATGTGGAGGCGTGCCTGCGGGTGACGGATCCCGGTGCCGAGGGCCGAAGCATGCTCAGGCCGCGCTCGAGGCCGGGTGCATAGACTCACGCGTACGGCCCGTGCGACCGGACGGGCCCTCGCCTGACTGCTGGAGGCCCAGTGATACGCGTGCTCCTCGCCGACGACGAGCATCTCATCCGGGCAGCACTCATCGAACTGATCGGCCTCGAAAGCGATGTGGAGGTCGTCGCGGACACCGGTGAAGGCGCGCAGGTCCTCCCCCTCGCGCTGCGGCACCGCCCGGATGTCGCTCTGCTGGACGTCAATCTCTCCGACACGAGCGGGCTCCAGGTCGCCGCCGAGCTGCATGAGCACCTTCCGTCCTGCCGCACACTGCTGCTGACGAGCCTCAGCACCGCCTCCACCGTGCGCGCGGCCGTGGAACTGCGGGTCAGCGGCTATCTGATGAAGGACGCCGCTCCCGACGCCCTCGCCGAGGGCATCAGGAAGGTGGCCTCCGGGCAGCGGGTGATCGCACCCGAGCTCATGCTGGCGGCGTGGGAGAGCCGCGCCAACCCGCTCACCCCGCGGGAGACGGAGGTGCTGAGGCTGGCCGCGGAGGGCCAGACCGTGTCGGACATCGCGGACACGGTCCGGCTGTCGGTCGGCACGGTCCGCAACTACCTCGGCAACTGCCTCACGAAGCTTGGTGCGCGAAGCCGTCTGGACGCGGTGCGCATTGCACGGCAGGCGGGATGGCTGCCTCCCGCCGATCGGTCGACGCCGATGCTGGACATGACACAGTGACCAGGAAGCGCCCCTCCCTGGGAGTCCACGCGCGGCACCGGCCGCCGAGTTCGCTCGCGCGTGCCGCCAGATTGGCAAGGCCCTGGCCGGTGGACGCCGAGCGGTGAGTGCCGTGTGTCCCGTCGTTGAGCACGGACAGCAGTATTGTTTCGCCCTTGCTTCGCAGAACGATCGTGCACTGGGTGGCCTCGCTGTGCCGCAGAATATTGGTCACCGATTCCCGCACCGCGGCGGCGAACAGATTCTGAATTTCTCCGTAGGGAATGGCGGTTTCCTCGCGGACATTAACCGTCACACCCATGCTCTCCAGCAGAGACCGGGCGTTGTCGAGTTCGCAGCGTAATGACAGGGTCCCGAATTCATGGGCCATCGAGCGCATATCGGCCAGGACCTCCCGGGTCAGGCCCAGCAGGCTCCGCAACTCGGAACGCGCCCGCTCGTTCTGCCGGCCCAGGTGGCGGTTGGCCAGCTCCCCGCGAATGGCCGCGAAGGCCAGCCGGCTCGCCAGGAGGTCGTGCATGTCGCGCCCTATCCGCAGCCGTTCGTCCTGCAGGGCGTTGCGGACGGCCTGTGCCTCCGCTCGGCAGATCCAGTCGAGCCGGCACGCGATCCGGAGCAACGCGGCGACGGCCAGCCCCACCACCAGGGTCACGACCAGGCCCACCGCCGCTTCCGTGTAAGGAACGCCGTCCCTCCAGCTCACCGAGGTGTCGACCACCAGCACCGTGAGGAACGCACCGGTCCCCCGCCGGCCACGCAGGCCGGCCGCCCCCGCTCCCGCGACGAAGCCCCCCATCCCCGGCCACAGGGTGTGAAAGGCCAGGCAGGGCAGGTAGGTCAGAACGCCCTGCAGGACCAGCGTCCACACCGAGAACCGGCGGAGTCTCCTGGCGGTCGGCGGGCTGTGCAGCGCCTGCAGCCCGATCATGGCCGGAATACACAGCGCCCATGCGACGAAGGCCGCACCCCGCGCTCCGACCGTCAACATTTCAATCAAGCCGTTGAGTGCGACCCCGGCCTGAAGCACGCAGACAGCGCAAACCGCCACCCATGCCACTGGAACACCCTTGTAGAGCCTTCCCACAGTTCCCCCCGCAGGTACGTCAACGTACGAACCTGTGTCTGCAACTGAGCATACGCGAACCGGTGTCCGTGCTGTTGCTTGAAAATGAAGAGTGTTCGATATCGCATTTACGAGCCGCGCAACCGCGCCCCCATTCGCTCCCGAGCCAGCCTCGAGCGGCTACTCGGAGGGTTCCGGTGTCAACACCTCAGGGTGCACACCGAAAGGGGTACGGATCATGCCGAGCAGGACAGGAGCCGGGCGGTGACCCGGCGGGTGGTGATCACCGGAATCGGTGTGCGTGCACCGGGCGGCTCGGGGACCAAGGAGTTCTGGGACCTGCTGACCGCGGGGCGGACCGCCACCCGGCCGATCACCTTCTTCGACGCCTCGCCGTTCCGGTCGCGGATCGCCGGCGAGACCGACTTCGACGCCCGGGCGGAAGGGTTCAGTCCGCGCGAGATCCGGCGGATGGACCGGGCGACGCAGTTCGCCGTGGCGTGCACCAGGGACGCCGTCGCCGACAGCGGTCTCGACTTCGCCTCGCTCGACCCGCACCGGGTCGGTGTGGCGCTGGGCAGTGCCGTCGCCTCGGCCACGAGCCTGGAGAACGAGTACCTGGTGATGTCGGACTCCGGCCGCGACTGGCTGGTGGATCCCGCGCATCTGTCGCCGTACATGTTCGACTACCTCAGCCCCGGGGTGATGCCTGCCGAGATCGCCTGGGAGGTGGGGGCCGAGGGCCCCGTCACCATGGTCTCCGACGGCTGCACCTCGGGCCTGGACGCGGTCGGGTACGGCGCCCAGCTGATTCGCGAGGGCAGTGCCGACACCGTGCTCGCGGGCGCCGCCGACACACCGGTGTCGCCGATCGTCGTCGCCTGTTTCGACGCCATCAAGGCGACGACTCCGCGCAATGACGAACCGGCCACGGCCTCCCGTCCGTTCGACGGCACGCGCAACGGCTTCGTGCTGGCCGAGGGCGCGGCGATGTTCGTCCTGGAGGAGTACGAGGCGGCACGGGCCCGCGGCGCGCAGATCTACACCGTGATCGGCGGTTACGCGACCCGCAGCAACGCGTACCACATGACCGGTCTCAAGAAGGACGGCCGTGAGATGGCCGAGGCCATCTCGGCGTCCCTCGACGAGGCCAGGCTCGACCGGACCGCCGTGGACTACGTCAACGCCCACGGCTCCGGCACCAAGCAGAACGACCGGCACGAGACCGCCGCCTTCAAGCGGAGCCTGGGCGAGCACGCGTACGCCGTGCCGGTGAGCTCCATCAAGTCGATGGTGGGCCACTCCCTGGGCGCGATCGGCTCCATCGAGATCGCCGCCTCCGCACTCGCGATCCGGCACAACGTCGTGCCACCCACCGCGAATCTGCACACGCCCGACCCGGAGTGCGACCTGGACTACGTGCCCCGCGTCGCCCGCGAGCAGCGCGTGGACACCGTACTCACCGTGGGCAGCGGTTTCGGCGGCTTCCAGAGCGCCATGGTGTTGCACGCCCCGGAGGTGACCACCGCATGAGCACCGTCCGTACCGTCATCACCGGCATCGGTGTCCTGGCGCCCAACGGGCTGGGCACCGAGGAGTACTGGAAGGCCCTGCTCGCCGGGGAGAACGGCATCGCGGAGCTGAGCCGCTTCGACACCTCCGGGTATCCGGCCCGTCTCGCCGGGGAGATCCGGGACTTCGACGCGGCCGAGTATCTGCCGAGCCGGCTGCTGCCGCAGACCGACATCTCCACGCGCTACGCCGTCGTGGCCGCCGACTGGGCTCTCGCGGACGCGGGCATCGACACCGCCTCGGGCGTCGCCGACTACGACATGGGCGTCGTCACCTCCACCTCCCAGGGCGGATTCGACTTCACCCACCGGGAGTTCCGCAAACTGTGGCACCAGGGGCCCGAGTACGTCAGCGTCTACGAGTCCTTCGCCTGGTTCTACGCGGTCAACACCGGCCAGATCTCCATCCGCAATGGCATGCGCGGGCCCAGCGCGGCCCTCGTCGGCGAGCAGGCGGGCGGGCTGGACGCCGTCGGGCACGCCCGTCGCACGGTACGGCGCGGCACCCGTCTGGTGGTGAGCGGCGGGGTCGACTCCGCCTTCGACCCGTGGGGCTGGTCGGCCCAGCTGGCCGTCGGAAGGGTCAGCACGGCGGACGATCCCGGGCGGGCGTACCTGCCCTTCGACAGCTCGGCCCGGGGTCATGTCCCGGGTGAGGGCGGCGCCGTGCTGATCGTCGAGGACTCCGTGTCGGCTCGGGAGCGGGGGGCGGAGCGGACGTACGGCGAGGTCGCCGGCTATGCGGCCACCTTCGATCCGGCGCCGGGCTCCGGACGGCCGTCCGGTCTGCGCCGGGCCGCCGAACTGGCCCTCGAGGATGCCGGGTTGACGCCGTCCGACATCGGTGTGGTGTTCGCGGACGCGGCCGGTGTCCGCTCCCTCGACGAGGCCGAGGCCGAAGCGCTGCGCGGGATCTTCGGTCCGTACGGCGTACCGGTGACCGCGCCCAAGGCGCTGACCGGCCGGATGTACGCGGGCGGCGGCCCGGCCGACGTCGTGGCGGCCCTGCTCACCCTGCGCGACCAGGTGGTCCCGGCCACCGCCCACACCACGTCCGTACCGGAGGAGTACGGGCTGGACCTCGTCCTCGGCGAACCGCGGTCCGTCCGAGCCGGAGCCGCCCTGGTCCTCGCCCGCGGACACCACGGCTTCAACGCAGCCGTCGTCCTCACCACCGCCTGACCCCACCCGAGGAGAGAGAACGAACCATGGCAGACATGACCCTTGACGACCTGCGCGGCACGCTCATCGCCTGCGCCGGCGAGGAGGACTCCAGCTCCCTGAGCGGGGACATCCTCGACGTGCCGTTCGACGAGCTCGGGTACGACTCGCTGGCCTTGATGGAGAGCGCGGCGAAGATCGAGCGCGATCTCGGTATCGCCCTGCCCGAGGAGGCGGTCGCCGAGGCCGAGACGCCGCGTGCGCTGCTGCGGCTGGTCAACAGCCTGACCACGGCCGCGGCCTGACCGAGCCCGTCCAGACCCCGCCGGGGCCGCACCGCCGTCCGGGTGCGGCCCCGGCCTTTCGCACCACCCCGCCGGAGACGTCCAGGAGACCCCATGTCCGCTGCTGTCCTGCACCGCACCCAACACACCCTGACCGCCGCCGCACCCGCCGAGGTCCTCTACTCCCTCGTCGCGGACGTCACCCGCTGGCCTGCCGTCTTCGAACCGACCGTGCACGTACGGCACTTGGAGCGCGCGGCGCGCTCCGAACGGTTCGAGATCTGGGCCGAGGTGAACGGCGAGGTGGTCCAGTGGACGTCCCGCCGCGTCCTCGACCCGGAGCGCCGCTACGTCTCGTTCCGCCAGGACCACGCCAACCCGCCGGTCACCTCGATGTCGGGCGGCTGGCTCTTCCGCGAACTGCCCTCCGGTTCCACGGAGATCGTGCTGCGGCACCGGTTCGCCGTGGTCGACGACGACCCTGCCGCCGTGGCCGCGATCACGGCGGCGCTCGACCGCAACAGCGCGCGGGAGCTGGCCGCCCTGGGCCGGCTGGCTGCCGGCGCCGGCTCCGTGGACGACGTGGTGTTCAGCTTCTCCGACACGATCGAGCTGTCCGTGTCCGCGGCGGAGGCGTACGACTTCATCGCGCGTGCCGAGCGCTGGCCGGAGGTGCTGCCGCATGTCTCGCGGGTGGAACTCGCCGAGCCGCGGCCGGAGGTGCAGCACCTGGAGATGGACACGGTCACCGCGGACGGCTCGCGGCACACGACCCGCTCGGTGCGGATCTGCCGCGACGGGGACTGGATCGCCTACAAGCAGCAGATCACCCCCCGGCTGCTGTCCGGGCACAGCGGTGCCTGGTCGTTCGAGGACGGGCCGTCGGGGTCCGTCGCCACCGCGCGGCACACCGTGGTGATCGACCCGGCGGCCGTGCCCGAGGTGCTCGGCCCGGACGCGACACCGGCCGACGCCCGCGCCTATCTCCGCGACGCGCTGGGCCGCAACAGCCGGGCCACGCTGGAGGGCGCGGCCACGGCCCGCGTGTGACGCCGGCCGGCACCTGACGAACGCCCACGACAAGGCCGGGTGGGAACCGAAGTCTCGGTTCCCACCCGGCCTTTCGGATGCTCAGGCCGTCAGGTGCCGCGTGTACTCGGCGGCCGCCGGCTGGAACTGGAGGACGACGTGGCTGGCCGAGCTGTGGGCGTCGCGCCAGGCCCGCTGCAGGGGGGAGTTCTGCTGCTGTCCCCGGGTCCCGGCGCTGCGGAAGAGGCGTTCCACGGCGGTGACCGACAGGTCGGCGGCCAGCGCGCAGTCCCGTGCCGCCCGACCCACCTCGAAAGCGTCGGGCGCTCCCCGGTCCGCGGTCCCGGCGGCCCGGTGCAGGAGCAGTTCCGCGGCGTCGGTCTCCCCCGTCGCGCGGGCCAGGTCGGTGGCGGCGGTGTCGGAGAGGGAGCCGCGCCCGGCGGCCAGGGGAAGCCAGGCGTCGGCCGCGGCGCGGGCCGCGCCCAGGACGGGCGCGGCGAAGCACAGGCCGTTGACGGCCTTCAACGGCACACGGTGACAGGCGTCGGCGTCGTACCCCGGCACCCCGGCGATCAAGGAGTCCCGCAGGAACGAGCGGTGGGCGGGCACCAACGCGTCCTCGAGGACGAGGGTGTTGCTGCCGGTGCCCCGCATGCCCACGCTGTCCCAGGTGTCCTCGATCTCGTAGGCGCCGCGCTCGACGGCGAAGAACCGCGTCTCGGCGCCGCCGTCGCGGGAGGTGACCGCGCACACCAGCGCCCATTCCGAGAACTCGACGAGACTCACGTACGGCCAGCGTCCGCTCACCCGCCACCCGCCGGGCACCGGCTGCGCCCGGCCCAGCGGCATCAGCGCCCCCACGACGAGGGTGTCGGGGCCGTCCTGCCAGAGTTCGGCCCGGCCCTGTTCGGGCAGGTAGGCCGCCATACGGGGCAGATGGGCGGTGAGCGAGGCGCCCCACGCGGCCGAGGTGCAGCCGGCGCCGACGGTGGCGACCGCGGCGACGAGGTCGGTGAACAGGCCGGCCCCGCCGCCGTGGGCGACGGGTGCGAAGTGCCGGGCGAACCCGGCGTTCAGCAGCGATTCCACCACCTCGGCGCAGAGCGTCCGGCGGCGCTCGGACTCGGTCGCGTACTCCGCGGCGATCTTGGCGGTGTCCACGGCCGCGGCGGTCAGCTCGCAGGGTGCGGCGGTACGGTCCGGCATGGGTCTGTCTCCTTCAGCTCGCGCGAGGTTGCCAGGCCCAGGCTCGCTGCCGGGACTCGAGTGAGACTGGAGACCGTGCCGCCAGGCTGGCCTTGTCCGTTGAGGCCAGTGAGCTAAGGAAACAGCCATGTCAGCACAGTGGATACTCGTGTTCGGCGCCACGGGGAACCAGGGCGGTTCGACGGCCCGTGAGCTGCTGGCCCGGGGGTGGACGGTGCACGCCTTCGTCCGTGACCCGGAGTCGGCCGCCGCGCGGCGGCTGGCGGCGAGCGGCGCGGTACTCGTGCGGGGCGATCTGGAGGACCCTGCCTCCGTGCGGTCCGCGATGCGCGGCGCCTACGGGGTCTTCAGTGTGCAGACCCCCCTGGGGCCGGGCGGGGTGCCGGCCGAGGAGCGGCACGGCAAGGTGATCGCCGATGTCGCGGCCGAGGTGGGGGTGGAGCACTTCGTGCACAGTTCGGTGGGGGGCGCCGACAACCCGGCCGGGGTGTTCTGGCGTGAGGCCAAACTCCGGATCGAGGAGCGGGTACGGGAGCGCGGACTGCCGGCGACGTTCATCCGGCCCACCTACTTCATGGACAACTTCGGGCAGTATCCGCCGCTGCCGCAGAACGGTGAGCTCGTCTACCGGCGCGGTCTCGCCCCCGGCAAGCCGCTGCAGATGATCGCCTCCCAGGACATCGGCTTCTTCGCGGCGGAGGCGTTCGACGCCCGGGAGGAGTTCCTGGGCAAGGCGTGGGAGATCGCCGGCGACGAGCTGACCGGCGAGATGATCGCCGAGGTCTTCCAGCGGCACACCGGGACACCCACCCGCTACGAGGCGGTCCCCATGGAGGAGTTGCGGCAGGAGAGCGAGTGGCAGGCCACGGCCTACGACTGGCTCAACCGCATCGGCTACACGGCCGACGTGGCCGCCCTGCGGCGGCGCAAGCCCGATCTGCTCACGCTGGAGGCATGGCTGAAGCGGACGGCCTGGGCTCCGGCCGGGCACCACCGGGCACCCAGCGCGGCGGGTGTGGAGCGCTCGGGGAGCTGAACACAGGGGCGGGGTCCCGCGGTGGTACCGCGGGACCCCGCTCGTGCACCGGCCGGCCCGGTGGTTCTCAGCGCCGCCCAGGGCTCTCGGCCTCACCGGCGAGGACCTCGTCCAGCGCGCCGGCGAGGTCCTCGGGGGCGGCGGTGCCCGGGACCAGGTACCGGTCGGCGATCACGATCGAGGGCACGCCGGTGATGCCCAGCGCCAGCCCGTTCGCCCGGTCCGCGTGTACGGCGGATTCGAAGCGGTCCCCCGCCAGCACCTCGCGCGCCTCGCCCTCAGGTACGCCGGCCTCGGCGACCAGGGAGACCAGGGTGTCGTGGTGGGCGAGGTCGCGGCCCTCGGCCCAGTACGCCCCGTACAACCGTGTCACCGCCTGTTCGGCCAGGCCGTGCTGGGCGGCCAGATGCACCATGCGGTGGGTGTTCATGGTCCGGCACGGGCGCACCAGGTCGGGGCGGAAGTCCAGGCCCGCCGCCGCGGCCCGGGGCGCGATGCGGGCCATGGCCGCCTCGGCGGCCTCCCGGCTGCCGTTGAAGCGGGCCAGCGCGTCGAACAGGCTGGGCACCGGCTCCCGCGGGTCGCGGTCGGGCGCGGCGGGGCCGGGCATGAGCTGGAAGCTGCGCCAGGTCACCTCTACCGGGGAAGGGTCACGGCACAGGGTCAGCGCGGTGCGCAGGTTGCGGGAACCGTAGTAGCAGTGCGGGCAGGCGAGATCGGTCCAGATGTCGACGCGCATCGGCGCTCCTCGGATGAGGGTCAGTAGCGGGCGAGCCGCTCCAGCAGAGGTCCGGCCTGGAGCAGTACGGCCCGTTCGGCCGCGGTCAGGCCGAGGGCTTCGACCGCCTTCATCAGATAGGCGGTGCGCACCTCTCGGCCGGCGTCCAGGGCCGCCTTGCCGAGGGGGGTGATGGCGTGGCTCCCGCCGTCGGTGGACTCGACCAGACCGCGCGAGGAGAGCCCGTCGAGGGTCTCGCGCATGGCCTCGACCGTCACCTCGTCGTGGGCGGCCAGGTCTTCGGCCGTCTTGGGCGCCCGGTTGTTCATCAGCTGTACCAGGACGGTGAGTTCGTGCACCGCGAGCGGGTTCTCGGGGTTCTCCTTGCGCAGCCTGCTGCCCAGTTGCATGGCGCCGCGGCGGACCCAGTCGGCGGTCGTCCACAGGTCCTCGCCGGGCTCCGCGGGCTGCGGGGCGCCGATGCTGCGATCAAGGCGGTAGCCCGTCATGGAGGGGCCGTCGAGGACGCCGGGAAGCTCACGGATGGCCCGTCGCATGGCCTCCTTGTCGGGGTTGCGCTCGAAGGACTTCCGGTACGCCTCCTCGCTGGTCCACTGCGCGTAGTTGACCAGGGAGGTGCCGTCGGTGCTCAGGTGGTAGTTGGCCGAGATGAAGCCGGGGCAGTGCCGCACCCAGGCCTCCACGTCCTGGGCGAGCATCTTCACCAGGGCGTGCTGGACGGAGGTGTCCTCGGTCCTGACGGTGACGAGCGCGATGAAGCCGGCGTGCGGGGCGAGTGCGACGGTCATGGTTCCTCCCAGTGATCGGCCGGTGCACTGCCAGGCTGATCAGCCCGCCTCGACGCAGGCTCGACGTCCGGTGGAGCGGGCGTCACGGCTCGACGTCCGGCGAAGTCCCCGTCGTGGCCTCGTCGTCGTCCGGGAGCGGCAGTGCCAGTCGGCGGATGATGCGGCGCAGCTGGCTCGCGTACTGCTCCTCGAAGGCCGGGTCGGAGACGTCCGTGCCGAAGATCCGGCGGACCAGCTGGGGCATGGTGACCGGCGCCGCCACGGCACCGATGAGCAGCAGTACGGCGGACGCCGGGTCGATGTCCGCCGCCAGTTCCCGGCGGTCGCGCCGGGCGTAGGTGTGCGAGAGGTCCTCGCGCTCCTCGGGCTCGTCCGCCGTCAGCTCCGAGGGGTTGGTCAGTCCGCGCCACAGGCCGAGCCGCATGGGCCGGGGGTCGGCCAGCGCGTCGTGCAGATGGCGTACGACGGCCTCCTCCAGGGGGAGGTCGGGGCCGCCGATCCCGGTCTCGCGTTCCTGCCAGGCCTTCTGCAACTCGCGGTACAGGCCGAGCTTCCCGCCGAAGTAGTAGCTGATCAGCTGCTTGTTGACGCCGGCCCGGTCGGCGATCTCCTGGACCCGCGCCCCGTCGAAGCCCTTGGCGGAGAACACGTCGAGGGCCGCGTCCAGCAGCTGCCGGCGACTGCGCTCGGCGTCGAGCACCCGGTCCTCGGGGCGCGGCGCCCGGCGCGGCCGGCGCGGGGCCCCGGCGTCCTGCCCGTCCGTCTTCTTCCCGTGCAGGCCGTCCACATCGTCTACGTCGTCCACGAGGGCATCGTAGCGCCCTTCACCCACCTGTACAGCACCTTCATCCATCTGGTTGACAGGGTCATCCTGGCGGGCAATCATGCCGTCATGTCCACAGACAGTGCCCGAACCAGCACCGGCGCGACGCCCGCCGCCCCACAACCCAGCGGGCTCAGCCCCGAAGTCCGCCGCATCGCCGTGGTGGTCGTGACCGGGGCGGTCGCCTCGCTGCTCGACTCGACGATCGTCAACATCGCGCTCAACGACCTCACCCGCGAACTGCACACCGGCCTCGACACGGTCCAGTGGGTGGTGACCGCGTACCTGCTGGCCCTCGCCTCCGTCATCCCCGTGACCGGCTGGGCCGCCCGCCGCGTGGGCGCCCGCCGTCTCTACCTCGCCTCGATCGTGCTGTTCACGCTGGCCTCCGTGGCCTGCGGATTCGCCCAGACCAGCGGTCAGCTGATCGCCCTGCGCGCACTCCAGGGCATCGGTGGCGGTCTGACCCTGCCGGTGGGCCAGATGATCCTGGCGAGGAAGGCCGGGCCGCAGAACATGGCCCGCGTCATGAGCGTCGTCGGCATCCCCATGGTGCTGACGCCGGTGGTCGGCCCCACGATCGGCGGGCTGCTGCTGGACGGTCCCGGCTGGCGCTGGATCTTCTTCGTCAACCTGCCGATCGGGCTGATCGCCGTCCTGCTGGGGCTGCGGCTGCTGCCCCGCGAGCCGGCCGAGAACGCCGGCCCGCTCGACGCGACCGGCCTGGTGGCGATCTCGCTCGGCATGATCGGCCTCACCTACGGACTGGCCGAACTGGGCAACAAGGGGGAGTTCACCACCGCCGTCGTGGCCTCCCTCGCCGCCGGACTCGTCCTGACGGCCGCCTTCGTGGTGCACGCCCTGCGGACCAAACCGCCCCGGCGCCCCCTGCTGGACCTGCACCTCTACCGCGACAAGGCGTTCGCCGCGGCCTGCGTCGCCACCTTCGCCCTCGGCGGGGCGATGTACGGCGGCATGATCCTGATGCCGCTCTACTACCAGGCCGTACGCCACGAGGACGCCGTGACCACGGGTCTGCTGCTGGGCCCCTCCGGATTCGGCGCCGCGGCGGCGATGTGGCTGGCGGGGCGCACCTCCGAGCGGATCGGCGGTGGGCTCACGGCCATCATCGGCGGGGTCGTGAACATCGTCTCGACGCTGCCGTTCGTGCTGATCGGCCCGCACACCTCGTACGTGGCGCTCTGCCTCGCCCTGGTGGTCCGCGGCTTCGGCATCGGCATGTCGATGATGCCGGCGATGACCGCCGCCTACCGGGTCCTGGGCCGCAACAAGGTCAACGACGCCACCCCACAGCTCAGCATCCTCCAGCGGGTGGGCGGGTCCATGGGCACCGCGATCATCGTGGTGGTCCTGCAGAACAGCCTGGCCGACTCGGACGGCACCCCCGCCGGCCTGTCCGACTCCTTCGGGACCGCCTTCGGGTGGGTACTGGTCGTCACGCTGGTCGCCCTGCTCGCCACCGCGGTCCTGGCGGCGATCGAGCGGCCCGTCTTCGCCGCCCAGCGGGCCCAGAAGCGACAGGCCGCAGCCCAGCAAGCCGCGACCGGAAAGGCCTGACCATGGCGTTCACCGAAGCCGAGCTCGACTACCTCAAGACGCAGACCCTCGGCCGACTGGCCACCGTCGCCCCCGACGGCGTGCCGCAGAACAACCCCGTCGCCTTCCGCTACAACCCGGACACCGGGACGATCGACATCCAGGGGCGGGCGCTCGGTGACAGCCGCAAGTTCCGCAATGTGCAGTCCAACGAGCACGTCTCGCTGATCGTCGACGACATCGCCTCCTTCAGCCCCTGGCGCGTGCGCGCCGTCGAGATCCGCGGCCGGGCCGAGGCGCTGACCGGCGCCGAGAAGCACATGGAGCACTTCAGCGGGGAGATGATCCGCATCCGTCCCACCCGGATCCTGTCGTGGGGCCTCGACCCCGGCCGGCCGGGCATCTTCGCCCGGAGCGTGTGATCACGGACGAAGGTGGGGTACGGCCGCCCGGCCGTACCCCACCTTCGTCTTCCGTCGGCGTTCCCACCTCACCCAGAGGTGGACACCCGGGCCCGACCGGCCAGCAGCCGCGCGCCCTGACCCCACACCGGGTCGGCGAACAGACCCAGGCCCAGGGAGAGCTGCCCCACCGTCACCTGTTCCTCGGGGCCCGGCTCCGCGCGCGCCAGATGCTCGTCCGCCGCCAGCCGCAGCCCGACACCGGACACCGCGAACACCTCGTCGCCGTCCAGCAGCCACCGCGCCCGTCCCGCCCGCGCGTCGACGGAGATGGCGAGTTCGTGCCAGGCCCGCGGGGAACGTCCGGAGACCGGGACGGCGTACGAGAACGTGCCGTGCCGTGCGCCGGGACGCGGCAGCCGCTCGTACAGCGCCCAGACCCGGCCGTTGGTGAGGGCGAAGTCGAAGACCATGCCGGACTCCATGTCCACGCAGATCATGGCCGCCATACCGCACTTGAGGGTGGCGTCCGGGTCGTCGAGGTCGTCGCCGTAGGGGTGCCGGTCGGTGCCGTAGAGCTCGGCGGACAGGGCAGCCTCGGCGCGGAACTCCCCGGCGTCCGGCAGCGGGAAGCCCTTGCGGCTGTCCCCGGACTCCGGAACGGCGAAGGCGGCCCAGCGCAGATGGCCGGAACCGTCGTGGCCGTCGGGCGCCTGCGCGAACGCCGGCTGTCCGGTCTCGGGGTTCCTCCCGGTGGGTACGACGGACAGGCCCTCCGGTGACGTCGTCACCAGGCCGTCCCCCTCCGGGAGCCAGGACAGCGGCCTGGGCTCCCAGCGTGCGGAGGCGTCCGGGGTGTTCCATTCCTGGGTGAAGTCGTCCTCGAACAGGACGGTCCGAACAGGGCTCATGCGGTCTCCTTGGGAAGGCGTTCCTGGGGGATGCGTCCTCACGTGGCCGTGCCCGATTGCTCCCACGCCGCCGCGCAGCCACGCAGGATCGCCAGCCGCTCGGCGGCCGAGGTGGCCGCGGCCGAGACCATGACGCCCAGCGTGGTCACTCCCGCCTCGGCGTACTCGGCCATGCGCTCGGCGATGCGCGGCACCGGTCCGATGAGCGCGGTGCGGTCGATGAAGTCCACGGGCAGCGCCGCGGCGGCCCCCGCCCGGTCACCGGCGGCCAGCCGTTCCCGCAGGTCGTCCGCGACCCGGCCGTAGCCGAGGCGGCGGGCCAGCGTGCAGTAGACGTTGCGTTCGGCGTCACCGATGCCCATGAGGTACACGTACTGGTTGCGCAGCAGATCCGCGGCGGCGGCCGGATCGGGGCCGACGGCCGTGGGCAGACTCGGCAGGACCTCGAAGCCGGCCATCTCCTTGCCCGCGCGCTCGCGCCCGCCGGCGATCTCCTCGACCGCTTCCTTGACGGCCTCGGGCGCGGTGAACACCCCGATCCAGCCGTCGGCGATCTCACCGGCGAGCCTGAGGTTGGCCGGTCCCACCGCCGCGAGATAGACCGGCAGGTCCGCACGCACGGGTTCGGTGAGGACATGGAGCGGGGCGGGGCCGCCGACGGAGTAGTGGCGCCCCTCGTGCTGGACCGGGTCGCCGGACAGGGCGCGGCGCACCAGGGCCACGTACTCCCGGGTCCGGCCGAGCGGCCGGTCGGCCTCGGCGCCGTACCAGCCGCGCGCCACATCGGGGTTGGAGACCCCGAGGCCGAGCCGGAACCGGCCGCCGCTGAGCGCGTCGAGGGTGGCCGCGGTGAGCGCCGCGAGCCCGGGCGGGCGGGCCGGGATCTGCATCACGCCCGAGATCAGGTCCACCCGCTCGGTCTGTCCGGCGACGAGTCCCAGCAGACTCGCCGCGTCCGATCGGTATCCCTCGGGCGCCAGCACGGCCGCGTAGCCGAGCTGCTCGGCCGTGCGGGCCAGTTCGGCGGCGCCCTGGTAGGTGAGATTCACAGCGAGGCGCATGACGCCGGGCTCCTGAGGTCGTTCCGGGGAGGGGTCAGAACAGCTGCTGTCCGTCCGAAGCCGGTCACAGCAGGTGGCAGCCGCCGTCGACGTACACGATCTGGCCGGTGGTGTACGTCGCGTCGATCAGGTGCCGTACGGCGGTGGCGACGTCCTCGGGGGTGCCGACCCGGCGCAGCGGCGCGTTCTGCCGTACGTACTCCGCGATCGGCGCGAAGAACGGCTCGCCGGCCGTCCACGGGGTCTCGATGAGGCTGGGCGCGACCGCGTTGACCCGGACCGCGGGGCCGACCGCCTTCGCCAGCAGCCGCGTCATGTGCTCGACGGCGGCCTTGCTGACGGCGTACGGGATCGAGCTGCCCGCGGTCCGGCTGCCGGCGATGGAGGAGACGTTGACGATCGCGCCGGCTCCGTTCGCGGCCAGGTGCGGCATCGCCGCCACCGAGGTCTGCCAGGTGCCGATGACGTTGAGGTCCAGGATGTCGCGCCAGACGTCGGGGCCGGCCGCCTCCAGGTCGGGGTGGGCGATGGCCCTGGTGCGGCCCGCGCTGTTCACCAGGACGTCCAGCCGGCCGTAGTGCTCCACCACGCGGGAGACCAGCTCCCGGGCCTCGGTCTCGGCCGAGACGTCGGCCCGGACGTACAGCGCGTCCGGCAGCGAGGCCGCCAGCTTCTCGCCCTCCTCCACCGAGCGCGAGGAGTTCACCGCCACCCGGTAGCCGTCCTCGGCCAGCCGCCGCGCGACCGCCTCGCCGATCCCCGAGGAGGACCCGGTGACCAGGGCGACGGGTGCCGCGGCGGACATCAGTAGTTCCCCAGTCCGCCGCAGACGTTGAGCGCCTGCGCGGTCACGGCCGCGGCGTCGTCACTCACCAGGTACTCGACCATGGCCGCCACCTCGCGCGGCTCCACATACCGGCCCATCGGCACCCGGGCGGTGATCCGGTCGAAGGTCTCCTGCTCGCTGACCCCCCAGATGCCCGCGTAGTGCTCACGCACCCGCTCGGCCATCGGCGTCTCCACGAATCCCGGGCAGACGGCATTGACCGTGACCCCGGTACGGGCCAGTTCGAGCCCGAGGGCTTTGGTGAAGCCGACCACGCCGTGCTTGGAGGCGGAGTACGGGGCGGCGTGGACGACACCCTGCTTGCCGCCGGTGGACGCGATGTTGATGATCCGGCCGCGCTGCCGTTCGAGCATCCGGCCGGTCGTCAGCACCTCCTTGGTCATCAGGAAGACGCTGGTGAGGTTGGTGGTGATGACGTCGTTCCACAGCTCGTCGGGGATCTCGGTGGTGGCGCCGCCGCCGCTCCGGCCCGCGTTGTTGACCAGGATGCCGACCGGCCCGAAACGCTCCACCGCCGTGCGCACGAAGTCGCGGATCTGCTCGGGATCCGCGACGTCGCAGACCACCCCTTCGACCTCGAACCCCTCCTCGCGCAGCTCCTTGACGGTGGCGGTCAGCCGGGCCTCGTCCCGGGCGCAGAGAAAGAGACGGGCGCCGAGTCCGGCCAGCCGCCTGGTGATCTCGAGGCCGATGCCACTGGTCGCTCCGGTTACCAGAGCCAGCGGCGATGCGGTCGCGCTCATGTGCCCTCCGTGTGTCGTGACCGTTCGTCTGCGCCGAGGGTCCGCGTCGCCGGTCGAGCCGTACTGGAGGGGTCTTGGAGCGCCTGCGGTCGCTCTCCACCTGCGCTCCAGGGGAGCGGCCGAGGATGCCTGCGAGCCGCGGTCAGGCGGCCAAGCCCTGAGGAACAGGAGGCATCCACATGCCCGAGAGCAACGTCGTACCCGCCGTACCCGACGGGCTCCTCGTCCGGGTCCAGCACTTCTACGCACACCAGATGCAGGCGCTGGACAGCGGGCGGTTCGAGGACTACGCGGCGACCTTCACCAAGGACGGGGTCTTCCAGCACACACCGAACGCGGACCCGGCGGTCGGCCGGGACGGGATCGTCACCGAACTCCACGCGTTCCACCGGCGGTTCGACGGCGACCCGGTGCGCCGCCGGCACTGGTTCAACCACATCGCCCTGACACCGCAGGACGACGGGTCCTTCCACGCCACGGTGTACGCGCTGGTGGTGACGGTACGGCCGGGCGGAAAGCCGGAGATCGCACCGAGCTGCCTGGTCCACGACGTGCTGGTGGTCGAGGACGACACCGTGCTCACCAGGTCGCGGCGCGTCGAGCACGACCAGATGTTCTGAGGCGGCCGCCATGGTCCCGTACCGGTCCGCCGCGCCCGACGGTCCCTGGTCACCGGTGCGCTCCGCCTGGCACGAGGCCGGCCGCGTCGTGGTGTACGGCGCGGCCGACGCCTGGGCGTCGGCCGGACCGGAGGGGCTGTCGGCCGCGGAACTCGCCCGCCGCGCGGCCCTGCGCACCCCCGCCGCGCGCCGGACGTATCTGGCCTCGCGCCTGCTGGCACGCCGCACGCTCGGCGTGCTTCTCGGTGTCCCCTGGCGCGAGGTGCGGATCACCCGTACCCCGCTGGGCGGCCCGGTACTGCCGGACCGGCCCGGCGTACGTCTCAGCATCAGCCATACGGGGCAGCTGGTCACCGTCGGCCTGAGCCGGTGCGGCCCGCTGGGCGTGGACGCGGAGCGGGCCCGGCGCCCCGTCCGTCCCGAACTGGCCGGGCGCATCTGCACTCCCGCGGAACTGGCCGCCGTCGCCGCGCTGGACGAGCCCGACCGGTCCGAGAGCCTGCTCAGGCTGTGGACCCTGAAGGAGGCGTACGTCAAAGCCCTGGGCACGGGGCTGCGGGTGCCGGTGCGCGGCTTCGGCTTCGACGACTTCGAGGGACCGCACCCGGACGGCCCGGACGGCTGGTCGTTCACCACCCGGGCCGTGCGGATCGGCCCCGACCGCGCTCCCTATCTGGTCAGCGCGGCGACCGCGGTGTCATCCGGCGCGCCGTAGGGTCGCGCCCGGCCAGGCCTCCAGACCGGGGTCCCCTTCGAGGATCGCCCGGTGCAGCCGCTGCAGCCGGGGCGTGGGCTCCACGCCCAGCTCGGAATTCAGCCTGGCGCGCAGCCTCCGGAACTCCTCCAGCGCCCGCCACGGGCTGCCCGCCCGGTACAGCGCCGTCATCAGCTGGGCGCACAGGTTCTCGTTCAGCGGATGACGTGCTGTCAGCATGTGCAGCTCGGCGATGAGCGAGGCGTGCCGGCCGAGCAGCAGATCCGCCTCGATGCGCTGCTCAAGTGCTGTCAACCGGGCCTCTTCCATGCCGATGACCTCGAGTTCGAGCACCATTCCGGTCGGCACGTCGGTGAGCGCCGGGCCGCGCCACAGCATCAGGGCCGTGCCCAGCAGGGAGGAGGCGGCCTGTGCGTCCCCCGCCTCCAGGGCCCGGGTGCCGCGCGTCAGCAGGTCCTGGAACTCGGCCAGGTCGTGCACCTCGTGCGGCGGGACGAGCCGGTAGCCGCCGTAGGACGTGGACAGCACGTCCTTGGGCGATATCCCCGGGTCGTCCCCCAGACTCTCTCGTATCTTCCGTCGCAGCTGCAGGATGTACGTCTGCAGGGTGGTCGCGGCGCTGCGCGGTACCGCGTCCCCCCATACCTCCTCGATCAGGGTGTCGACCGAAACGGTCCGTCCGGGCCGGAGTGCCAGCATGGCAAGGATCTGCCTCGGTTTGCCGGCCGTGGGGACAACGGACCTGCCGTTGTACTCCACGGTGAGCGGACCCAGAACCCGCGTCTTCACAGGGTTTTCTCCGTTCTGTGCCGGTGGGGCGGCCTACTCCCGCAGCATGGCACCGAGTGCCATCCGCCCCCCAGGGCGTTGAACACGACTTCGCCTGTGTAGTTCCCCGGGTCGGCATGTGCGTTTCACATGCCCGGGTCCTCAAGCGGGCCTCCATCTGCTGAGCCGACGATGCGTGATGTCCAGGATCGCCATGAGGGAGCCCAGATGACCGTAGGACTCGAACGACTCGCCCCACGTCTGGACGAGGTCGCCGACGGGGTGTTCGCCTATCTGCAGCCGGACGGGGGCTGGTGCGTGAACAACGCCGGCCTCGTCGTCTCGGACGGCCGGGCCGCGCTGGTGGACACCGCCGCCACCGAGGCCCGCGCGCGGGCGCTGCGCGAAGCGGTGCTCAAGGTGACGGAAGCCCCGCCACGCACCTTGGTCAACACCCACTCCCACGGAGACCACACCTTCGGCAACTTCGTCTTCCCGGAGGCCGTCGTGGTCGGCCATGAGCGGACCCGTGCCGAGATGGACGCGGTCGGCCTGCACCTCACCGGGCTGTGGCCGGGCGTGTGCTGGGGCGACGTGGAGGTCGTACTGCCCGAGGTGACGTTCCGGGACCGGCTGACCCTGCACATCGGCGGGACGACCGCCGAACTGCTGTGTCTCGGCCCGGCGCACACCGCCGCCGACACCGTGGTGTGGCTGCCCGGGGAGCGGGTGCTGTTCACCGGCGACCTGGTGATGTCCGGCGTCACCCCGTTCTGCCCGATGGGATCGGTGGCCGGCTGCCTGGAGGCCATCGCCGTCCTGCGCTCGCTCGGCGCCCGTACGGTGGTGACCGGCCATGGTCCGGTGGCCGGGCCGGAGGTCCTCGACGCGGCCGAGGGCTATCTCGGTCTGGTCCAGCGGCTCGCCCGGGAGGGCATCGCGGCGGGGCTCGCTCCGCTGCAGGTCGCCCGGGAGGTCGACCTCGGCGCGTACGGCGAGTGGATCGACACCGAACGGCTCGTGCCCAACCTGCACCGGGCGTACGCCGAGGAACGCGGCCAGGCCGTCGGGGACGCCGCGGACATGCCCGCCCTCTTCGCCGAGATGGTCGAGTTCCACGGCGGGCTCCCGGCCTGTCACGCCTGAACCGCTTCCTCGGCGAGGCCGTCCCAGGCCCGGAAAGCCCCCCGCTGGTACAGCACGGGCCGGCGGGGGTGCACCCGCACCGCCTCCATACGGGCGATCAGCAACTGGTGGTCGCCCGTCTCCACCGTGCGCTCCAGGGTGCATTCGGCATACGCCAGTACGCCCTTCTCCAGGACCGGAACATCCCGGGACACCTCACCGGGCAGCCACGACAGCCCCGCGAACTTGTCCACGGCGCGGCTCGCGAAGACCTGGGCCGTCTCCTCGCCGTCGTCCGCGAGCAGGTGCACGACGAAGGCCCGTCGCGACAAAAGGGACGGAAGGGTACGGGAGTTGCGGTCCACCGAGATCAGCAGCGACGCGGGTCGGGGCGAGATCGCCGCGAACGCGTTGCAGGTGAATCCCTGGGGCCGCCCCTCGGGATCCACGGTGGTCACCACCGCCACCGCCGTCGGTATCGATCCGAAGAACTCCCGGAACTCCGCAGGATCCAGCCGAGTCATGCCGCCTCCGCACCACCGTGTGGCGGCCGGGCCGCTCCCGGCCGTCCCCCAGAGACTCACTCCGGACGATGGAGGTGCGGTGGAGGTGCACTCGGGTTCCGCCGGGCCGGTCGAGCGCGATCAGCGTCCGTTCACGCCGTCGCCGCCGGGCGGCCGACGCCGGATGTCATTCCGGGCCCGGGCCGAGCATGCGGCGGGAGAGTTCGGCGAACTGGCTCAGCTCGGGCATGGTCCGGTGCTTGGCGTAGGCAGGCCAGGGCGACCATGCGCGGCGCGACCCCCTCCAGCGTCAGGTAGGCGACGTCGTCACGGTGGTAGAAGCCGGCCGTGCCGGCCGGCATGACATAACAGCCGGCACCGGAGATGGCGTCCCGCCGAGTGGTGTAGCCGATCAAGCTGACGGAATCCTCAGGTCGCGGCCTGAATTGCACGCGCCGGAGGCTCCGTTGAGGCTCCCGGGACCGGGACCAGCGGCGATCGCACGACGGCTGGCTGCGGCACGTACCGGACGGCTCCAAAGCGGAAGCGACGGACGGTGATCGGCTACACCACGACCGGGGACACGACCGCACCGGACGCGACACCTTCCAGACACTCCTCGATCGTCACCGGAAACCGCCCGGCATCCATCTGCCGCGCGAGGGGTTCACGCGGCAGACGCCCGCGCCATTCCGGGACGTCCTGCGGGTCCTGCAACAGGACCATGTCCCGCAGGTCCTCGACATGCACCGCCTTGAGCTCCGCGAACGGATGCCCGCTCGGCAGCGCCACCACACGGGGCTCCGGGAAAAGCGGGACCACCTCGAACATGGCGGAGAAGTTGCCGCAGGCTGCCAGGCGCGTACTTCGTCCTGCCGTCCGCATCGACCAGGCCGACCAACTGGCACGTCTTCTTGGAAGCGGTAACACGACGGGATCAGATGGAGAACCGCAACCGCAGTACTAATCACGCAGCAGCCCCCACAGCCGGACCAGCCCGCTCACTGCCCTGTCGATCTCCAGGGCACACTCGTACAGCTCCTCACGGGGCCTGCTCCAGGGGTCCGGGATGTCATCCTCGGCCGGCGGAACTGGGGCCGCGGCACCGCGGCGGGTGGCAGCCGTCGCCACCACGGCCTCGAAGCCGCCCCCGCCACCCCCCGCGGCTCCGCCGTCCGCGAGCCGCACGAACTCCTTCAGGGTGAAGCAGCGCCGCATCGCCGCCGGCGCGAGGCGCACGGCCGCCTCGCGGTGCTCGCGCGCGAGCCCGAGGACCAGCGGGGCGCCCGCCATGAGCTGTGCGGTGAGCGGGCGGGAGGCGAATCCGGAGCCATCAGCGCCCAGTTCCTCCAGGACCGCCCGAGTGGTGTCCTCCATACGGAAACGGTGCCACGCCTCCGTGCCGGCGCTCTCCGGCCGCAGGGCCGAGCCTGGCGGCAGCTTCGCCGCCAGCAGGCGCTCTGCGAGCACCGAGCGGTGCACGTTGCCCGTGCAGACGAACAGGATCCGAGTCATCTCCCGTCCGTGGGACGCATCACCGCGGACGCAGCACTTCCCGCCCGCGTGGCGGACATACGCGGAGCGGGCAGCTCGCCGTACTGCCCGTAGGCGCCGTAACGGCCATAACGGCCGCCGTTGGGAACCGGAGCCATGCTGAACACGGTGCCGAGCACGCGCGCGCCCACGCCCTCCAGCGATTCCGTGGCGGTGCGCACCTGGTCCCGGTTGGTCTTCCCGGCCCGTACGACAAGCAGCGCACCCTGAGTGAGAGAGGCGAGTCCCATGGTGTCGGCGACCGGCAGCAGCGGCGCAGTGTCGATGATCACAACGTCGTACACGTCCGCGAGCTCACGCAGCACTTCTTTCATACGCGCCGAGGCGAGCAGTTCCGCGGGGTTCGGCGGCACAGCACCGCTGGCGAGCACCGAAAGGCCGCCGGCGACCTGCTGCATCACATCCTCGACACGGGCTTGTCCGATGAGCACCGTGGTCAGGCCCCCGTCCTGGACGAGGCCGAAAGCCGGCGCCACGCACGGACGGCGCAGGTCGCCGTCCACGAGGCAGGTGGAAACGCCGGCCTCGGCGAGGGAGCGGGCGAGGTTCATCGCGACGTTCGTCTTGCCCTCACCGGGCATCGAGCTCGTCACCACAATGATCCGCGGCGGATCGTCCACCTGCGAGAACTGCAGGTTGGTACGCAGTTTGCGGAACGCCTCGGCGCGCTTGGAGTGCCCCTCGGCACTGACCAGCGGCTGCCTTGGGGCGGTCCTGTCGTACGGGATGGTGCCGAGGCCGGGCAGAGCGGTGAATGCGCCCAGTGCCGCGCTCGTCTTGAACGTGGTGTCGAGCGTCTCGCGGAGGGCGACCAGCCCGGCAGCGAGCAGCAGGCCGCCGACCACACCCGCGGCCAGGTTCAGCAGCGGGCGTGGCGACGTGGGAGAGGTGGGGGCGACGGCTTCCTCGGTGACGCCCAGGGAGACCGGCGAGACCGGTGGGACGGGCGCGGCACGCTCGGCCTTGTCACCCGTTTCGGGCAGTGTCGAGGGGGCCCGCCCCTTGGGGGTCTCCAACTGCTCGACGACCCAACTGAACCTACTCGCAACGGTATTGGCGATACGTGCCGCTCGCCGGGGCTCGGTGTCCCGGACGGTGATGTCGATGAGCACGGTCTTGAGCGGAACGACGGCGGTGATCCGGGACGCCAGCTCTTCCGGGGTGGTGCGCAGCCGCAGCCGTTTCACCACGGAAGCGGTGACCTGACGGGTCCGCACGATCTCGGCGTACGACTGCACACGCGCCTGCGAGAACGTCTGCCCCTGGTTCAGATCGATGGTGTTATCACCGGTGCGGGTAGCGACGAAGAGCTGCGTCCTCGCCTCGTAGGTGGGGGTGCTCACGCTTGTCACGGCGAGCGCCGCCCCGACCGCGAGAACCAGACAGACCACGACCGTCGGCCACCGTCTGGCAAGAGCCTTCAGGAATCCTTGGAGATCCAAGCTGCACCCCTCACGGGACTGAAGGAACCACCCGAATTGGGGCTTCTGTTCCCTATGGACGCAGTCGACCATAGGGACTCGGACTCTTCGAGCGAGGGAGCCACCCCCCGTGTCGCCCCCTCGAAAGACCCGCGAGCACACCGGGCGAGCCGGGACTCCCCCAATCCGGTGATTTCTTGCGCCATCAAGCTAATAAATGTCGTTATGTTCTATTTGCGCCATGTATCCAGATATTGGTGTCCACCCCGAATCGCGGCCGCCGCACGACCAGGCCCGGACCCAAGTCGAGGAGATTGAAGAAGATGACAGCATCGCGCAGATGGCGGGCCGCTTTGGTATCGGCGGCATCGACTGCCCTTCTCATCGCGCTACCGCTGATCGGGGCGCAGGCCGCCTCGGCACAGCCGTACCCGCCGCCGACCCCGCCCCTGTCCGTGAGCACCACCACGGTGACAGCCGGGGAGCAGTTGAGCTTCAGCACCATCCCCGGCGTGTTCGAGCCCGGGACGAACGTCACCGCGCTGCTGGAATCGAAGCCGGTCGTGCTCGGCCACTTCCGGGCCCGCGCCGACGGCTCGGTTGCGGGGACCGTGACCATCCCGGCGCACACCACCACCGGCTGGCACGTCTTCCGGCTCACCTCCGAGCACCCTCACCAGAGTGTCGGCGTCAGCATCTACGTGCAGGGCAGCATGACGCCCACCCCGACCCCAAAGCCGCCCCACCACCCGGGCAAGCCGGGGCACCCTGACGAGCCAGGGCACGGTGGGCGCCACGGAGATGGCGGCAGCCGCAACGATGCCCACGAACTCCCCGCAGCCGTCGGACCGTCGAATTCGCCGGGAGCGGACCAGAACGGCAAGGGGCTCGCGGCGACGGGCAGTGAAGAGGCGCTGCTGATCGGCGGCACGGCGACCGCCCTGCTCATGGCGGGCGGTGGCACGGTGCTGGCCGTACGCCGTCGTCGCAGTTCCTGAAAGATCAGTAGGTGCACACGGCGGAACCACGGCGTCCTGGCCCGGGCCAGGACGCCGCCCGCTTGCCTGGAACCAGTCGTTCCGGCAACCGGGCGGCGGGCCGTCGCCGCACACTGAGACACGCCCTACCGGCCATCGCGGCGCTCCTGGTCACCGGCTCCGTCTGCATCGCGGCCACCGGGCTGCTCACCCGATCGGAGCCGCTGAGGGCCCAGCGGGACGTCGAAGCGGTGTCCGACGATCCGGCCGGCCGAAGCCAGACGCAGGTGCGGCAGGTCGGCCCCCACCGAGTCGAACGCCTGCGAGTGAAGGTCCTCGAAGCCCTTGCCCACGACCCGAAATCGTTCACTCAGGGCCTGGAGATGGCCGGCGGCACGCTCTACGAGAGCACCGGGCTGTCCGGTCAGTCCTCCGTGCGGTCCGGGTTCCTTGGCAAGCCACCCAGGGTGCACACCAGCCTCCCCGATCCTCTCTTCGGTGAGGGGATCACCCTGCTGGGTCGGACCGTGTGGCAGCTGACCTGGCGGGACCGGATCGCCATCGAGCGGGACGCGACGACACTGAGGGAGCTGCGCCGCGTCCCGTACCCCGACGAAGGCTGGGGCATCTGCTTCGACCGCGGCAGGTGGCAGCTGGTGACGAGCGACGGCTCGGCACGACTGACCTTCCGCGATCCGCGCACCCTCGCGAAGAACGGTGAGGTCACCGTGACCGAAGACGGCCGGCCGGTGACGGGAGTGAACGAGCTGGAGTGCGCCGACCACGCCGTCTACGCCAACGTGCTGCCCACCGAACGCATCGTGCGCATCGACCCCATCACCGGCGCGGTGACGGCGAGCATCGACGCCTCGGGCCTCCTGCACGCCGACCAACTCGTCCCCGGCTCCACCCTGAACGGCATCGCGGCCGTCCCCGGAACGGACCAATTCCTCCTGACGGGCAAGTTCTGGCCCAAGATGTTCCGCGTCGTCCTTGTTCCGGCACAGCCGCCGAGCCGCACCACCCGCTGAACCGGACAGCGGGCGGTGGCGCCTTCCGGCACGAGGTACTCACTCCTCGTTGCCCCCGCATAAGCGGGTCTTGATCACACCGCCCCCGCGCGGGCCACCTCCCTGTACAGCCGTTCGAGTTCCGCGACCTTCAGGGAACCGCGCTCGGCCTGGCTGATCAGCTTGCGATTGGACAGGCGATCACCGGCATCCAGCGGCCCTGCGTTTGAGAGAACGTCAGCCAACGAGCTGACCAGCGGATCGGGAAGCAGATCCGCCAGCAGGCCGTCCTCCACCAGTTCTCGGTAGGGCGCGATGTCGGAGAGCAGCAGCCGGCATCCGGCAGCCGCGGCTTCGAGCACCGATGAGCTTCGCTGGTCGGCCCGGGGAACCGAGATCGCCACTTCGCTCGCGCGCATCAGGCTGAACATCTCGGCCTGTCCGAGTGGCCGATCGATGACGGCGACCCGGCCTGCCAGATCTTGTGCCCGGGCGCGCAGAAGCGCGAGATATTCCTGCTGCGCGCGTCTGGCGGCGGCATGAGCCGGCTGGTGACCCGCCACCAACACGAGGAACAGGTCGGGCCGGACTCGCGCGGCACGGGTGAATGCCGCGAGAATCTCGTGGGTCCGGTAGACCTCCGACGTGCTGCGGACCGACAGGGCGACCGTGACTCCGGCCGGAATGCCGTACTTCGCGCGCGTCAACCGGGGATCGGCGTCGTTTCCGGCATCCAGCAGCGCGTCCGGTACCCCCCAGGAAAGGACTTTGATCCGTGAAGAGAGGACCCGGTATCGGCTCGCGACCAGCTCAGCCACCTCCCGGGAGGTCGGCACCACGCGTGCGGCCCGCCGGAGCGTCAGCCGAGCGACCAGCGCCCGGCCGGAATGCCGGTCCGCCGCACGCAGTTCGGATCCCCACGGAGTGATCACGACCGGCACTGCCGGGTGGGCCGGCAGCAGAAGGGAGAGCGCCCCGTGCACGCCGAGCGAATGGACGTGGATGACATCCGGCCGCGCCCGGCGTACCTCGCGGCGCAGCCAGTGCCCCCCTCGCGCTGCCCGCAGCGGCAGGCACGCCCCGCTGGGGGCGGACACGGCTCGCCAGCCGTCGGGACGCAGGTCCGGCTCATGCCAGCTGCAGACAGTCACCTGATGCCCCCGCATGGCCAGATCGTCCGCCCAGCGCCGGGTGTGCGCCGACGTGGCCGACGCGAGCAGGACGACGCGCAGCGGCGCGGCCGGCGCATCGCAGATGCCCAGCCGTCGGGCCTGGTCATGACCGGGCACGGCGCTCCTTGAGTACGAACCGGCCCTTGCCCGCCGCAGCCCGCAGCCGGCCGGCCGGACTGCGCGTGTAGCGGTCCCACGCGCTGGCCACTGCCGGCCATCGCGGGTCGGCGAGCACGCTTCCGGCCGCGGTCAGCAACGCGACGTGCAGGCAGTGGTACGCGAAACTGGCGGGCGCGGTGTGCCGGAGGTCGTACCTGGTCCAGTACCCCAGGTCGAATGCGGCCAGCGAGTCGCGGAGCCGGTCCGCCACGCGCTCGTGGGCAGCCCCGCTCTGATGCCGGCTCAGCTCGCAGAGACCGAAGAGGGCGAAGACCGCTCCGTTGAGAATGTGACTGACCGGGTCCGACGGGCATTCCTCGGGAAAAGGGCGACCCAGGTGGTCGTAGTGCGAGCAACCGCCCGCGTCCAGCGGCCGGAGCATCAGTTCGACCGCACCCTCGCTCGCATCGAGAAAGGACCGCTGGCCGGTCGTGGCGTATCCGCGCAGCATCACAGACACCGCAAGGCCCTGGGCCATGGCCGAGTACCAGCCCGGGCGCACCCCGTACCGGGGTACTGGTACCGGATAGCGCCATCCGCCGTTGCTGTCCTGGCTGGCGCGCAGCCATCCGGCTTGGGTCAGCAGAGCCCGCACGCCCTGCGACCGTTCGTCCCCAGTGGCCGGGTGCCGGCCGGCGGCGAGCGCGCCGGTGTGCTGTGCGAGCGCATACAGGCTGACCGAGACCGGGTTCCGGTAGTTCTCGCCGGTCGCGGCACGGGTCACCACCACGCGCTCGTGGTCGAGCGTGCTCCCGGCCGTCATCGGCCGCAGGTCGAGCGGGTACCTGCCCGGCTGGTCGGCGGTAATGTCACCCGGTGGCGTCGCGTCGACCGGGAAGCTCGGCCGCCGCAGATCACGTACCGCTTTCCCCGCCATGCCGGCCAGCGTCGTTCCGGCCCACGTCCTGTGGTGCTTCACGCCGGACTCTCCCTGCGGAGCAGCCCGCGTCGTCCCCGCGCGGCCAGTGCCTGGTGGTACAGCTCGTTCACCTGGCCGACTGTGTCGGTGATATCGAACTGCCGGAGCGCGAGTTCACGGCCCCGGTCGGCCATGCGGAGACGCGCTGCGGGATCGGCGAGCAGTACGTTCACGGCCTGTGCCAGTGCCGGGGGATCGGCGGGCGGGATCAACAGGCCGGTGTGGCCGTGCTGGACGGTGTCCGGCAGGCCACCGACGTCGGTCGCCACCACGCCCTTTCGCATGAGCAACGCCTCCACCACGGTATAGCAGGCGGATTCGTCCATGGACGGGTTCACCAGGACGTCCAGCCCGGCCATGACCGAGCTGATGTCGGACCGGAAGCCGGTGAAACGGATCCGGTCGGCGACGCCGAGCCGGGCGGCGCGGCATTCCAGCTCGCGCCGGTACTCCCCGTCACCGACCAACTCGTCACCGACCACGAAGAACCTGGCCTCGGGATACTGACGCAGGATCAGCGGGACGGCGTCGATGAAGACTTCATGCCCCTTGACACCGACCTGGCGGAACTCCCGCAGTTTGCTTGGATACATGTAGGCGACCATGCCGACGGCTGGCGTGTCGTCGGTGAGGCCGAACTCACGGCGGAACGCATCCGGCGGGGCTGCCGGGTCGAACCGGTGTACGTGGCAGCCGTAGTAGCTGACCGCGACCGACCGCGCTCCCATGGCCTGGTAGCGGCGCGCGATCGCCCGGCACGATCCGAGCACCAGATCGTCCCGGCGCAGCGAAAGCCGCTCCAGGATCCGGAAGGGCGCCATCCGTAGATGCACCAGTCCGGGAACCTGCGACACGACCAGCGCCGGCCGGTAGGCGGCCGACGCCACACGGGCGGCGAGCATCGCGATGATCAGGTGGGAATGAATGACATCCGGCTTGTATTCTCTGACGAACTTCATCAACCGCCACTGCGCAGCCATCAGCCCCGGCAGCTGCCTGATCCGACGGGACAGCCCGAACGGGATGATCTCCACCCGGACGCCCCGTACCCCGCGCAACTGGTGGGCGAGCGGTCCCTCTCGGGGCAACACCGCGCAGACCTCGTTGCCCAGCTCGGCCAGGCCCCGCACCTGATCGTGGAACCAGCTTCCACCGACGGCGGTCGAGGTGATCTGCAGGATGCGCAGCGGCCGGGAGGACTTCTCGATCCCAGCCGTACTCATCGCGCCCCCCCTGCCGGTACCGGTGCCGAAGCCCGAGCTGAGGCCGGTGCCGGTACCGGTCGTGGTACGTCGGCCGGAGCCGGCTTCGCAGCCAGGATGATCAGAAGCAGACCTGCCAACAGGGGCGGGACCAGCAGGATCTCGCCGAACACCGAGCAGACGCCGACACCGACCATGGCCAGTAGAGCCGCCTCGCCCGCAGGGTCGCCGGAGCGGATCGCGCGCCATGCCCGGCGGACGCCGAGCACGACAATCGCGCCGATTCCGACCGCGCCCACCAGGCCGGTCTGCGAGAGCACTGTCAGGTAGGTGTTGTGCGCGAATTCCAGGAGCGGGAACTGTAGGAACATGATCTCGTAATCACCAGTGGCTTGGTAATAGGCGGGCAATTGGTCGGCGAAGTTCAGATAGCCGACACCGAAAAGCGGGTGCGCCTCGAACATCCGCAGTGCGCTGCTCCACAGATCGAGCCGTACCGCGGAGTTGGCGTCCGGAACGCCGCCGAGGATCGAGTCGAACCGGGCCGCGATCGCGGCGGGCAGCAGCAGTACCAGGCAGGCCGCGCCGACGCTCAGGGCCAGGACGCCGCGAAGCGATCTGCGGGCGGCGTAGAGCGCGATCATCGCGATTCCCGCCAGGTAGGCCGCGCGGCTCAGCGAGTACGCAATCCCCAGAGTGAGCACGACAACCCCGGCACCGGTTGCCAACCTCGGCAGGCCCTTCCGGACGGCCTCATAGCGCCTGAGCAGGACTGCGGCCGCCATGACGAACAGGGCACCCACGGCGTTGTGGTTGGCCGCACCTTCTTGAGTGATGGCCAGAACAGCGGTGTCGGCAGGGGTGAGGTCCCCCTTCATGGCGAAGACGGACCCCGCCTGAACGATTTCGATCACGGCCAGAATCACGCTGCCCCAGCAGAACACCAGGAGCGCCCGGTCAAGCGCCGGTCCAGGTTCGATGATCAGTGGCAGCAGCAGCAGCGGCGCGCACGCCAGCAGCAGGTACTGCCAGTTGCCGGTGCCCTGCGGATCGGCGTCGTAGATCAGGGCGCTGGCGGCCGCTGCGTAACCGACCGTGCCGACGGTGATCAGTACGCCGGTCGGCTTCGGCCACACGATCCCGCTGCCGGCGACGACGCGACCCAGCAGGCAGATGAGCATCAAAGCGACCAGTCGTCTCGGGCTGATCAGCGAAGTCCCGACGTCCGACTGTGAAAGCGGGACCGCGGCCGCCAGCACATACAGCCCCGCGTCCGGGATCAGCACACAGGCCAGCACGATGACGACAAGCCCGGAGGCGCTCAGGACGGTGAAGGTGCTGATGGCGGGGCTGTACGCCATTGCGAGGTAGCCGACGCCCGCCGCGGTCAGGAGTCCCGCCGCCACTACGGGTGCTCCGCTGAACGGAACGGACCTCACCTGCCTCGGGTAAGCGTTCCGCCAGCGGTCGCCGACCGTCTTGAGCGACAGTCGCCCAAGCGACGGACGAGCGGGGGCGGCCGATACTTCCCCGGTGACGGGCTCGGCCGACTCGCGCGGGCGGGCGCGGACGCGCTGCCGCACCCCGCGGCCGAGCAGCACCGCAAAGACCAGATATCCGGCCGAGTTGGCCGCGCCAGCGCCGACCGCGGCATAGTGGGGGGTCAGGACTCCGAGGAACACGATGTTGACCACCGCGCCGACTACGGTGGCTGTGATCACCGGTCGAAGCAGGTCTGCAGCAGACAAGTACGCCTGGAGCGAGCGGCCTGTGCTGAACAGCACCAGGCCGGGGAGCATCGCCCAGATCACCTGCACGGCACCGGAGTACGGCCGCCCGTAGATCGCTGGGATCAGGACGGGGGCAGCTGCCGCCGCGACGGCTCCGGCCATCGCGGCGGCAGCCAACACGGTCCGGGCGATCCTCGCTGCCGCCCGCGCGTCGACGGCACCCGACGTCACCGCGGAAAACATCACCAGCGCGACCGCCGTCGGGAGCAGGAACATCGCCTCGGCCAGGGGCAGCGCCACGGCATACATGGCCACGGCCGTCGCACCGGCAAGCAACTGGATCACTGGCACATCGAGACGCATCATTCCGTAATGGATGAGGTTCGGGAGATAGGCCTTGATGGCGAAGCTGCCGAAGGTCCGGGCGGAAACCTGTTCGCCATCGTCGTGGACGCGGGCGGTGGCCGCGATCAGCAGAACCCCGGCGCAGAGCAGTTGCCCGGTCAGCGCCGACAGAAAGCAACTGGTGGGGGTCAGCGATCCCGCGGCGAGCAGGCCGCAGACTCCGATGAGGTGGAAGACCGCGGGGACGGTGCTCGCGCGGTTGTACGTCTTGATCCGCCCCCGACCGATCTCGGCGGTGCCGAGCAGTGTGGTCAGCAAGGTCACCGGGCACATGGCAGCCGCGACCAGCGCAAGCCTGAACGGCACGCCGAGCAGCACGACCGGCCAGAGATGACTGAGCAGCAGCCACAGCCCCGCCAGTGCCGAACCGGCAACCAGGGAAAACGCCACGCTCCACCGGACGATCTGCCGGAATGCGGTGTGCGAGGTTCCGGAGAACCGGGCGTTGGCGTTGTCCATACCCAGGACCGCGACGATGCTCAGCACAGTGGGGACCGAGATCATGACCGCGAACGTGGCCCGGCCCTGCACTCCAAGGTCCCGCGCCGCGATGACGCCCGCCGCGAAGCTCATGGCCGTGGCCAGCAGTCGCGTGGCCAGTGTGGCCCCGATCGCCGCCGGACTCACTCCCGGCAGCCGGACACGGAGGCTTTTCATGATCGGCTGCACCAGGGAAAGGCCTCCGGAGTCGCGAGACGGGGCAGTGCTGCGGCGGGCGGCGGATTTTCTTGCCGTCTCGGCAGGCAGGCACAACATAGCGGCACAAGTAACCAAAAGTAGCTATTCGAGCACGCAAAGTAGTAGCGTTTCTCGGCGTCGGCCGGCCCCAGCCGGCATCCCAGACGCCAGGAGAAGGCCCTTCCCGGCGCGGACGACCGGTCAGGACAGGGGAACACAGCTGTGACAGACCTCAGCGTGGTCGGCGCACGTCCGCAGTTCGTCGCGCTAGCCGAGCGCGTGGCAACTCGCCCGCCGCGGCCACGGGCACCTGATCGTGCACACCGGCCAGGCCGAGCAGACTTCGAGGATGCTCGCAGCGCTCTATCCGGTACTCGCGCGGGAGCGTCCGGACTGGGTACTGGCCTACGTCGACACCTACTCCCCGCTCGCCGGAACGCTCGCGGCGGCGGCGCGAGAACTGCCCATCGCGCACCTGGAGGCGGGCCTACGGTCCTTCGACCGGACGATGCCCGAGGAACGCAACCGGATCGTAGCCGATCATCCGGCGGACCTGCTGCTCGCCCCGACCACGGTGGCGATGGCCAATCTGGCCGCCGAGGGCCTGACCGCTCGCTCGATGCTGGTCGGCGATCTGATGGTGGATAAGCTGCGGATGATCAGGGACCAGTGGGCGGCGCCGGGTGGAGAGCGGCTTTCACCGTGCCTCCGGGTATCCGGGGCGGTACCTGATCGCCACCGTGCACCGGCAGGCAACGACCGCCGATCCGGACCGGCCGGCCGCGGTGGTGACGGCGCTCGCCGCATGCCCCAAGGCCGTTCGGCTGCTGGCACACCTACGGCTTGCCGCCAGAGCCCGGCAGTTCGGCATCGACCTGTCGGGTGGCTCACTGCGCGCCACCGACCCGCTGCCCTGCCGGAGCATGATCGCCTCGCTGCCGCCGGAGCCGACGGGCTGAGCACCGACTCCGGCGGCCTGCAGAAGGAGGCCTTGGCACTCAGGGGTGCAGCACACTGCGCCCCGAGACGGAGTGGCCGCAGACACTGCAAGCGGCTGGAACATCCTGGGGCCCGAGCCTCGAGAGCCGGCGGCGGCAGTGGCCGGGCCGCGGCCGGCCGGGCGAGCCGCCAACACCCTTCGGTGACGGTGAAGCCGCCGTCAGGATCATCGACGTACTGGCGCCACGGGCCAACGACGAGCCCATGGCTCAGCACGCCGTCAGGTGCGGCAGGGCGGCTTCGGCGGAGGTGAGGACATGAGGATCTGGATCTTCAACCACTACGCGGCGCCACCGGACTGCGCCGCCGGCACCCGGCACTACGAGCTGGGCCGGGTGTTGGCGGCGAAGGGGCACGACGTCACCATCTTCGCCAGCAGCTTCAGCCATTTCAGCAGGCGCGAGGAGCGGCTCGCGCCCGGCGAGAAGGTGGCCACCCGGACGATCGACAGCGTCCGCTTCGTCTGGGTCCGCACGCCGCCCTACACCGGCAACGGATACCGCCGCGTGCTGAACATGGCCCACTATGCGGCCCGGGTGCTCTCGACGCAGCGCGGCCTGAACCGGCCGGATGTGATCGTCGGCTCATCAGTACACCTGGCCGCGGTGCTCGCCGCCTGGCTGGCGGCCCGCGTCCGCCGCGCCCGCTTCGTCTTCGAGGTACGCGATCTGTGGCCGCAGACACTGATCGACATGGGCGCGCTGCGCGCGAACGGGCTGCCTGCCCGGCTTCTCCGTCTGGTCGAGTCCTTCTGCTGCCGGCGTGCGTCCGCCGTGATCTGCCTGCTGCCCGGTGCCGCCGACTACCTGAAGGCCCGCGGTCTCCCGGCCGACAAAATCCACTATGTGCCGAACGGGATCGCCGACTTCCCCCGGCCGATGGAACCGGGTGAGCCGGCCGACCCGGACGTCGCGGACCCCGGGGACCGGGCCGCCGACCTGATCGAGCGGATCAGGCGCTTTCGCAAGGACGGTCGTCTCACCGCCGGCTACATCGGCTCACACGGACCGGCCAACGGGGTGGCGACCATTGTCGCGGCTGCGGCGGAGTTGCGGGGCCCCGGCAATCCGCAGGTCGCTGTGGTGATGGTCGGCGACGGCCAGGAGAAGGCCGCGTGTCAACGGCTCGCTCACCGGCATGGCCTCGACAACGTGCTGTTCTGGCCGCCGGTGCCGAAGCAGGCCGTGCCGGCCGTGCTGGCCGAGCTGGACGTGACGCTGTTCTGCCTGCGCGATGTCGCGGTCTTCAAGTACGGCCTGAGCAGCAACAAGCTGTTCGACTACTTGGCGTCCGGCAAGCCCGTGCTGTTCGCGAGCAACGCGCCCGGCGGCCCGGTGCGCGAGTCCGGCGGCGGCGTGTGCGTGCCCGCCGAGTCACCGGCGGACATGGCGGACACGCTGGCCGGGCTGGCCGCGATGAGCGAGACCGAACGGGAGCGGATGGGCGAGCGCGGCCGCCGCTGGGTCTACCGGCATCACGGCATGACCGCGCTGGCAGGCGCATTCCTCGCCGCGGTCTCGGAACCGGCGCGGCGCGGGGGTCCGGTGACGGAGGCTCGGCTGTGACGCTGCACATCGTGGGCGCAGGCGGCTTCGGCAGGGAGACGCTGGACGCGGTGCGGGCGACGGCCGCGGCACCCGAGGTTGTCTTCGTGGACGAGCACCCGGCAGCCACCACGGTGGACGGCTGTCCGGTGCTGCTGCCCGGGCAGTTGGCTGCGTCCGGCCGGCAGCGGAACGAGTTCGTGGTCGCGATCGCCGACGCCGACGCGCGCCGCAGGCTGGCCGGGGAGTTCGAAGACCGCGGCCTGCGAGCGGCGACAGTGATCGACCCGCGTGCGGTTGTCTCCCCCGGCGCCAGGATCGGGCGTGGCTGCGTTGTGCTGGGTCAGGCGTTCATCTCCACCGGCACTGTCACCGGTGCACACGTCCAGGTCAACTACCAGGCCAGCATCGGTCACGACACGGTGCTCGAGGATTTCGTGACGATCCTGCCGGGGGCCAACATCGCCGGCAACGTGACCATCGGCGCCGGGTCCACGGTGGGCAGTAACGCCGCCGTGCTGCAGGGCCGGCGGATCGGGCCGTCCGTCATGGTCGGCGCCGCGGCTCTGGTGACCCGCGATGTCGCCGTCGGTCAGCTGGTCGTCGGCGTCCCCGCCAGGGTTCGGGAGCCCTGACCGTCCGGTTCGATCACGGGATCCCGAGCACCCGGCGTCCGCGCGGATCCCCTGCAGGAGTCCACGGCCGGCGCGAGCGACCGGTGCAGGTCCGGCAGCACGGGCAGGCCGGGCACCGCCGTGCCGCCGGTCAGGTCCCGATCGCGGGCCGTGACCAGACGCACTCCGGGCAGCGCGGCCGGGACCTGGGCGCGGTTCTGGCCCATCGCGCCCAGGTCGTGAACGCCCGCTCGTGATGCGCGGTCACCGGGCACCGACCGGCATCGGCTGATCCGTGGCATTCGGCGACGCGGTTGCCCGGCCGACGGCGGTGGTCACCGCGTCGGCGATCTCGGTCACCTCGGCCTCGGTCAGCCGGTGGTGCACCGGCAGCGAGAGCATCGCCTGGGCGACGGCCTCGGTCACCGGCAGTGCCGCGGCGTCCCCGGTGCCGCCGTCCCGCCGGGCGAAGATCGGCTGCCGGTGTACCGGCGGGAAGTAGATCCGTGCTTCGATGCCCTGGTCCAACAGGTCGGCGAGCACTTGGTCGCGGACGCCGGGAAGCAGGCAGGTGTAGAGCATCCGGCTTCCCCGGGCATCGGGTAGCTGATGCGGCGTCGTCAGGCGGGGCAGCCCGGCCAGCCGCCGGGTCAGTGATTCCGCGATCAGCTGTTTGCGCCCCAGGATGCCGTCCAGCTTGCGCAGCTGCACCCGGCCGATCGCGGCCTGCATCTCGGTCAGCCGCCAGTTGTACCCGAGGCTCTCATGCTGGTACAGCCCGGTCTGACCATGGTTGCGGAGCAGTTTCAGCCGCTCCGCGACGCCCGGGTCGTTGGTCAGCACCATGCCGCCCTCACCGGTGGTGATGTTCTTGGTAGGGGTGAAGCTGAACATGGCCGACCGGCCGAAGGTGCCGACCGGTCTGCCGCGGTACTCGGCGCCGGCCGCCTGCGCGGCGTCCTCCAGCAACGGCACGCCGGCCGCGCCGCATACCCGCGCCAGCCCGTCGAGGTCACCGGGCTGCCCGGCGTAGTGGACGGTCATGACCGCCCGCGTTGCCGGGGTGATCCGGGCCGCGACCGATACCGGGTCGAGGTTGAAGGTCCGGGGGTCGATGTCGGCGAACACCGGGGTGGCCCCGACGTGGCACACCGATGTCGCGGTGGCGACGAAGGTCATCGACGGGACGATCACCTCGTCGCCGGGGCCGAGGCCCTCGGCGAGCAACATCGCATGCAGCGCGGCCGTGCCGGTGCAGAACGTCACACCGAACCGCGCCTGATGCCGGTCGGCGAACTCCTGCGCGAAGGCCTCGTTCTCCGCGCCGTTGGTGAGAACACCGCTGCGCAGAACTCTGCGTACCGCCTCACCCTCCTCCTCACCGAGATCGGGACTGGCAAGCCGGATACGGAGGTTGCTGTCAGCCACCTGAGAGCATCCCTTCTGGTTTGCGGGCGATCGGATCGTTGTCGTGGCTGGCGGTGGCTCCACCCCCGGCCAGGACCGTCCAGACGGTGAGGAACAAGATGGCCAGGTCGAGCCGGAAGCTCGGGCGGAGGACGTAACGCAGATCCCACTCGATGCGCTCCGGCCAGCTCAGCCGCTGTCGCCCATGCACCTGCGCCAGGCCGGTCAGGCCTGGGCTGGCCAGCAGCCGCAACTGCTGACGATCGGTGTACCGGCTTACCTGGTAGGGCAAGGTCGGCCTGGGCCCGACCAGGCTCATCTGTCCGCGCAGCACATTGACCAGCTGTGGCAACTCGTCAAGGGACGTGCGGCGCAGCACCCGGCCGACCGCGGTCACCCGCGCAGTATCGGCGTCACCCGGTTTCTCCGCGCCGGCCGGAACACTCCGCATCGTGCGCAGTTTCAGCAGGACGAACGGGCGACCGTCGCGGCCGACCCGCTGCTGCCGGAACAGTACGGGTCTGCCATGCGCGAGCAGGTGCGCCAGCGCGGCGATCGCGCAGAGCAGAGCGGCCGGCACGATGATCAGGCTGACCACGACCAGGTCCAGCAGTCGCTTGCCGCGGTACGACCTGCGGTGAGGCACCCGGTCGCCGACCCGGGCGCCGCCGGGCCCTGCAGCGGGCGCCTCCGGGATCACCGGGTCTGCCGGGTACCGGCCTGACAGAGGCGGAGCGGTCATCTGCTGGCCTCCGCTTTTCCGGGCTGGCCGGGCTGGGCGGGCAGCGCGGGCTGGCCGGCCGACTCCTCGGGTCCGGGTGCGACGGCGAGACGCGCCAGGGCGGCGCGTACCTCATCGGCATCGGTGAGGTGACCGATCCCGATGACCTCACCGGCATCGAGTACGGGCACCGGCACCTGCCTGACCAGCGGATGCCTCGGCCGGTGGTCCGGCTCCCCCTTGCCCAGCAGGTCTTCGGTCAGCTTTTCGCCGGGCCGCAGTCCGGTGAAGACGATCTCGACGTGCCGCGATGCCGAGGCGGCCATGCGACGGGCGAGGTCGACGATGCGGACCTGGTCTCCCATATCAAGGACGAGGACCTCACCGCTCTCCCCGACGGTCACGGCCTGCAGCACTAGTTGGACGGCTTCGGTGGCTGTCATGAAGTAGCGAGCGACCTGAGGGTGAGTCACGGTGACCGGGCCGCCCGCAGCGATCTGCGCGGACAGCGAGCCGAGCAGCGAACCCCGGCTGCCCAGGACGTTGCCGAATCTGACGGACACCCAGGTCCCGGGGAACTCACCGGCCATGTGGGCGGTGAGCCGCTCGGTGAGCCGTTTGGAGGTGCCGAGGACACTGACCGGGTCGGCCGCCTTGTCGGTGGAGACGTTCACGAACGACCGCACGCCACAGGCCGCAGCCGCTTGCAGCACGTTCAGCGTGCCGGCCACGTTCGTCTTCAGCGCCTCGGCCGGATACCGCTCGAGCAGCGGCAGGTGTTTCACCGCCGCCGTGTGGAACACGATCTCGGGGCGGGTCTGCGCGAAGACCTCGCGGATACGGGAGGCATCTGTGATGTCCGCGAGTACGACCTCGTCGGAATCGAGCAGCGCACGGCCGTGCAGCGCGAGCTGGATCGCGTGCAGAGCTGATTCGTCCCGGTCGAGCATCACCAGCGACGCGGGACCCAGCCGGTGCAACTGGCGGCACAGCTCCGAACCGATCGAGCCGCCGGCGCCGGTGACAAGGATGCGGCGTCCGGCGAACTGGGCGGCAGCCGACTCAAGGTCCAGCCGGATCGGATCGCGGCCCAGCAGCTGAGTGATCCGCGGGTCGCGGACGTCGTCGATCCGCGCCGGTCCGGCGACCAGTTCCTCAACGCGCGGAATCACCTTGGTGATCAGGCCGATCGACTCGGCCAGTGTGATCAGCTCGCGGATCACCTGGCCGCCCCGGCACCCGCCGGCGATCGCGATCACCATGACCGTCGCCCCGGTCTCGGCAGCGACCTCCGCGAGCCGGTCCCGCCCGCCGCGCACACGGATACCGCAGATACGCAGTCGGCGCTTGCCTGGGTCGTCATCCAGCAGGGCAACCGGTTGGTACCGCGCGCCAGGCTGACCGATCAGCCGCTGCACCAGTTGCGTTCCGGCGCTGCCCGCACCGAACACGATCACCTTGACGGCGGTCGGCGCGGGCTGTCTCGGCCTGCGCCGGATGGCCGCGACTGCGGCCCTCACGGTGATCATGGCAAGCACGCCGACCAGGCCGGCGAGGCCGGCCACGCCTGGCTTGTCGTCCACCAGGGGAAGCCCCACCTGGCAGATGCCCTCCAGAAGGAGCCCGGTCAGCCCGGCGGAGACCAGCACGGCGCTCAACTCCGCGCCGGTCTCGGCCTGATAGCGCCCGGAGTAGAGCCCGCACACGGCCCCGGCCAGTACCGCTGCTGTCGATGTGACAGCACAGATGATCACCAGATCGCCTGGTCCGACGAGCGGATCGGAAGCGCCGCTGGTGATCAGGCCGGCAATCAACAGGCCGCAAGTCCATGCGATCGCGTCTATGGCGGCGTGCACCGCCGGTCGGCGGTACCTGGCGGCAACGCCAGACCAACCACCCGGCGCAACGCGGCTTTCCTGTGCAGTGTGGAACTCCGCAGGATGAACCGCTGTCAGCTTGTCGTTGCCCGCGCATTCCCCACGCAAGGTGAACCCCGATCAGCAGGTTGTCATGTGCCAAAGGCCTATTCCGACACTTTGCCGACGGCATGTCCACAGACGCCGCCGCATCCTTTTGGGTGGATCACAATATTTCTTGTGTTCTGACAGACTTGACTTTCTGTGGGTACGATTTCGTTGCTCGGCTGGATGAGTCCCGCTGCACCGCTTCTTGAGCGGGCGGGCGCCCCTTGAGGTTCACTCAAGCGGCCCGACTACTTCCCGCACGGCTGGATACGCACCTTGGTGGTCTGCGGCCAAGCCAACGGCTGCAAGGGCACCACGGGGGCGCGGTCCGAAGCCGGTTCCAGCAGACGAATGTCCACTTCTCGCGTCTGACCGGGCAGAAGTTCCACCTGCGTCCCGAGTACGGGGTGACCGCGCTCCTCGGTCGACGACAACAGAAGTCGCCGCCCGTCCAGCGTCCCACCGGTGAACCGCGCACCGGAACTGGCGTACAGCGAAAGCCAGATGCTTGTGGACCCCCGGAGGTGTGAGCGCCGGGGATCGTCGGAACGGAGAGGTACGAGGGCAGGCAGGCCCCCAGCGGGAACGGTGTTTGTCAGCCTGATTCGCACCACGCTGGAACGAGTACCGCCCTCGCAAGGACCAAGCTCGTAGGTCAGCGACCGCCGCAGATAGTAGTCCATTTTGTTGCCTGCGGAATTGTTGACCACGAGATAGGCGAACGGCCCTGTTCTCTCGGGGACGTCGCCGGCCAGCCCGGCTTCTTCGAGTGCCGACTCGGTGGAGGCATCTCTGCTCCACACACGCAGTCGGCCGTCGTCGGCGTTCTGCCGCAGTGCGTGGAGGAGGGCCACCGAATCATGGTGGCGACCCAGCAAGGCAGCAGCGACTGACTGTGCGAGCTGCACCAGGAAACGCTTTCGTTCGATGTTGCTGTACGACGCGTAAAGGGTGCTCTCGGTGAGCTCTACGGTGTTATCCGCCGTCAGCTGCTTTCCGTCCGGAAGTCGGACCGCGCCCGTGGCTCTAAGGACACGGGCGAGTCCCACAGGATCGGTCGCGATGGCCCCATCGAGACGCTGCCCCGTATGCCGCTGCCACAAGCCCGCCCAGATCTGCGCCGCATAGGGAAAATGAGCGGACAGATTGGAATTGGCCAGCCCCTGCGTGCTCTCAGCAGCTCCGTACCGGCGGTCGAACGCCGGTCCGAAGTTCGCCACGGGGGTGGAGGTGCGCGGCAGCGTGTCATCCGACGCGAAGTCGTGCAAAGTGATGCGACCACGGTCGGCGGTCAAGATGCCAAAGGTGCCTACGAGACCACCGGTGCCCCGGGCCTCGGCATTGTTCTGGAAGGCCAGAAAGTAGGAGCGTGGGCCCGAGGCACCCAGAAGAGGCATCAGCAGCCGCGTCGTCGCCTCCGCCTCGGAGACCGAGTCGGAAAGGCGTGCCACTCTGTCGGAGAGCCGCTGCCGTGCCGTGTCGAGGCGACCGACCACTGTCGAGCCGGGCAGGCCATTCAAACTCGTTTCGATTCCGGTCAGCTGACGGTCCACATTCCCCAGCAGGTCCGTGGCAGCCGAAAGCCGACGGAGGTCGACGCGACCGTGGGACACGGTCCGGCCGGACGCGAGCATCTGATGCAGTCGCACAGCCTCCGGCAGCACCCCGGTGGCCATCTCGTCGGCGGCGACACTCAGCCCCCGGGCAGAACGGAGCGGTGGACCCATCAGTGGGAGGCCCTCGGCCACGCTCCACAGCGGCGTGCCGGCCGCGCTCCGGGCGGCAGCTGCGTGTCTTCGGATGTCGCCCAACCCCTCGGCTGAGGGCCGGTGATGACGGGCCATCTCCGTCTGCAGTCGGTCAGTGGCCACCTGAGCCGCAGCAAGATTGCTCTGGACCGCGCGGACCTCCCACACCAGGAAACCGGCCGACGAGGCGGACAACAGACCGACGGCTCCGGCAACCCAGAGGAAGCCCCGGTGGCGGCGCCGTAACATCAGAGCCGCGAATGCCCGCGCACTCTCCACAGCGCCCTTCCGGCTGCACGCTGGGTCCTTCCCTGCCTTCATTGCCTACCCATGAATCGAAGGGTCCACCGCAACCAAGCATTTTTCTTGGATCAGTAATGACAGTCACTAAGAGCCTTGCAAGCGTCACCACGCCGGATGGCGGGAAACTTGGCCCGAACGGCCTAGCCTCGATCGCTCACACTGAAGTTCAAAAGGCTCACGGCGTGAAGCTTTCGATTCTTCGGTTGAGAACCGGCATCACATCCGCGTGTACTCGATGTGTTCCTGAATTAAGCGCCGCGCATCGCCTCCGATCGCCCATAAGAGTGGATATGTGGCGCGCAGGAAAACCGGGTGGGGTGAGCAGAAGTTGAACGTAGGTCGACTCTCTCTCGCCCCCGAACGGAGAAGTCCAGTGACCCGCTCCTTTCCATCGATCCCGGCAGCCAGACCCGTGATCGGTGAGGCCGAAATCGCTGCGGCCGTACGCGTTCTGCGTAGTGGCCGTGTCGTCCAGGGTCCAGAAGTGGCCGCGTTTGAAGACGAGTTCTCCGAGTTGGTCGCCGGACGCGCCTGCGTAGCGGTCAACTCCGGAACCTCCGCCCTGCAGCTGAGCCTCATGGCCCTGGGCATCGGACCGGGAGACGAGGTCGTGGTGCCCTCGTTCTCGTTCGCGGCGACCGCCAACGCAGTACGCCTGGTAGGCGCCGATCCCGTCTTCGCCGACATCACGCCTGGCACCTACTGCCTCGACCCGCTCGCCGCGTCAGCGATGATCGGTCCGCGCACCGCGGCCCTCATGCCGGTGCATCTGTACGGGCACCCCGCGCCCATGGACCAGCTGATGGAGCTTGCCGCACGCCATGGGCTCGCCGTACTGGAGGACGCGTGCCAGGCGCACGGAGCCACGCTGCACGGACGCCCCGTCGGCAGCTTCGGTGAGGCAGGATGCTTCAGCTTCTATCCGACGAAGAACATGCACGCTCTTGAGGGCGGCATCATTTCGACCGGCGATCCGCACCTCGCCCGCACCCTTCGGCTTTTGCGGAACCAAGGCATGGAGCAACGATACGAGAACGAGATCGTCGGCGCCAACATGCGGATGACCGACGTCGCGGCGGCCGTCGGCCGTGAGCAGCTGAAGCAGCTACCAGCCTGGACGGAGCAGCGGAGAGCCAACGCCAAGGTGCTCGACTCCCACATCGAGGGACTGTCTGTTCCGCATGAGGCGGACGGCGCGCGGCACGTCTACCACCAGTACACGGTCCGCATCCCGGGCGGTCTTAGGGATTCCGTGCAGCAGGACCTGGCGCAACAGGGCATCGGCAGCACGGTGTACTACCCGACCCCGATCCACCGACTCAGGCCCTATCAGGACCACGGCAGGCCATCCCTCCCCGAGACCGATCGGGCAGCTGCCGAGGTTCTGTCCCTCCCGGTTCACCCGACCCTGGGGCGGGCCGAGCTGGAGCGGATCGCACAGGCCGTGAGCGATGCCGGAGGAGCACAGTGAGCCGGCGCACCCTGCGGGCCGGACTCATCGGTCTTGGAGCCATGGGACGCAACCACGCGCGGGTGCTGTCGTCGCTTGACGGTGTCGAGCTGGTGGGCGTCATGGACCCGGCAGGCGATTGCACGGGGGCAGGCCGGAACACCCCCGTCGTCGCCACCCTGCCCGAGCTGCTCGCGCTTGGACTCGACTACGCGGTGGTTGCCTGTCCCACGGCGTTGCACGAGGAGGTCGGCCTGGCCTTGGCCGAGAACGGCGTGTCCGCGCTGATCGAGAAGCCGCTCGCCCACTCAGCGACGGCCGCACAACGGCTGGTCGACGCCTTCGACAGAGCCGGATTGGTCGCCGGTGTCGGACACATCGAGCGGTTCAACCCGGCACTGCAGAGCCTGCGTTCCCGCCTCGAGGCGGGAGAACTCGGGGAGGTCTTCCAAGTGGTCACGCGCCGCCAGGGGCCCTTCCCGCACCGCATCGCCGACGTCGGGGTCGTCAAGGACCTGGCAACCCACGACATCGACCTCACCGGTTGGGTCACCGGCCACCACTATGTCTCGGTCTCGGCGCGCACGGTGTCCAAGAGCGGCCGCCCCCATGAGGACATGGTCTCCGTGGTCGGCGACCTCAGCGACGGCACCCTGGTCAGCCACCTCGTCAACTGGCTCAGCCCCCACAAAGAGCGCTACACGGCGGTGACCGGCGAGCGTGGCTGCCTCGTCGCCGACACTCTCACGGCAGACCTGACCTTCCACGCCAACGGAGCGGTGACCACCGAGTGGGAGGCGCTGCGCGCCTTCCGCGGCGTAGCCGAGGGCGACATGGTCCGCTACGCCATCCCCAAGCGCGAGCCGCTCCTGGTCGAGCACGAGCGGTTCCGTGATGCCGTGGACGGCAAAGCGACGGACATCGTCACTCTCGATCAGGGGCTGACGACGGTCGAGGTGGCGGAGGCGGTCCTCGACTCGGCACTGAGGAAGGCGTCCGTGAGCCTGCGACGCCCGCAAACGCCAACCCTGGCAATGGTCACCCAGCGGTCGTGACGAGCACCCCTGCCGAGCGCCAGAACCAGCCGGTTCGGCGAGCCGGTCACCAGGTGCAGACGTCAGGAAGAACCTGTGGCTCGGGCGCGAGTTGGGCCTGTGCGCGTGCCCTGCCGCTCGCACGAGCGGTGTGCGGAGTGATCGTCCACCACGAGGTGCGCACCGCCTCCCGCCCGCAACTACCACCTGCAAGCCTCGGCGTTCGCCGGGGAGCCCCTCGCCCACGCGCGGTAGGCGGCGCCCACGTCGACGCCGGACGGGAAGACAAGCACGCGACGCCTCTGGTGGAGACGGTTCGCTTGCTCGAAAACCTGTCTACCTGGGACTTCGTCCGTTCGTCAGACCAGCTGGCCGCTGAACAAGCCGAGTTGGAAAGGGCTCAGCAAGCCGTACCCAGAGCAGTCTGTGCTCGTTGCTCAGCACATGAACCTCAGCGGGAACGTGGCGTCTCCGCAGGTGCGGATCGCGCCCGGTGCGCAGGTCGACGAGTCAGCCGTGCTGAGCCCTGGTACCACTGTGTGGGAGTTCGCGCAGATTCGCGAGGAAGCCGTGCTCGGCTGTGACTGCGTCGTGGGCCGGGGTGTCTACGTGGGACCTGGGGTGAAGATCGGCCACAGGGTCAAGATTCAGAACCATGCGCTGGTGTATGAGCCTGCCGAGCTGGCCGACGGCGTCTTCGTCGGGCCTGCGGTCGTCCTCACGAACGACCACAATCCTCGCGCCGTCGACGCGGACGGACGTCTGAAACGCGCCGGTGACTGGGAGGCGGTCGGCGTCCGGGTCGCTGAGGGCGCGTCACTCGGCGCGCGCTCAGTGTGTGTGGCTCCGGTCAGCATCGGCCGCTGGGCGATGGTCGCCGCGGGGGCCGTCGTCACCAAGGATGTGCCGGATTTCGCCCTCGTTGCCGGTGTCCCTGCCCATCAGATCGGATGGGTGGGACGAGCCGGCGAGCGTCTGCGCGCACTGCCCGATCGGGTCGGATTCTGGGAGTGCCCGAGTAAGGGGATTCACTACGCAGAGAAAAACGGAATTCTGACGGAGCTTTCAGCTCAATACCGAGAAAAGTTGAGCCCGTGAAGGTCATGAGCGTAGTGGGAGCGCGCCCCCAATTCGTGAAGCTTGCCGCAGTCGCCGCAGCGTTCGGCAACACGGACCATTATCATACGATCGTCCATACCGGCCAGCACTACGACGCCGGTCTGTCCGACGTCTTCTTCACCGGCCTCTCCATTCCTGAGCCCGATGTGCACCTGGGCGTGGGCTCAGGCACCCACGGCGTGCAGACCGGTACCATTCTGGCGGCCCTCGATCCCGTCATCGCCGCCGCACATCCCGAATGGGTGCTGGTTTACGGAGACACCAACTCAACTCTTGCCGGCGCCCTTTCCGCGGCCAAACAGCACATCCCCGTTGCCCACCTGGAAGCGGGCCTGCGCTCTTTCAACCGGCGGATGCCCGAGGAGCACAACCGCGTCCTCACCGACCACGCTGCCGATCTGCTGCTCGCGCCCACCGAGGAGGCGGTGGACCACCTGGCAGCCGAGGGCCTGGCCGACCGCGCGGTCCTGACCGGGGACGTCATGGTCGACGTCTGCCTGCGCATCAGGGACAAGGTGCTGAGGGACAAAGCCACCGCCGCACTTCCGGCCTCCCTCGACGCCCAGGAGCCCTACCTCTTCGCCACATTGCACCGGGCCGAGAACACGGATCATCCCGAGCGCCTGGCCGCTCTCGTGAACGCCCTGGCCAGTCTGCCGGTTCCCGTCGCCCTGGCCGCCCATCCCCGGCTGCTTGCACGTGCCGAGGACTTCGGCATCAAGCTCGACCACGGCTCTCTCCGTATCAGCCGCCCCCTTCCCTACGCCGAGCTGATCCGCACGGTGCTCGGCTCGCGCGGCGTGATCACCGACTCGGGAGGACTCCAGAAAGAGGCGTTCCTGCTGGAGCGCGTCTGCACGACACTCCGTACGGAGACGGAATGGCCTGAGACGCTCCGGGGCGGCTGGAACACACTCGTGCCGGATCCTCGTGAACCGGGCTCCCAGGCATGGCCCGACATCGTCCTGCGCCCTGCGCCCGAGAGCTCCCGCGACATGCCGTACGGCGATGGGAAAGCAGCACCCCGCGTGGTGCGGGCGCTGGAAGATCACCTGAGCGGATCTCAGGCCCGCTGAGCCGTCGGCGACGGCGCACCAAGCACGATCACCTCGGCCCCGGCCCATCGATCGGGGTCAGTGATCCGCCGCCCGTCGACCACGACGCGCACCTGCGGGAACCGGTCGGATCCGAGCTCCCGGTACTCGCCGTGGTCGGCTTGGACGACGGCGGCGGTGACTGTCTGGCCGCTGTACGGCGGCAGGCCGAGTGCGCTCAGCTCATGGGCCCTGTACAGCGGGTCAGACACGTACGGTTCGGCGCCCCGCGACCGCAGCGCCTCGACGACGGGGAACACCCCGGAGAACGCGGTCTCCTTGACGCCGCCCCGATAGGCCGCGCCCAATACCAGCACGCCAGCGCCGGACAGGTCGCCGTACACATCCGCAAGCCGCCGTACCGCGTACTCGGGCATCGAGGCATTGGTCGCACGGGCCTCTCGTACGACCGTCGCGTCCGAGTCGTTCCACAGGTACATCTGCGGATAGACGGGAATGCAGTGACCGCCTACGGCGATGCCGGGCCGGTGGATGTGGCTGTAGGGCTGCGAGTTGCAGGCGTCGATCACCAGGTCCACATCGATGCCGGTGCGGTCCGCGAACCGTGCGAACTGGTTCGCCAGCCCGATGTTCACGTCACGGTAAGTTGTCTCGGCCAGCTTCGCGAACTCCGCGGCCTCTGCCGAGCCGAGGTCCCAGACACCGTTGGGGCGAGGCAGCTCGTCACGTACGTCGAAGTCGAGGAGGGACTCGTAGAACTCGACACCTCGGCGCGCGGATGCCGCGTCGATGCCGCCGAGCAGCTTGGGGTAGCGGCACAGGTCGGCGAATACACGTCCGGTCAGCACCCGTTCAGGGCTGAAGACTACAGCGAAGTCCCGGCCCGCGGTCAGCCCGCTGCTCTGCTCGAGCATGGGCGCCCAGCGCCCTCGCGTGGTACCGACGGGCAGTGTCGTCTCGTACGACACGAGTGTGCCGGGCCGCAGCCCGCGTGCCACAGCCTGCGTCGCTTTATCCATCCAGCCGAAGTCGGGGGTGCCCCGGGCGTCGACGTATACCGGAACGACCAGGACTACCGCCTCGGCCCGCATGACCGCCGCGGTCGTGTCGGTGGTGGCCAGCAACCGCCCCTCCGCGACGACGCTCTTCAGCCTCTCAGCGAGTCCGGCCTCGCCGGGGAACGGCTCAACGCCCTCATTGACCAGGTGCACGACGTGTCCGTCCACGTCGGCGCCGATGACGTGGTGGCCTTTTGCAGCGAACTGGACAGCCAGCGGCAGGCCGATCTTTCCGAGCGCCACTACACAGATCTGCACGGCTACTTTCCTCCGAGAGGCCACAAGATGCGCAGGCGACCGAAGAGAGTCGACACGCATTGGCAGAGAGTTCGCACTGCGCACCCTATCTCTGCAGTTTCATTTCAGTGAGCCGACACAAAAGGGTCGCACCATCGTCTGAGCGAAGCCATGTCGGCAGGACGCGTGAAGGCACGGCCCTCGGTGATCGGGAGTTATTCAATTGGGGTGACATGGCGAAGCCCCCCGTCGTTGGTGTGGTGATCTCACTCAGCACGCCATCGGCCGGGGGGTTTCGTTGGTTCCATATCCTTCCATGCTCGACGTCCCGTACGAGCTGGTTGAGCACGTCTCGTGGCCCATCTACGCCCGAAGGAACGAACTTCGCACGCGCTGAAGTAAGTTGGGGTGCTTCAAGCAAGCCCTGCTGGTGCTGGCCCACCTGCGGAAGAACGAGACCCTCGCACAGGTGGCCGCCGGCTTCGGAGTGTCGGAAGCGACCGCCTGGCGCTACGTCGGCGAGACCGTGGAGGTGCTGGCCGCGTGGGCACCGGGTCTGCACGAAGCCCTCGTCGGTCTGAGTGAAGGCGACTTCGTCATCGTCGACGGCACACTGATCCCCACCGACCGGATCGCGGCCGACGAGCCGTACTACTCGCAAAAACAAAAGGCTGCGACCACTCTGCCGGTCAGGTCGTGAGCGCCTTGTTCGCCCCGGACGAAGTGCGATTGGTCGTCGAGGTCGTCTCCCCTGAATCCGCTCGCCGCGACCGCACGGTCAAGCTCCGCAAATACGCGGAGGCCGGGTTCCCGCACTACTGGTGCATCGAGGAGGAGGACGGGGTTCCCGTCGTCCACGTCTACCAGCTTGACGAACCCACCCACGCCTACGCGCCCGTCGGCACCTTCCGGGGCACTCTCCAACGCCCCGTGCCCTTCGAGATCATCTCGACCTCGACAAACTCCCTCCTCAACGGAGCAGCTGAAAGTCAGCACCATGTCAGCACGTGAACACTGAGGGGGCGGACTCAACGGAGTCCGCCCCCTGTTGACCTGGGCGCTTGACGGATTACCTGGCGGAGAGTGGCGAATCGATCACACGTTGAAGCGGAACTCCACGACGTCCCCGTCCTGCATGACGTAGTCCTTGCCCTCCATCCGCGCCTTCCCCTTCGCGCGGGCCTCGGCCACCGAGCCGGTCTCGACCAGGTCGTCGAAGGAGATGACCTCCGCCTTGATGAAGCCCTTCTGGAAGTCTGTGTGGATCACGCCGGCGGCCTCGGGGGCGGTGGCGCCCTTCTTGATGGTCCAGGCGCGGGACTCCTTGGGACCGGCCGTGAGGTAGGTCTGGAGGCCGAGGGTGTTGAAGCCGACACGGGCGAGGGTGGTGAGGCCCGGCTCCTCGGCGCCGACCGACTCCAGGAGCTCCATCGCGTCCGCCTCGTCGAGCTCCGCGAGGTCCGCCTCCAGCTTGGCGTTGAGGAAGATCGCCTCGGCGGGGGCGACCAGGGCGCGCTGCTCGTCCTTGAAGGACTCGTCGACCAGTTCGTCCTCGTCGACGTTGAAGACGTAGAGGAACGGCTTCGTCGTCAGCAGGTGCAGGTCGTGCAGGAGTTCCTCGTTGCCGGAGCCCTGGACGATGCCCGCGGAGAACAGCGTGTCGCCCTTCTCCAGGATCTCCTTCGCCGCCTCGACCGCCGCGACCTTCGCCACCACGTCCTTCTTGATCCGCGACTCCTTCTGGAGGCGGGGCAGGACCTTCTCGATGGTCTGGAGGTCGGCCAGGATCAGCTCGGTGTTGATCGTCTCGATGTCGTCCTTGGGCGAGACCTTGCCGTCGACGTGGACGACGTTCTCGTCCTTGAAGGCCCGGATGACCTGGCAGATCGCGTCGGACTCACGGATGTTCGCGAGGAACTTGTTGCCCAGGCCCTCACCCTCGGAGGCGCCCTTCACGATGCCGGCGATGTCCACGAAGTCGACGGTGGCGGGAAGGATCTTCTGCGAGGAGAAGATCTCGGCCAGTTTCGTCAGGCGCGGGTCCGGGACACCGACCACGCCGACGTTCGGCTCGATCGTGGCGAACGGGTAGTTGGCCGCCAGCACGTCGTTCTTGGTCAGGGCGTTGAACAGGGTCGACTTGCCGACATTCGGCAGGCCGACGATTCCGATCGTGAGCGACACGTTGCGACTTCCCGTACGTGAGAGGAGACGTGAGGAGACTGGCGGCCAGGGGGCCGATCCACCAGTCTACGGCGTGCCGCAGCACGCCCCGGCGTCCCTCTCGAACGGATGGCCAAGGTCTTTCCCACGGCGTGTCTCAAGAGCGATTCCGCACATAAACAGACCTAGGTTGGTCCAGTGGAGCAACACAGGAGCCGCCCCCCGCACAACGGAACGCGACGCCCGGCCCCCGGAGCACCGCTGCCCGCGCAAGCCCGCGGCGAGCGCCGGCCACCGGTCGCCCGCCGCCCGCCGCCCCCCGTCGTCCAGACCCTGCGACGGCTGCCCAACCCCCGGCTCACCGGGCTCGGCGGCGGCCTGTTCTGCGCCGGGCTCATGCTCGTGCTCGGCTTCCTCGTCTCCGTGCTGTTCGGCTCGTCGCTGACGCTGTACGGCGTGCTGTTCGTGCCGGTCAGTGTGCTGACGTCGGTCTGGATGCGCCGGGGCGATCTGCTGAGCGCCCCGGTCATCGTCCCGATCGCCTTCGCCGTCGGGCTCGTCCCGCTCACCGACAGCGGCGGCGGCACCTCGGGCCGTCTGATGGGCATGTTCACCGCGCTGGCGACCCAGGCCGGCTGGCTCTACGCCGGCACGCTGGCCGCCGGTCTCATCGCACTGGTCCGCAGGATCCGCCTGGTACGGGACCGCTCGCGCTGACGCTCACGCCGACCGACGGCACGGGGCACGGCTCCCGGGCCGCTCGGCCCTGGGCCGCGCGCGACGGGCGGGAGCGGCACCGGCCGACCGGTGGACCGCCACCCGCAATCGCCGCACCGCACACTGAGCCGGTGGCAGTCGGAGTGACCTCGGCGCGAGGCCGGTGGTCGCCGACAGCACTCCCTCACCGGAACCGGGCCCGCCACCGGGCAGGCCCGCACCGTCCGCGCCGGTCACGGCGCCGCCCGACCAGTGGACCGCCACCCGGGATCGCCGCACCGCATACTGAGCCGGTGGCCGTCGGAGTGACCTCCGCGCGAGGCCGATGGCCGCCGACAGCACTCCCTCACCGAAACCGGGCCCGCCGCCGGGCAGGCCCGCACCGTCCGCGCCGGTCACGGCGCCGCCAGGGAGCAGGAGCGCCGGGTCCCGCCCCGCACCCCTGCTCCCCCGCTTCCTTCACCCCTGCGCCGCCCGCATCGCCGCCCCTACGATCCCCGCGTTGTTCTGCAGCTGCGCCGGGACGATCTCGGCCTTGATGCCCTCGATGTGGGGCAGGAACTTCTGGGCCTTGCGGCTGACGCCGCCGCCGATGATGAACAGCTCGGGCGAGAAGAGCATCTCGACGTGGGCCAGGTACTTCTGGACGCGGTGGGCCCAGTGCTCCCAGGTGAGCTCCTCGACCTCCCTGGCCCTGCTGGAGGCCTTCTTCTCGGCGTCGTGGCCGTGCAGTTCCAGGTGGCCCAGTTCCGAGTTGGGGACGAGGACGCCGTCGACGAAGAGCGCGCTGCCGATGCCGGTGCCGAAGGTGAGCAGGATGACGGTGCCCTTGCGGTCCTTGCCCGCGCCGAAGTTCATCTCGGCGACGCCCGCCGCGTCCGCGTCGTTGACCACGGTCACCGGCAGCCCGCCGAGCCGGTCGCTGAACAGGGCGCGCGCGTCGGTGTCGATCCAGCTCTTGTCGACATTTGCGGCCGTACGGATGTGGGACCCGTCGGTGACCACGCCCGGGAAGGTCAGCCCCACCGGTCCCGTCCACCCGAAGTGGTCCACGACCTGCTTCACCCCGTCGGCCACACCGTCGGGCGTCGCCGGGTGCGGGGTGAGCACTTTGTGGCGCTCCTGGGTGAGGTCGCCCTTGTCCAGGTCCACAGGGGCGCCCTTGATCCCGGATCCGCCGATGTCCAAGCCGAAGATCTGCATGGCAATACGTTACGACGGACGACGGACAGTCACGCCTGCGAGGTCCCCTTACGCTCCGCGACCAGCGCCGCGGCCTCCTCGCGCAGGTCGCGCCGCAGCTCCTTCGGGAGGGAGAAGGTGATGGACTCCTCGGCCGCCTTCACGAGTTCCACGTCGCCGTAGCCGCGCTGCGACAGCCACTCCAGGACCTCCTCGACGAGCACCTCCGGCACCGAGGCGCCCGAGGTCACGCCGACCGTGGTCACGCCCTCCAGCCAGGTCTCCTCGATCTCGCTCGCGAAGTCCACGAGGTAGGCCTCGCGGGAGCCGGCGAGCTTGGCGACCTCGACGAGCCGCTTGGAGTTGGAGGAGTTGCGGGAGCCGACCACGATGACCAGCTCGGCCTCGGCGCCCATCTGCTTGACCGCGAGCTGGCGGTTCTGCGTGGCGTAGCAGATGTCGTCGCTGGGCGGGGAGATGAGCTGCGGGAACTTCTCCTTGAGGGCGTCGACGGTCTCCATGGTCTCGTCGACGCTCAGGGTCGTCTGGGAGAGCCACACGATCTTCGACGGGTCACGGACCTCGACCTTGGCGACATCGGCCGGGCCGTCGACGAGCTGGATGTGCTCGGGGGCCTCGCCGGAGGTGCCGATGACCTCCTCGTGGCCCTCGTGCCCGATCAGGAGGATGTCGTAGTCCTCGTTCGCGAAGCGGACCGCTTCCTTGTGGACCTTGGTGACGAGCGGGCAGGTCGCGTCGATGGTGGCGAGCTTTCCGCGCGCGGCCTCATCGTGGACGACGGGGGCGACGCCGTGCGCCGAGAACATGACGATGTTGCCCGGCGGGACCTCCTCCGTCCGTTCGACGAAGACGGCGCCCTTCTTCTCCAGGGTCTGTACGACGTACTTGTTGTGGACGATCTCGTGCCGGACGTACACCGGAGCGCCGTACTGCTCCAGGGCTTTCTCGACGGCGATCACGGCGCGGTCCACACCCGCGCAGTAGCCACGGGGGGCGGCGAGCAGGACACGGCGGCCAGGCGAAGCAGTCATGCGTCCCATCGTAAGGCCGCGTTCGGCCGGTCGAAGATCGCGTGCACATGACCTTCCCAGGAAGACTGGCCGGCAGACGGGGGCGCGACGGACGAGGCACAGGTGGTGGGCACGGTCTGGTTCCTGGTCGGGCTGGGGGGTGCTGGTCACCCAGCGCGGCCGGTAGTTCGTCGACCGGGACGGCGCGTTGCACAGACGTCAGGGCCGGCGCAGGCCGTGGGCGCGGTGTGGCTCGTGAGCGGGCCCGGGGTCGGGCGCGGCGCACGTGGTCGGCGGCGCGGGTCGATGCGTGAGCGCGCCAGGGGTGCTGGTCACCCAGCGCGGCCGGTAGTTCGTCGACCGGGACGGTGCGTTGCGCAGACGTCAGGGGCGGCGCAGGCCGTGGGCGCGGTGTGGCTCGGGGGGCGGGCGCGGCGCAAGTGGTCGGCGGCGCGGGTGGAGGAGTGAGTGCGCCGGAGGGCTGGTCGCCCAGCGCAGCCGATGGTTCCGTACCGGTGACTGTGCGTTGTCGTACCCGGCCGTTACGCTCGCGGCATGGCTGTGAACTCGACTCCCGAAGCGCCCCTGCCCGTCGGCGAGGTGTCGCGCCTGATCGGCGGCTGGATCGACCGCCTCGGTGCCGTGTGGGTCGAGGGCCAGATCACCCAGCTCTCCCGGCGCCCGGGTGCGGGCGTGGTCTTCCTCACGCTGCGCGATCCGTCGTACGACATCTCGGTGAGCGTGACCTGCTTCCGCCAGGTCTTCGACGACGTCGCCGATGTCGTCAGCGAGGGCGCCCGGGTCGTCGTACTGGCGAAGCCGGAGTGGTACGCGCCGCGGGGCCAGCTCTCGCTGCGGGCCACCGAGATAAGGCCGGTCGGGGTCGGTGAGCTGCTGGCCCGGCTGGAGCAGCTGAAGAAGTCCCTCGCCGCCGAGGGGCTGTTCGCGGCGGAGCGCAAGAAGCCGCTGCCGTTCCTGCCGCAGCTGATCGGGCTGGTCTGCGGGCGTGCCTCGGCAGCCGAGCGGGATGTCCTGGAGAACGCCCGGCACCGCTGGCCGGCCGTCCGCTTCGAGGTGCGCAACGTACCGGTGCAGGGGGTGCACGCGGTCCCGCAGGTCGTGCAGGCGGTCAAGGAACTGGACGCGCTGGACGACGTGGACGTGATCATCGTGGCGCGCGGTGGGGGCAGCGTGGAGGATCTGCTGCCGTTCTCCGACGAGCAGTTGGTGCGGGCGGTCGCGTCCTGCCGTACGCCGGTGGTGTCGGCGATCGGGCACGAGCCGGACACCCCGCTGCTGGACTACGTCGCCGACGTGCGGGCCTCCACTCCGACGGACGCGGCCAAGAAGGTCGTACCGGATGTCGGGGAGGAGTACGAGCGGGTGCAGGCGCTGCGGGATCGTGCGCGGCGCTGTGTGGAGGCGCTTCTGCAGCGGGAGGAGCGGGGGCTGGCGCACGCGCTCGCGCGGCCGTCGATAGAGGATCCGCACCGGATGATCGACGAGCGCGCCGACCATGTGGCCGCCCTGACCGACCGCGGCCGCCGCACCCTGGGCCATCTGCTGGACCGCGCCGACTCCGAGCTGACGCACACGCACGCACGCGTGGTGGCCCTCTCCCCCGCCGCGACCCTCCAGCGCGGCTACGCCGTGCTCCAGAAGTCCGACGGGCACGTCGTGCGGGCGCCGGACGAGGTGACGGCGGAGGAGACCCTGCGGGCGCGGGTCGCCGAGGGTGAGTTCACTGTCCGAGTCGATGCATAGGGTGGGCGGATGACCAGCAAGGTGGCGGAAGAGGCGCTCGGGTACGAGCAGGCGCGGGACGAGCTGATCGAGGTCGTACGGCGGTTGGAGGCGGGCGGTACGACGCTCGAGGAGTCCCTCGCGCTCTGGGAGCGGGGCGAGGAGCTGGCCAAGGTGTGCCGGCGCTGGCTCGACGGGGCGCGGGCGCGGCTGGACGCGGCGCTGGCCGAGGAGTCGGAGGACGGCGGGGAGAACTCCGAGTAGCGCGAGCGGCTGCGGGCCGGACGCGGATCGGCGCCCTCGTAGAACCTGGCGATCTGTGAAGCGGATCACCACGCACCAGTTTTGGTTGAAGGTTGAACTTAATTCGCGTACGGTCGGAGACGTCAACCGGTCCACGGTCCGTTTCTGGGGCCGACGTCCTCCCGAGAAGGTTCCCCCATGTCTCTCGTTCTTGACCCCGCCGCCCAGGACCTGCTGTTCCGCGAAGCCCGCACCGCGAACACCTTCACCGACGAGCCGGTGACCGACGAGCAGGTCCAGGCGATCTACGACCTGGTCAAGTACGGCCCGACCGCCTTCAACCAGAGCCCGCTGCGCATCACCCTGGTCCGCTCCGCCGAGGCTCGCGAGCGCCTGGTCCAGCACATGGCCGAGGGCAACCAGCCGAAGACCGCCACCGCCCCGCTGGTCGCGATCCTCTCCGCGGACAACGAGTTCCACGAGGAGCTGCCGCAGCTCTTCCCGCACTTCCCGCAGGCCAAGGACCTCTTCTTCAGCGAGCGCCCCGCCCGCGAGGGTGCCGCCGGGCTGAACGCCGCCCTGCAGGCCGCGTACTTCATCATCGGCGTCCGTGCCGCGGGCCTCGCCGCCGGCCCGATGACCGGTCTGGACTTCGAGGGCGTCCGCAAGGAGTTCCTCGACGACGACCACACCCCGCTGATGGTCGTCAACATCGGCAAGCCGGGCGAGGACGCCTGGTTCCCGCGCTCCCCGCGTCTGGCGTACGACGAGGTCGTCACCACCGTGTGAGACGGCTGACACACGACGAGAGGGCCCGGCCGCCCGGCGGCCGGGCCCTCTCGCGCGCTCTCACGCCTCTCGCACGCGCTCTCACGCCATCTTGAGCGACTTCGCCATCTCGGTCAGCTGGGCGAGCGATCCCGTACCCGCGACCACCGTCGTCGCCCCGTCGCCCTGGTGCACGAGGGCGTCGTACCGGCCGCCCGTGTACCGCGTCCAGGTGCGGCCCGCGATCTGCCGGGTCTGCTTCGTCGCCTCGCCGCCCTGGCTCGCCTCGTCGATGAACTCCGACGGCTTCTGAGTCGACTGCTCGATCTGCACGTACTCATCGCCAGGGGCCTGGAAGCCCAGGTGCCAGGCGTCGGACCGGTCGCCCCGGAAGCGCACCGACGTCGCCTTCCACCCGGCCGGCAGACCCTCGGGCGCGGCCACCGGGTAGGAGGCCGCGCGGCGCGCCGTGAGCAGCTCGACGCGATAATCGACCGTCTTGACGTCGGGAGCGGAGTCGTCGTGCGGGATGAACACGTAGATGACCGCCGCCGCGATCCCGATGAGGCCCAGGGAGAGAATCATGTCCCGGACCGTCTTCTGCTTGCCGTTCGAACCTGCCACGCCCCTATCGTCGCAGGTGCCCGGTCCGCTCATCCGTGGGGTCCCCTGCTCATTTTGTCGGACTGACGATAGAGTCGACGGTCGAACCCTCATCCGGCCGTCGTCGTATCAGAAAGGTGCGCTCCGATGACCGAGCATCATCATCTGCCGTCCGAACTCGAGGTCCCCTCCGAGGCCCCCGACCGCAACCTCGCCCTGGAACTAGTGCGGGTGACCGAAGCCGCCGCGATGGCCGCGGGCCGCTGGGTCGGGCGGGGTGACAAGAACGGCGCCGACGGCGCCGCGGTGCGCGCCATGCGGACCCTCGTCTCCACCGTGTCGATGAACGGCGTCGTCGTCATCGGCGAAGGCGAGAAGGACGAGGCGCCGATGCTCTTCAACGGCGAGCGCGTCGGCGACGGGACCGGACCCGAGTGCGACATCGCCGTGGACCCGATCGACGGGACCACGCTCAACGCCAAGGGCATGCCGAACGCGATCGCCGTCCTGGCCGCGGCGGACCGGGGGTCGATGTTCGACCCGTCCGCCGTGTTCTACATGGACAAGCTGGTCACAGGGCCCGAGGCCGCGGACTTCGTCGACATCGACGCGCCGGTCTCCGTGAACATCCGGCGGGTCGCCAAGGCCAAGCGCGTCACTCCGGAGGACGTGACCGTGGTCATCCTCGACCGGCCCCGGCACGAAGGGATCATCCAGGAGATCCGGGAGGCGGGCGCCCGGATCAAGCTGATCTCCGACGGAGACGTGGCGGGCTCGATCTACGCGCTGCGCGAGGGCACCGGCGTCGACATGCTGCTGGGCATCGGCGGTACGCCGGAGGGGATCATCTCCGCCTGTGCCGTGAAGTGCCTCGGCGGGACGATCCAGGGCAAGCTGTGGCCGAAGGACGACGAGGAGCGGGCGCGGGCGATCGACGCCGGGCACGATCTGGACCGGGTGCTGACGACCGACGACCTGGTGTCCGGGGAGAACGTCTTCTTCGTGGCGACCGGGATCACCGACGGTGAGTTGCTGCGGGGTGTGCGGTATCGGTCGGAGACCGCGACGACCGACTCGATCGTGATGCGGTCCAAGTCGGGGACGGTCCGGCGGATCGACTCGGAGCATCGGCTCAGCAAACTGCGGGCCTACAGCGCGATCGACTTCGACCGCGCCAAGTAGGGCCTGACAGCTCGGGGGCTTCGGAGCGTCGGCGGGTGCGGCCACGTCGGGCTTCTCGCGCCCACGCGGCGGAGCCCCATATCAAGACAGCCCCGCGCCCCTGGGCAGGTTCCACACAGCCCCAGTTCAAAAGGCGCCCCCAGTGCGGTGGGGGCGCCTTTTGCTGTCCGTGCGGTTCAGCCCGCCTGGGCTATGCGTGCCGCCCGCGCCGCTTTCGTGAGTTCCAGGTCGCGGCGCCTGCGCCGGGCCAGGACCACCCGGCGTTCCGCTGCGGTCAGGCCGCCCCAGACGCCGTAGGGCTCGGGCTGGAGCAGAGCGTGTTCGCGGCACTCGACCATGACCGGACAGCGGGCACAGACGCGCTTCGCGGCCTCCTCGCGGGAGAGCCTCGCGGCGGTGGGTTCCTTGGACGGGGCGAAGAACAGGCCGGCCTCGTCGCGCCGGCACACCGCCTCGGTGTGCCATGGAGCGTCTTGGTCCCTGTCCCGCACTGGCACCCGCTGGGCCGGAACGGCAGCTACCTGCAGGGACGAATGCGGTTGCAGCACGGTCTACTCCTGACGACGGCTTCGCGAGCGAGAGACGATGCAGCAAGCCCTACCCGCTGTGCGCGCGCCTATGCACTGAGTCCCGAACCGCTGGATTCCGGGGGGTTCGCGTGCGCCTTCGGGAGCCGACCGGGGGCGGATCCCTCCGATGCGGAACCGCCCGGATTCACAACCGTCAACGATCCAGGTGTTTGCGCAAACTCCTGTCGACCTTGCGATCGACCACGCGCTGAACGCGGTCGAGAATGTCCGCGACGAGCTTGCCGCGCTTGGGTTTCGCGTCGACGCTGCCGAGGACGGCCCAGCCGTCGACGTACACGACGGGCGCGTCCGGCTCGGCCGAGTCGAGCGTGTCCACCTGGAAGTCGCCGAGGACACCGACCCCCGTGCCGCGCAGCGAGATGTTCTCGGGGACGCGCACCTCGACGCTGCCGAAGACCGAGAACGCCTTGATGACGACCTGGCGGTACTCGAAGATCGCCTCGCTGAGGTCTATCTCGACGCTGCCGAAGACCGCGTAGGCGTGGATACGGCGGCCCGCGCGCCAACGGCCCTTGCGGACGGCGGCGCTGAAGACCGCCACCACGTTGTCGTCCGGGTCCGGGGGGATCGCGTCGGTCGGGCGGTTGGCGGCCGGGGTCCAGGCCGGGGCGGTACGGGGCCCGTGGGCCGCCGGCAGGTCCCGGATGAAGACCTCCAGCTCGCCCACCGTCTTGGCGCTCAGCACCCCCTCGACCCGCTCGGCGTGCTCGTCCGCGGTGACGCGGCCCTCGGCGAGCGCCTCGCGCAGGATGTCGGCGATACGGTCGCGGTCGGCGTCCGAGGCGCGCAGGTCGGCCACCGCGGGGGCGGGGCCCGCGGGCTTCTGGAGGTCGGGCTGCTTCTGAAGGTCCACGGCAGCAGCGTACCGAAACGCGATAGATCGCGACTAGGGCTGTGGACAACTCTTGGCGAACCCACTGAGCCTTACCTCACAAGCTGCCGTGGCCGGACAGGTTCTAGGCTGGTGCGGCCCGCCGACGGAGGCGGGTGGTCGACCCGCAGAGTGAGGAATGGGCTGAGATGCCTGAGTTCGCGTACACCGATCTGCTCCCCATGGGAGAGGACACCACCCCCTACCGGCTGGTGACCTCCGAGGGTGTCTCCACCTTCGAGGCCGACGGGCGGACCTTCCTCAAGGTGGAGCCCGAGGCGCTGCGCAAGCTCGCCGCCGAGGCCATCCACGACATCCAGCACTACCTGCGCCCGGCCCACCTGGCCCAGCTGCGCCGGATCATCGACGACCCCGAGGCGTCGAGCAACGACAAGTTCGTGGCACTCGACCTGCTGAAGAACGCGAACATCGCGGCCGCGGGCGTCCTCCCGATGTGCCAGGACACCGGCACCGCGATCGTCATGGGCAAGCGCGGGCAGAACGTGCTCACCGAGGGCGGTGACGAGGCGGCCCTGTCCAAGGGCATCTACGACGCGTACCTCAACCTCAACCTGCGGTACTCGCAGATGGCCCCGCTGACCATGTGGGACGAGAAGAACACCGGCTCCAACCTCCCCGCGCAGATCGAGCTGTACGCCACCGACGGCGGCGCGTACAAGTTCCTGTTCATGGCGAAGGGCGGCGGCTCGGCCAACAAGTCGTTCCTCTACCAGGAGACGAAGGCCGTCCTCAACGAGGCCTCCATGATGAAGTTCCTGGAGGAGAAGATCCGTTCGCTCGGTACGGCCGCCTGTCCGCCGTACCACCTGGCGATCGTCGTCGGCGGCACGAGCGCCGAGTACGCGCTGAAGACCGCTAAGTACGCCTCCGCGCACTACCTGGACGAGATCCCGGCCGAGGGCTCGGAGCTCGGGCACGGCTTCCGGGACAAGGAGCTGGAGGAGAAGGTCTTCGAGCTGACGCAGAAGATCGGCATCGGGGCGCAGTTCGGCGGCAAGTACTTCTGCCACGACGTACGTGTCGTACGGCTGCCCCGGCACGGTGCGTCCTGCCCGGTCGCCATCGCCGTGTCCTGCTCGGCCGACCGCCAGGCCGTCGCGAAGATCACCGCCGAGGGCGTCTTCCTCGAGCAGCTGGAGACGGACCCGGCGCGCTTCCTTCCGGAGACGACGGACGAGCACCTCGAGTCCGACGGTGACGTCGTCAGGATCGACCTCAACCAGCCGATGGACGACATCCTCGCGGAGCTCACCAAGTACCCGGTGAAGACGCGGCTTTCGCTGACCGGTCCGCTCGTGGTCGCGCGGGACATCGCGCACGCCAAGATCAAGGAGCGTCTCGACGCGGGCGAGGAGATGCCGCAGTACCTGAAGGACCACCCGGTGTACTACGCGGGTCCGGCGAAGACGCCCGAGGGTTACGCGTCCGGCTCCTTCGGCCCGACGACGGCCGGCCGTATGGACTCCTACGTCGAGCAGTTCCAGGCGGCGGGCGGCTCCAAGGTGATGCTGGCCAAGGGCAACCGCAGCAAGCAGGTCACCGACGCGTGCGGTACGCACGGCGGCTTCTACCTCGGCTCCATCGGCGGCCCGGCCGCCCGGCTCGCCCAGGACTGCATCAAGAAGGTCGAGGTCGTCGAGTACGAGGAGCTCGGCATGGAGGCGGTCTGGAAGATCGAGGTCGAGGACTTCCCGGCGTTCGTCGTGGTCGACGACAAGGGCAACGACTTCTTCCAAGATCCCGCGCCTCAGCCGACCTTCACGTCGATCCCCGTGCGCGGTCCCGGCCTGGCGTAGTTGCCTTCGGGTGGCGGCGGGGATGGTTTTCGCCGCCGCCGCCCCTACCCGCCCCATCCCCAGGGGCTCCGCCCCTACGGCCCCGCCGGGGACCCCGCCCCCTGAACCCCCACGAGGCCGCCCGGCGTGGCACGCGGCAGTACCCACCGGACGAACCTTCATCCAGGACCCGGCGCCCGCACCGACGTTCACGTCGACCCCGGTGCGGGGCCCGGGGCTCGCGCAGCCCCGCGGGGTGCGGCCGAGACCCATTTCGCCCCCGCCGCCCCTACCCGGCCCATCCCCAGAGGCTCCGCCCCTACGACCCCGCCGGGGACCCCGCCCCCTGAACCCCCGCTTCGGCCCTGAGCGGTTCACGTCGTTCTGGTACGGGGCCCGGGGCCGGCGGAGAGGGGGGTCCCGGTGCGGTCGAGCGGGCGAGGGCAGGACCTTTCAGGGCCCGGTCGAGCTGTCGGACGGGGTCCTCGTACGTCGGGTCAGCGGCGGCCGCCGGCGACCGGGACCGTGGAGAGGTGTGCGGGGAAGCCCGGTGAGCACCCGTCCGGTTCGTGCCGTCGGTCTCGAAGCCGTCCGGGTTTCCGGACCGGTGGGTGCGGCAGGAATAGGTGCCACGGGGGCGACGCTGACCAAGACGGAGGTGATCGGCAGTGGCCGACGAGCAGCAGGAACAGGCGTTTCGTATCGAGCACGACTCCATGGGCGAGGTCCGGGTCCCGGTGGACGCCAGGTGGCGGGCCCAGACCCAACGGGCCGTCGAGAACTTTCCCATCTCCGGCCAGCGCATCGAGCGGGCGCACATCGAGGCTCTCGCGCGCATCAAGGGGGCCGCGGCGAAGGTGAACGCCGAACTGGGGGTGCTCGACAAGGACGCCGCCGAGGCGATCCAGGAGGCCGCCGACGAGGTGGCCCGCGGGGACTGGGACGAGCACTTCCCCATCGACGTGTTCCAGACCGGTTCCGGGACCTCGTCCAACATGAACACCAACGAGGTCATCGCGACGCTGGCGACCGAGCGGCTCGGCCGTGACGTGCACCCCAACGACCACGTCAACGCCTCCCAGTCGTCCAACGACGTCTTCCCCTCCTCCATCCACATCGCCGCCACCGCCGCCGTCACCCGGGACCTCGTCCCCGCCCTCGACCACCTCGCCGCGGCCCTCACCCGCAAGTCCGAGGAGTTCGCCGACGTCGTGAAGTCGGGGCGGACCCACCTGATGGACGCCACCCCGGTGACCCTGGGTCAGGAGTTCGGCGGATACGCGGCGCAGGTGCGGTACGGGATCGAACGGCTGGAGGCGTCGCTCCCCCGGCTCGCCGAGCTGCCGCTGGGCGGTACCGCCGTCGGCACCGGCATCAACACCCCGCCCGGTTTCTCCGCCGCCGTCATCGAGGAGATCGCCCGCACCACCGGGCTGCCGCTCACCGAGGCGCGGGACCACTTCGAGGCGCAGGGCGCCCGGGACGGGATCGTGGAGACCAGCGGGCAGCTCAGGACCATCGCGGTCGGGCTGACGAAGATCGCCAACGACCTGCGGTGGATGTCCTCCGGGCCCAGGACGGGGCTGGCCGAGATCTCGCTGCCCGACCTCCAGCCCGGCTCGTCGATCATGCCCGGCAAGGTCAACCCGGTGATCCCGGAGGCCGTTCTGATGGTCGCCGCCCAGGTGATCGGCAACGACGCCACCGTCGCGACCGCCGGAGCGGCCGGCAACTTCGAGCTCAACGTCATGCTGCCGGTCATCGCGAAGAACGTCCTGGAGTCGGTCCGGCTGCTCGCCAACGTCTCCCGGCTGCTCGCCGACCGCACCGTCGACGGCATCGTCGCCCACCGCGAACGCGCCCGGGAGTACGCCGAGTCCTCGCCCTCCGTGGTCACCCCGCTCAACAAGTACATCGGGTACGAGGAGGCCGCGAAGGTCGCCAAGAAGGCTCTCGCGGAGCAGAAGACGATCCGCGAGGTCGTGCTGGAGAGCGGCTACGTCGAGCGCGGCGACCTGACGGCCGAACAGCTCGACGAGGCGCTGGATGTCCTGCGGATGACACGGCCGTAACCTTTCCCGTCGCCGGCATGAACCGTGACGCGCACCGCAGCGTCGTATGCCTATGGCACCTAATATCTGTGCATGGCAGACGGTGGAGCGGTGAGAGCGGTGGAAGCGGGTACGTCGGCGCACTTCTGGGAGCCCGGGAGTCAGATCCTGTGGCGCTACCGGGAGAACGCGGGCGCGCGCTTCCACATCGCCCGCCCGGTCACCGTCGTACGCGACGACGAGGACCTGCTCGCCGTGTGGCTGGCACCGGGCACCGAGTGTGTGCGGCCGGTGCTGGCCGACGGTACGCCGGTGCACGCCGAGCCGCTGGAGTCCCGTTACACCAAGCCGCGTTCGGTCCAGCGGGACCGCTGGTTCGGCACCGGGGTGCTGAAGCTGGCGCGGCCGGGGCTGCCGTGGTCGGTGTGGCTGTTCTGGGAGCCGGGCTGGCGGTTCAAGAACTGGTACGTGAACCTCGAGGAGCCGCTGGCGCGTTGGGCCGGGGGTGTGGATTCGGAGGACCACTTCCTGGACATCACCGTCGATCCGGACCGCGGTTGGCAGTGGCGCGACGAGGACGAGTTCGCGCAGGCCCAGCGGGACGGGCTGATGGGCCCCGACCTGGCCGAACAGGTCAGATCGGCCGGGCGCTCCGCGGTGGAGGTGATCCGCGCCTGGGGCCCGCCGTTCTCGGACGGCTGGCCCGACTGGCGGCCCGATCCGTCCTGGAGTGTCCCGCTCCTGCCGGAAGACTGGGACCGTACGCCCGCGCACTTGTCCTCATGAGACCCTTGATGCGCCCCCGGGCTGCAAACGTAGGATCGTCCTCCGCAAGAGCGCGCAGCGGCAACTACCGAAGCGGGCGCTGGGCTTGACCGATCGTCACCGAGGGGCGGCAGGACGTGAGCGTGGGGTACGAGGGCAACACGGGTACGGGCCGCGGAAGGTTGACCAAAAACGCAGGAACAGCCCCTGACCACGCGGGAATTTCGTTCCTGGGACACACATTCCGGGTATCGGGATTTCGGCGGGACCAACTGCGCGTACGGCGTGCAGCCCCGGACGGACGGATTCGACACGCGTGACGGAGCACCCGACCTCCTTCGAACGCCCCCAGCCGGGCGTCGACCCCACGGACCCCCGCGGGGCGCTCCTGCGTTCCCCGGCGCCGCCGCCCGCGCAGGGCGTCGAGGCGTCGTCCGCTTTACCCGTCCAGGCACGCTCCGGTGACCCCACACCGGAGGCGGCACCCGTCGTCCAGGCCGGCAACGGCACGACGGGCAGGGCCGGCAATCACAAGGACATGGCCATGAACCCGGCCGGTACCGGCCCCGAGCACTCCCAGCCGGCCGCCGCGGAGCCGGACACGCACCGCCCGCGCCCCGTCCCGGAGGGGGTCCCGGTCCAGCCGGGCGGTACGGACGAGCGGCCGTCCCTGAGCAGCGACGAACGCCGTACCGGGCAGGGACTGCCCCCGGGCCGGCCCACGCCCATGCGGCGCGACGGGGACCGGCTGCGCTTCGTGGGCGCGGCCACTCGCCGGATCGCCCGCGGCATCGACCTGGACGAGATCGTGATGGGCCTGTGCCGGGCGACCGTGCCGACCTTCTCGGACGCGATCCTCGTCTATCTGCGCGACCCGCTGCCCGTCGGCGACGAGCGGCCCACCGGTCCCCTCGTGCTCAGGCTGCGGCGCAGCGACCGCATCCCGCAGCAGGAGCGGGACCTGGAGGACGGCATCCTGCCGGTGCCGGTACCGGAGAACCCGACGGAGCTGGACGCGCTCGGCACCGAACTGTGCGAGGTGCAGCCCGGCAGCGCGCTCGCCGAGGTGCTGCGCGGGGTGCGCCCGGTGTTCACGGACACGCCCGCGGCCCACGCCGCGCTGCCGGAACTGCTCGGCGAGGGCGCCGAATTCGCCGTACCGACGGGCCGCCGCGCGATCCTCGCTCCGTTGCGCGGCCGGCGCCGGGTCATCGGCGCCGCCTTGTTCCTGCGCCGCCCCGACCGCATCCCCTTCGACCCGGACGACCTGCTCGTCGCCGCCCAGCTCGCCACGCACAGCGCGCTGGGCATCGACAAGGCGGTCCTCTACGGCCGTGAGGCGTACATCGCCGACGAGCTCCAGCGCACCATGCTGCCCGAGACGCTCCCCCGGCCGACCGGCGTACGGCTGGCCTCGCGCTATCTGCCGGCCGCCGAGACGGCCCGGGTGGGCGGTGACTGGTACGACGCGATCCCGCTGCCCGGCAGCCGGGTCGCGCTGGTCGTGGGTGACGTGATGGGGCACTCCATGACGTCCGCGGCGATCATGGGCCAGCTGCGGACGACCGCGCAGACCCTCGCCGGCCTCGATCTGCCCCCGCAGGAGGTGCTGCACCACCTCGACGAGCAGGCCCAGCGGCTCGGTACGGACCGCATGGCGACCTGCCTCTACGCCGTCTACGACCCGGTCTCGCACCGGATCACCATCGCGAACGCCGGTCACCCGCCACCGGTGCTGCTGCACCTGGGCGGCCGCGCGGAGGTGCTGCGGGTGCCTCCGGGCGCGCCGATCGGTGTCGGGGGCGTGGACTTCGAGGCCGTGGAACTGGACGCGCCGGCCGGGGCGACGCTGCTGCTGTACACCGACGGGCTCGTGGAGTCGCGGCTGCGGGACGTGTGGACCGGGATAGAGCAGCTGCGGGAGAAGCTCGCCGCCACCGCGCAGTTGACCGGGCCGGATCATCCGCCACCGTTGGAGGCCCTCTGCGACGAGGTGCTGGACATGCTCGGGCCCGGGGACCGGGACGACGACATCGCGTTGCTCGCGGCCCGCTTCGACGGGATCGCGCCCAGTGACGTGGCGTACTGGTTCCTGGAGCCGGAGGACGCGGCACCGGGCCGTGCGCGGCGGCTCGCGCGACGGGCGCTGTCCCGTTGGGGCATGGAGGATCTGACCGACTCCGTCGAGCTGCTGGTGAGCGAGGTCGTCACCAACGCCGTGCGGTACGCGACCCGGCCGGTGACGCTCCGGTTGCTGCGGACCGATGTGCTGCGCTGCGAGGTCGGGGACGACGTGCCGCAGTTGCCGCGTCTGAGGCAGGCCCGGGCCACCGACGAGGGCGGTCGCGGGCTCTACCTCGTGAACCGGCTCGCCCGGCGGTGGGGCGCCACGCGGTTGAGCACCGGCAAGGTGGTGTGGTTCGAGCTCAACAGGGGCTAGCGAAAGAGAAAGAAAGGGCGCCCGGTGATCACCGGGCGCCCTTTCTCTTTCGCTACTGGTCGCCGTTCGGGTCGAACGGATTCAACGGTGAGGTCGATGTCTCGACCGGAGTGCTCTGCTCACCGGTCGGCGCGCTCTGCGAGGGCGTCTCCGACGGGGTTTCGGACGGCGTCTCCGAGGGCGTCTCCGACGGCGTTTCGGACGGCGTCTCCGAAGGCGTCTCCGAGGGCGTTTCCGACGGGGTCACCGAGGGCTTCGGTGTCCACGTCGGCTGGACCGCGGCACCCTGGTCGGTCTCCAGCTCGAACTTGGTGTTCTTGCCCGCGACGCCGAACGTGTACGCCGCCCAGATCTCCGCCGGGAAGCCACCGCCGTTGACGCGGTCGAGGCCGGCCGTGTTGTACAGCTTGCTCTGCCCGTGGGTCTTGTAGTCCTCACCGAACAGACCGACCGAGGTGACCAGGTCCGGGGTGTAGCCGGTGAACCAGGCCGACTTGTTGTCGTCGGAGGTACCGGTCTTGCCGGCGACCTTTCGGCCGTCGCGGGCCGGGTTCTGCTGGACGGCCTTCTTGGCCGTACCGTCGTCGACCACCCCGGTCAGCACCGAGGTCACCGTGTCGGCGGCCTCCCGGCTGATGACCTGCTCGCCGATCGGGTCGGGCAGCTGGAACTCGGTGCCCCCCTGCTCCGCCGACTTGATGATGCTCGGCGTGACCTGCTTGCCGTGGTTGTCGAGGGTGGCGTACACGCCGGCCATCTGGATCGGGCTCGCGCCCATCGTGCCCAGGGTGTAGGCGGGCAGCGGCCTCAGCTTGCCGGTGTCCATGCCGAGCTTGGTGGCCGTCGCCAGCACCTTGTCCATGCCGACGTCCACGCCCATCTGCGCGAAGACGGAGTTGATGGACTTGTCCATCGCCGTCTGCACGGAGACCTTGCCGTAGTTCGTGTCGTCCTCGTTCTCGGGACCGAAGCCGACCTTGTTGCCGTTGCTGTCGACGACCTGGCGCTTGCTGGTGCCGTCGTAGATCGTGTTCGCGCCGATCGCCTTGCCGCTCTGCGTCTCGGAGGCGTTCTCCAGGGCGGCGGCGAGGATGACCGGCTTGAAGGTCGAGGCGGGCTGGTAGTCGGTGCGGTTGGCGTTGCTGAAGTAGTGCTTGGTGTAGTCCGAGCCGCCGTAGAGGGCGACGATCTTCCCCGTCTTGGGATCGACGGAGGCGGCACCGGCCTGGACGTTCCGGTCGACCTTGCGTTTCTTCGGGTCGAGTTGGCTGGTCAGCTGAGTCTTGACCGCCTTCTCCAGCTGGGCCTGCTTCTTCTTGTCGATGTTCAGGGTGAAGGTCCACCCCGAATTCTCGACCCGGGCCTCCGCCTCGTCCTGGGTGATGCCCTCCTTGGCCACGAGCTGCTTCTCGAGCTGCTGCTTGGCGAGCTTGATGAAGTAGCCCTTCTGCCCCTCCATGCCCGGGGCGGCCTTGGGCTCCTTGGGGAACGGGAACGTCATCTCGTCCCGCTTGGTCTTGTCCAGCCAGCCCTGCTGGACCATGTTGTCCAGGACGTAGTTCCAGCGGGCCGTCACCAGCTTCTTGCCGGTGTCGCTGGCGGCCGCCCAGTCGTACTGGCTCGGGGCCTGGAGCAGCGCGGCGAGATAGGCGCCCTGCGCGACGCTGAGCTTGCTGGCGTCGACGCGGTAGTAGTCCTGGGCGGCGGCCTGGATGCCGTAGGCGCCGCGGCCGTAGTAGCTCGTGTTGATGTAGCCGGCGAGGATGTCGTCCTTGGGCGTCTCGCGGTCCACCTTCAGCGAGATGACCAGTTCCTTCAGCTTGCGCGTGACGGTCTGGTCCTGGTCGAGGTAGTAGTTCTTGACGTACTGCTGGGTGATCGTGGAGCCACCCTGCTTGCCCTTGCCGGACAGGGTGTTGAACAGCCCGCGGGCGATGCCCTTGAAGTCGACTCCCACATCCGTGTAGAAGGTCTTGTTCTCCGCGGCCACGAAGGTGCGCTGGACCGGCTTGGGCACTTCGGAGAGGTCGACGATCTCGCGGTTGGTGTCGCCCTCACGGGCCATGACCGAGCCGTTGCTGTACTTGTAGATGTTGCTCTGTTCCTGCGCCTTCGCGTTGCCCTTGGGCACGTCGATCATCATGTACATCACGACGAAGGCGCCGATGCCGAGCAGGCAGAAGGCGAAGAACGTGCCGAGGATCTTCTTCCAGGTGAAGAGCCGGCGTATGCCGCTCTTACCGTTCTTGGCGCCCTTCTTACCTCGCGCGGCGGCCTTGCGCGCCGCGGCCCTGCCGCCGGTCGCGAGGCCCTCGCTCGGCGTCCCGGACGAGCGTGCGGGCGGCGCCGCGCGGCGGCCACCGCGCTGACGTGCTCTTCTCTCTTCCGCTCGTCCCATGGGTCGACTCGCTCCGCTTCCTCATCGGCGGCCACACAGGTTTCGTGGCTCAGGTCAGCTCAGAAAGCTAACACCGGTCTATATGACACAGGGCAATCGATCGGGCCCTGGGGGGGCGTGAGAATCAGCACCCGCCTTCTCGGAACCAGACCTCCGAGCGGGCTTCAAGGTTGCCGGGGCGGGGTAAAGTGATATCACTTAGTTAGCTCTGAGATCACAGTCAGAACGGGGGACCACCATGTCCGCACAGGACTCCGAACCCATCACCGACGCGTCCGACGTACCCGACATGCCCGCCCCGCGCGTGCGGGAGTTCGCCGCGCACAGCATCGGCGGCGCTCTCGCGCTACTGCTCGGCCTGGTCGGGCTGTTGCTCGCCGTCTTCCTGTTCGCCGCGAGCGGGGAGAGCCCCGGGTTCGCCGTCGGCGGGGTGCTGGTGCTGATAGTGGCGCTCATCTCGCTGCGCGGCCTGAACACCGTCGCGCCGGGCGAGGCCCGGGTCGTCCAGCTCTTCGGGCGCTACAAGGGCACGATCCGCCAGGACGGCCTGCGCTGGGTGAACCCCTTCACCTCCCGTACGAAGGTCTCCACCCGGGTCCGCAACCACGAGACCGCCGTCCTCAAGGTCAACGACGCCTACGGCAACCCGATCGAGCTGGCCGCGGTCGTGGTGTGGAAGGTCGAGGACACCGCGCAGGCCACCTTCGAGGTCGACAACTTCGTGAAGTTCGTCGCCACCCAGACCGAGACGGCGGTACGGCACATCGCCATCGAGTACCCCTACGACGCCCACGAGGAGGACGGGCTCTCCCTGCGCGGCAACGCCGACGAGATCACCCAGAAGCTCGCCACCGAGCTGCACGCGCGCGTGGAGTCGGCCGGCGTGCAGATCATCGAGTCCCGCTTCACGCACCTCGCCTACGCGCCGGAGATCGCCTCGGCGATGCTCCAGCGGCAGCAGGCCGGCGCGGTGGTCGCGGCCCGGCGCCAGATCGTGGAGGGCGCGGTCGGCATGGTCGAGGAGGCGCTCGCCCGCATCACCGAGCGGGACATCGTGGAGCTGGACGAGGAGCGCAAGGCGGCGATGGTGTCCAACCTGATGGTGGTGCTGTGCGGCGACCGCGCCCCGCAGCCGGTCCTGAACACCGGGACGCTCTACCAGTGACGGCACCTTCCGAGGGGAGCTCCCCCGAGCGGCGGCCTCAGCAGCGCAAGCAGGTGCTGCTGAGGCTGGACCCGCTGGTGTACGAGGCGCTGGCACGGTGGGCCGGGGACGAGCTGCGGTCGGCCAACGCTCAGATCGAGTTCCTGTTGCGCAGAGCCCTGAAGGAGGCCGGCCGACTGCCGGGCGACACCGGGCCGCTGCCGCGCCGGGGGCGGCCGCCGAAGGACGCCGGAGACGCGTAGCAGAACCGTGACAATCGGTGCTCACCTGCGCCTCCGCACGCCCCGGATCCAGCTGCACACCCCGCGTATACACGAAGGGTATACACCGCATGTACAGTCCTTTCCCATGTCCATCGGTCACACCCTTCTAGGGCTCCTGGAGTCCGGGCCCCGCCACGGTTACGACCTCAAGCGGGCCTTCGACGAGAAGTTCGGTCACGACCGGCCGCTGCACTACGGCCAGGTCTACTCGACGATGTCGCGGCTGCTGAAGAACGGGCTCGTCGAGGTCGACGGGATCGAACCCGGCGACGGCCCCGAGCGCAAGCGGTACGCCATCACGGACGCCGGCATCACCGACGTACAGCGGTGGCTCGCGACGCCGGAGAAGCCCGAGCCGTATCTCCAGTCCACGCTGTACACCAAGATCGTCCTCGCGCTGCTCACGCACCGGGACGCCGGCGACGTCCTCGACAACCAGCGCTCCGAGCACCTGCGGATGATGCGCATCCTCACCGACCGCAAGCGCAAGGGCGACCTCGCCGACCAGCTGATCTGCGACCACGCCCTGTTCCATCTGGAAGCCGACCTGCGCTGGCTGGAGCTGACCGCCGCGCGTCTCGACAAGCTCGCGGAGGTGGTGGTCAAGTGACCCCGGCCGGTTCCCTGCTCATCGCCGACGAGCTGCGCAAGACCTACGGTCCGACCGTCGCGCTCGACGGCGCCCAGTTCTCCATCCACCCCGGCGAGGTCGTCGCCGTCATGGGCCCCTCCGGGTCCGGCAAGTCGACCCTGCTGCACTGTCTCGCCGGGATCGTCCCGCCCGACTCGGGCTCGATCACGTACAACGGCCGGGAGATGGCCACGATGAACGACGCCGAGCGCAGCGCTCTCAGGCGCTCCGAGTTCGGGTTCGTCTTCCAGTTCGGTCAGCTCGTCCCCGAGCTGACCTGCGTGGAGAACGTGGCGCTTCCGCTGCGGCTGAACGGCACCTCCCGCAAGGAGGCCGAGAAGGCCGCGCTGGCGTGGATGGAGCGCCTGGAGGTCGACGATCTCCGCAAGAAGCGGCCCGGTGAGGTCTCCGGCGGTCAGGGGCAGCGGGTGGCCGTGGCCCGGTCCCTGGTGACCAACCCGCGCGTGCTGTTCGCCGACGAGCCGACCGGCGCCCTCGACTCCCTCAACGGCGAGCGGGTCATGGAGCTGCTCACCGAGGCCGCCCGGTCCACCAACGCGGCCGTCGTCCTCGTCACGCACGAGGCACGGGTGGCCGCCTACTCCGACCGCGAGATCGTCGTACGGGACGGCAAGTCCCGGGACATGGAGCGGGTCGTATGAGTCTCAGGCAGTGGTGGCGAGACCTCGCCATGGGGGTTCGGTTCGCCTTCGCGGGCGGACGCGAAGGGTGGGTCCGGGCCCTGCTGACCGCGGTCGGCGTCGGCCTCGGAGTGACGTTGCTGCTGCTGACCACCGCGCTGCCGAGCGCCCTGGCGGTCCGGCACCAGCGCGAGGACGCCCGCACGGACATCACGTACAGCGACAAGATTCCCCCGAAGGCGGCCGACACGCTGCTGGTGGCGTCCACCGGAACCACCTTCCGGGACACGAGCATCCGCGGGCGGGACCTGGAGCCCGAGGGGCCGAAGGCGCCCCTGCCGCCGGGGGTCGGGAAGTTCCCGGCGGTCGGCGAGATGGTGGTCTCCCCCGCGCTGAAGAAGCTGCTGGAGTCCGGCGAGGGCAGGCTCCTGCGGGAGCGGCTGCCGCAGCGGATCGTCGGCACCATCGGCGAGAGCGGACTGATCGGTTCCGCCGAACTCGCCTTCTACCGGGGCGCCGACGGACTCGCGGCGCAGGGCATCACCGGCGGGCGGATCACTCGCATCGACCGGTTCGGGAACCCGAACCCGGTCCAGGAACGCACCGACCCGGTGCTGGTCCTGCTGGTCCTCGTCGTCTTCGTGGTGCTGCTGATGCCGGTCGCGGTGTTCATCACCGCCGCCGTGCGCTTCGGCGGCGAGCGGCGCGACCGCCGGCTCGCCGCCCTGCGCCTGGTGGGCGCCGACGGCCGCTCGACCCGTCGGATCGCCGCCGGTGAGGCGCTCGCGGGCGCGGTTCTGGGACTGGTCCTGGGCGCCGTGTTCTTCCTCATCGCACGTCAAGCGGCGGGCTCCGTCGAGGTGTTCGGGGAGAGCGTGTTCCCGAGCTACCTCAACCCCTCCCCGCTGCTCGCCCTGCTGGTCGGTCTCGCGGTGCCCGCCGCGGCCGTCCTGGTGACCCTGCTCGCCCTGCGCGGCGTGGTGATCGAGCCGCTCGGCGTGGTCCGTACGGCGAAGCCCGCGCGCCGCCGGCTGTGGTGGCGGCTGCTGCTGCCGCTGGCCGGGCTCGGGATGCTCTATCCGATGGTCGGACAGGGCCGCGACGACGGCGACTTCAACCAGTACCTCGTCACCGGCGGGGTGGTCCTGCTGCTGGTCGGCGTGACCGCACTGCTGCCGTGGATCGTCGAGGCGGTCGTCGCCCGGCTCGGCGCGGGCGGACTGTCCTGGCAACTGGCCGTACGCAGGCTGCAGTTGAGCAGCGGTACGGCGGCCCGGATGGTCAACGGCATCGCGGTCGCGGTGGCCGGGGCGATCGCGCTGCAGATGCTGTTCGCGGGCGTCGAGGGCGACTACACCAAGGACACCGGCTACGACGTCTCCCGGGCACAGATGCAGGTGAGCGTCCCGGAGGGGAAGACGCTCGCCGCGACCGCCCGGCAGCTCGCCGCGACCAAGGGCGTCCAGCAGGCGTACGCCTTCAACGAGGGATACGCCAACGACGGGCCCGGCGACGACGCGCACTTCAGCCGGGTCACCGTCGCCGACTGCACGTCCCTGCGACAGGTGGCCGAACTGCCCTCCTGCCACGACGGCGACGTCTTCGCCTCCCATGTCACACCGGGCGCGGACGGCGACTCCTCCGGCCAGCAGAACGCGGACGGCGAGTCGGGCGTGGCGGCCAAGCCCGGCAAGACGCTCTACTTCGACACCTCCGACGACCCGGCGAAGCCCACCTCGGTCACCTGGACCGTGCCGAGGACCGTCAAGCAGGCCCGGTCGATCCCGGACCCCACGGGCTACCGGCGCGGCGGCCTCCTGGTCACCCCGAGCGCCTTCTCCGCGAAGGCCGCGGCGGGGGTGCGCGGCGAGATCTATGTGCATCTGGACGAGTCGATGCCGGACGCCCGCGAGTACGTACGCAACACGGCGGCCCGGATCAACCCCCTCGAAGAGCCGATGACCTGGGTGACCAGCGAGCGCAACGACCGCTACGACACCATCCGCACCGGCCTGTTCGTGGGCGCCGCCTGTGTGCTGGCCCTGATCGGGGCGAGCCTGCTGGTCTCCCAGCTGGAGCAGTTGCGCGAGCGCAAGAAGCTGCTGTCGGCGCTGGTCGCCTTCGGTACCCGGCGGCGCACCCTGAGCCTGTCGGTGCTGTGGCAGACGGCGATCCCGATCGTGCTCGGTCTGCTGCTGGCCATGGCGGTCGGGCTGACGCTGGGCGTGGTCCTGCTGCGGATGACGGACACCTCGATCCGGGTGGACTGGCCGAGCGTGCTGTCGATGACCGGGGTGGGTGCGGCGGTGGTCCTCGTGGTGACGCTGCTGAGCCTGCCGCCGCTGCTGAGGCTGATGCGGCCGGACGGGCTGCGGACGGAGTAGCCGCCCGCAGCCGGGCGTCCGCTCAGAGGCTGTACTCCTTCACCACCCGCCGGACCTGGGCGAACAGCATGCCGACGTTGACCGACTTGCGGCACACCACGACGGCCACGACGTCCTGCTGTTCGACCAGCCGCACGAACAGGTGCGTGAGGTTCTCGCTGTTGACCAGGATCTCCTGGAAGAAGTGGTTGTCACTGGCGATCCCGCGACGCTCCTTGAAGACGTCCTCGATCATCACGACCGTGCGGCCCTGGAACAGGTCGAGCGTCGCACCCGCCAGGAGGTCCAGGACCTCCGGCGGGTGGTTCTCGACGGTCTCGTACGACAGCAGCATGCCCGTGGACATGTCGACCACGCCGGAGGCGACACAGTCGGGGGCGTCGGTACGAAGGGACTTGACCAGGCCCATCACCTGGTCGGAGAAACCTGTGGCCATGCGCTTCGTCGCCATCCCTTCAGACTCCTTCTGGTGCTTTCCCGGGCGCCTTGTCGGTGAGGATCGAGCCGATCCGGTTCAGGGTCGGCTGGGTCGCCCGGTGCAGGTGGTCCACGTCCATGCCCTCGTCGCCGAGCACGACCATCAGGGCGGTCTCGCCGACGGCGTAGAAGGCCGCGCAGCCGTGGCTGCCGTACGTCACCGTGCGGCGCAGCGTGCCGCGGGCGGTCGCCCCGGCGGTACGCCGGGCGAGGCCGAGGCCGGCCGCGGCGAGCGCGGCGAGCCCCTCCGGGTCGATCGAGTCGGCGGTGTCCGCGGCGATGAGGAGCCCGTCCGCGGCGGCCAGCGCGGTGTCCGTGATTCCGGTGACCTGTTCGCGCAGACCGCGCATTTCGAGCGCCAGCGCTTGGTGATCCATGGAGTCAACTCCCCTGATTCTGTTCGTGTCTGATCGGCTGTGTCATGCGGGTGTTCCGTTTCGGAGTCGGAAGAAGCTGCCGGGTTTTCGGCGGGGCAGATCGGTTCTTGCCGGGGACGGGGGCTGCTCCGCGGGCGTGGGTCTGCGAGGGCGCAGTGCGTCGCCGTCGGGGAGGGAGCGGACCGCGACGGGCGCGGGCGGTCCGGCGCACACCAGGAGCCCTTCGTCGAGCATGCGCGCCACCTCGACCGACACGGTGTAGACACCGCGCCCGACCCGGAAGGCGAGGTCGCGGGCCGTACTGCGGCCGTCCGCGTGCGTGAGCAACTCGCGTTGCAGGGCCCCGGATCCGTTGTCCGTGCCTGAGCGCACGGGCCGTTCCCGCTCGGGGTGCACGGGGTGCGGCAGCGCGGCGAGGGCGGTGAGTCTGCGGAGCGCGTCCTGGAGCAGGCGCAGGGGCGGCTCACCCATCGGGACCTGCGCGAACGGCTCCGAGGTGGCTCGGCGTTCGCACTCCTGCACCTGGCCCGCGGCCATCGCGAAGGCGGCGTCGTGCAGGGCCAGGGCGCACACCACCCGCAGCTGCGCGGCCCCCGCGTAGCCGTGCGCGATGAGCGCGGTGGCCGGCCAGCGCGAGCCGCCGGACTCCCGCACCAGCTCGGCCCACTGCTCGCCGCTGACCCGCCCCGAGCGCAGCAGCAGCGCCTCGGGGCCCGGGGCGCCCGGCGACTCCACGGCCACCACCCGGCCGTCCGCGAAGTGGAAGGTGCCGCCGGGTGCCCCGGTGATCCGCAGCTCTCCGGTGAAGCCGTCACGGCCGCACGCGGCCAGGGCCTGTGCCAGGTGTTCGTGGCCCGACATCACACCCCCCGCCGTCTCGCACACACGCCTGACGCGTAGCGCTGAGGAGGGAAGGTGTATCAGCCCCGGCGCATATTCCGGGGGCGGGTTTCCTACCTGCCGTCAGTTGACGGAAGTTGAGCCTGTGGGCTGCTCAAAACACTGTGTTCGGCGCTCAATTGACCGAATCCGAGGCAGGTTTTTCAGGGTCCGGGGGCTCCTGTTCCCGCACCGGATCCTCCTCGGCTGTCACGACCTCGTCCTCGGGCTCGGGTGGCGCGGACTGTTCCTCGGCGTACGCCTTGAGGTAGCTCACCACCGTGTTCGTCACCGCCACCAACGGTACGGCCACCACCGCGCCGCCGATGCCGGCCACCATGCCGCCCGTCGCGACCGTGAGGACGACCGCGAGCGGGTGGACGCGGACCGCGCGGCCGAGGATGAACGGCTGGAGGATGTGGCCCTCGATCTGCTGGACGGCGAGGACCACCGCGAGGGTCATCACCGCCGTGAACACGCCCTGCGTGACCAGCGCGACGAGGACCGCCAGCGCGCCGGAGGCGACCGCGCCCACGAGCGGGATGAACGAGAACAGGAAGATGAAGACGGCCAGCGGGACGGCCATGGGGACGTCGAGGAAGTAGATGCCGATGCCGATGAAGACGGCGTCGATGAGGGCCACCAGGACCGTGCCGCGGACGTAGGCGGTCAGGGTGCGCCAGGCGCGCGGTCCCGCGCCGGCCACGGCGGGACGGGCGGCGGCGGGGACCAGCTTCAGCGTCCACTCCCAGATCCGCCGGCCGTCGTAGAGCAGGAAGAGGGTGGAGAAAAAGGTCAGCAGGATGCCGGTGAGGGCCTCCACGACGACCTGGACGCCCTCCAGGCCCGCCGAGGTGATCTGGTCGGTGTTGGCGCCGACCGCGTCCCGCAGGTTCTTGGCGATCTGGTTGATCTGCTTGTCGGTGACGTGGAAGGGGCTCTTCAGGAGCCAGTTGCGCAGGTCGTCGATGCCGCTCTGGATCTGGCTGGAGAGGTCGTCGATGTTCTCCATGACCTGCCAGGTCACGAACCAGCCCATCAGGCCTATCACGACGAAGCCGAGGATCGCGGTGAGCGCCGTGGCGGGGCCGCGAGGGACGCCGTGCCGCATGAGGCGGGCCACCGTCGGCTGGAGCAGCGCGGTGATGAGCAGGGCGACGACGAAAGCGAAGACGACGAGCTGTACGGAGCTGATGATCCGCATCAGCACCCAGACGGTGCCCGCGAGGATCAGAAGCCGCCAGCCGGCCTCGGCGGCGACCCGCACCCCCCACGGCACGGCCTGCGCCGGGTCGGGGCGGGGCACCAGCACGACGGGCGGGCGGGAGGCGGCGCTCGCCGGCTTCCTCGGCCTGCGCTTGCGCTCGGGTGCCTCGGCCGCGTCGGCCTCGGCCTCCTCGCGGGCCACCTCGGCGCGGCGCTCGTCCAACCGCTCTCCCACATCGGTCAGCCGGGCACCGAGCCGGCCGATCCACCCTGGCACTCGCGACATGATCCGTCCTCTTCCCCCGTCTCTCCTCACCACTCCCCCCTGGAGTCGTCCGGTCCGACCGTACAGGGCAGAAGCCCCTCCCCCTAGGACGGGGAGGGGCTGTGCGAGGTTGAGCGGCCGGGGCGGTGCGTGATCAGTAGTTGCCGTGGGCCTGCCAGTAGGCCCAGGCGTCGCAGGGGCTGCCGTACCGGACGTTCATGTAGTTCAGGCCCCATTTGATCTGGGTCGCCGGGTTGGTCCGCCAGTCGGCGCCGACCGACGACATCTTGGAGCCCGGCAGGGCCTGGACGAGGCCGTAGGCGCCGGAGGAGGGGTTGACGGCCAGGTAGTTCCAGGTGGACTCGTGGTTCACGATGTTGCTGAAGCACTGGAACTGCCCGCCGGGCACGATCTGGCGCGCGATCGCCTGGACCTGCGCGGCCGTGTAGGAGCTCTGCACCGGGAAGACGCCGGAGGCGGCCTTGGCCTGCTGCTCCTGCTTCGCCTTCGCCTCGGCGGCCTTCCGCTTGGCCAGGGCGGCCTCGGCGGCCTGCTTACGGGCCGCTTCCTCCGCCGACTTCCTGGCCCCGGCGTCCGCGGCGACGGCCTGCGTGTCGGCCTGCTGGGTCAGCGCGACCGTCTGCACCTGGGCCTGCTCGCCCTCGGGTATGTCCGCGAGCAGCGTCGCGTCGCCTACCGGAGCCTGGGCGTCGTCACCGGACTGCGCGGTGCCCGCCTGGGCGACCCCCATGACGGCACCGACCGTGGTGACCGCCGTGGCCGAGACCACGGCGATGCCACGCGCGGAATTCCGGCTCATACCCGGCTCAGTACCAGTGGTTGGCCTGCCAGAACGACCAGGCCTCGCAGGGGCTGCCGTACCGGCTGTCCATGTAGTTGAGGCCCCACTTGATCTGGGTGGCCGGGTTGGTCTGCCAGTCGGCGCCGACCGACGACATCTTGGAGCCCGGCAGGGCCTGGAAGAGACCGTAGGCTCCGGAGGAGGCGTTGACGGCCCGGTAGTTCCAGCTGGACTCGTGGTCCACGATGTTGCTGAAGCACTGGAACTGCCCGCTCGGCACCATCGAGGAAGCCATCGCCTGGATCTGCGCGACGGTGTACGAGCTCTGCACCGGGAAGCTGGAGGAACTCCTGCTGGCCTTCGTCTTGGCCTCGGCGCGTTCCTTGGCTTCCTTGGCCGCCTGCTCGGCGGCCTCCTTCTTCTCGATCGCGGACTTGGCGGCGGCCTTGCGGGCCGACTCCTCCGCGACCTTCTTGGCGCTCGCGTCCGCGGCGATGGCCTGAGTGTCGGCCTGCTGCGTGAGGGACGCGGTCTGCACCTGAGCCTGCTCACCCGCGGGGATGTCCGCCAGGAGCGTCGTCGTGTCGGCTGCCGTCGCCTCGGCGTCGTTCGGCTGCGCGACACTGCCGGAGGCAACTCCGACAACGCTTCCGACAGCGGTGACCGCGGTGGCAGAGGCCACTGCGAATCCCCGGACCGAAATCGGGCTCACACGGTTTCCTTCCAGCATCGCCCGCTTCGGTGACCCTGGCGGACGCAATCGTGCCCCTAGACACTGGCCTCCCAACTACGGGGTCACGGGAGACACGGGCCCGGTGGGCAACTCCCTTGCGGGGAGCGCCGCGTGGTGCGCGGGCGGCATACGACGGACGGTATGGAGTTGGTGTGGTGTTGCTGTGGTGCCGTACCGCTGGGGGTACAGGTGTGCCGTATGCGGGGCCTGACAGAACCGAGACTCTGCCGTAACCGGACGCCGGGTGGCAATTCTGAGTTGCGTGTGAAAGCTCACATCCCGTTTGGTCCCAGTGATTTCGAGAAACCTCGACACGCGAAGGCGCCGCCCGGCTAGGCTCTTGGCCTTTCCGGACGGCGCCAACTGGCCCTGGGTGACCCAGGATTGCCTTAGATCTGGCCGTCTTCCAGCATTTCGGTCACAAGGGCCGCAATCTGGGACCTCTCGGACCTCGTCAGCGTGACGTGGGCAAAGAGGGGGTGCCCCTTCAGCTTCTCCACGACGGCGACCACACCGTCGTAGCGGCCGACCCGCAGATTGTCCCGCTGGGCCACGTCATGGGTCAGAACGACCCGTGAATTCGCGCCGATTCGGGACAGAACGGTGAGAAGCACATTCCGTTCCAGGGACTGCGCCTCGTCCACGATCACGAACGCGTCATGGAGCGAGCGCCCGCGGATGTGGGTGAGCGGCAGCACCTCGAGCATGCCGCGCGCGGTGACCTCCTCGATGACCTCGCGGCTGGTGACCGCGGACAGCGTGTCGAAGACCGCCTGCGCCCAGGGGCTCATCTTCTCGGACTCGGAGCCCGGCAGATAGCCGAGTTCCTGCCCACCCACCGCGTACAGCGGACGGAAGACCATGACCTTCTGGTGCTGGCGGCGCTCCAGGACCGCCTCCAGGCCCGCGCACAGCGCGAGCGCCGACTTTCCGGTGCCGGCCCGGCCACCCATGGACACGATCCCGATATCCGGGTCGAGGAGGATGTCCAGCGCGATGCGCTGCTCCGCGCTGCGTCCCTTGATGCCGAACGCCTCACGGTCGCCGCGCACCAGGCGGATGTTGCCGTCGGGTGCGACCCGGCCGAGCGCCTTGCCGCGCTCGGAGTGCAGGGTCAGCCCCGTGTGCACGGGCAGCTCGGAGGCCTCGGGGACGTAGACGTGGCCTTCCTCGAAGAGGATGTCCACCTGCTCGCCGGGCAGGGTCAGTTCGGACATTCCGGTCCAGCCGGAGGAATCCGTGATGGCGAGCTCGGCGCGGTACTCCTCGGCGAGGAGGCCGACCGAGGACGCCTTGATCCTGAGCGGGAGGTCCTTGGACACGACGGTGACGTCGAACCCCTCGGCCTGCAGATTGCGGGCGACCGCGAGGATGCGGGAGTCGTTGTCCCCCAGGCGGTAGCCGCTGGGCAGCACGCTGGGGTCCGAGTGGTTGAGCTCGACACGGACGGTCCCGCCCAGCTCGCCGATCGGGATGGGGGCGTCGAGGCGGCCGAACCGCACCCGGAACTCGTCGAGCAGCCGAAGGGCCTGCCGGGCGAAATAGCCGAGTTCGGGATGGTGCCTCTTCGCCTCCAGCTCCGTGACCACGACGATGGGGAGCACGACCTCGTGCTCGTCGAAGCGGCTCAGGGCGTTCGGGTCGGCCAGCAGGACGCTGGTGTCGAGAACGTAGGTGCGCCGGTCAGGCATACGGCGCTTTGTGCTGGTCACCACGGAAGGACGTACCCCCTCGGATGAGGTCGGGGAGCGACGGAGTGGAGCTGGACCGGTCGACGGCCCGTTTGCACGGGCCGGGGACCGGCCCTCCACTGCTTCTTCCGTGCTGAGATCGCACGGTCGAGCTGGTGCAAAGGGCCTCCCGGGCGGACGGCCCCGTGCCGCCCGCTGAGAACCGACACCCGTGGTTCGGGCATCGACCTGACTGGCTTATGCCCTCGAACATGCGGTGCCATGCCGATGCATATGACGGCGCCCTGGTGAACTCCTTGTTACTTCCGCCCCAAACGGGGTACCGGCCTCGGTTGCGTCAGCCGCCGTAGCGGCGGTGACGGGCCGCGTAGTCGCGCAGCGCGCGCAGGAAGTCCACCTTGCGGAAGGCCGGCCAGAAGACCTCGCAGAAGTAGTACTCCGAATGGGCCGTCTGCCACAGCATGAATCCGGACAGCCGCTGCTCGCCGCTGGTACGGATCACCAGGTCGGGGTCGGGCTGGTCGCCGGTGTAGAGGTGGCGGCCGATCATGTCGATGTCCACGGCCTCGGCGAGCTCCTCCATCGAGGTGCCCTTCTCGCGCGCGTCCAGCAGCATCGACCGTACGGCGTCGGCGATCTCCTGGCGGCCGCCGTAGCCGATGGCGACGTTGACGAGTATTCCGTCGACGTGGGCGGTGGACTCCTCCGCCTCCTTCAGCGCCGTCTGCATCGGGGAGGGCAGCAGGTCGGGGGTGCCGACGTGGTGGACGCGCCAGCGGCCGTCGGCGGCGAGGGTGCGCACGACGTCCTCGATGATGCCGAGGAGGGGGCCGAGCTCCTCCGGCGGACGGTTGAAGTTGTCCGTCGACAGCAGCCAGAGGGTGACGACCTCGACGTCCGTCTCGCTGCACCAGCCGAGGAACTCCTCGATCTTCTCCGCGCCGGCGCGGTGGCCGTCGACAGGGGTGGAGCCGGCGGCCTTCGCCCAGCGCCGGCTGCCGTCCACGATGACACCGATGTGCTTGGGCACCTGGGCGTGGTCCAGGTGGCCTTCCACCCGGCGTGCGTACAGCCTGACCAGCAGGCCGCGCAGCTTGTCGCGCAGGTTCACGTGAAAGTCAGCCCCTTTGAGATGGCGGTCCCCGCGGCTAGAGCGTACCGGGGCTTCCGGGCTCGAACTGCGTGGGGCCTTCTGGCGCATGGGCGAGGGCGGGTCGCCGGGGACCGGTCGCGCCCATGCCGCGGAGCACCTGCCGATACGCGCCCCACGTCCTGGCGGGTACCCCGGCCGCCCCTGTCATGCGCGTCTCGTGCGTACCGGACGCGCGGGTCGAGGGCACAAAAAACGGGCCGGTCCGTGGGGGGGAGACGGACCGGCCCGAGGGGGGGTTTCCACCATAACCCTTCGTGAGGGATGGTGCGTGCATCGGCGTGCCACAACTACTCTCCGGAGTCGGGCGGCGACGGCGCGGTGGTCGGTCGAAGCCCTGTTCATGGGGGTTTCGTGGCCGAATCGCGGCGGAACCATGGGGACATGGGGCATCGCCCGCGTGGGTGACTCCGGGTCGGAACGTTTCTTTGACGCCGGGAAGTGGGCGCGGCACAGCGCAGCCCCCTCCTCTGCGCGGTGCCACCGCGCAGCTTTGCTGGCGCGAATTGCCTCGCCTTGAATTTACGTCAGCCGAGACCCGGATACGAGCCGCCTGGGATAACAATGTGGAAACCCCGTGAAGACCATGGATATGCGGGGCAGATCGGCCCATGATGCGCTCATTGTCCGCTTTACAGCTGTCTGGGGCCTCACCCGCGGGCACTCCTCGGAGGGCCCGCGGGTGGGCACGTCAGGCGAGCGGCTTGCGGGCCTCGAAGAGATGGCGGCTGGTGTGGGCGACGAAGGCACCCTCGGCCTCGATCCGCTCGTGCAGCGACCGCAGTCGGGGTTCGTACTTCTCCACGGTGAAACCGGGGACCATCCACACCACCTTGCGCAGGAAGTGCACGACGGCCCCGATGTCGTGGAACTCCATCCGCAGCCGCTCGGCGCGCAGGTCGACGATCTCCAGACCGGCGGCCTCGGCGGCGGCGCGTTCGCGGTCGGGATGGCGGTCCGAACTCTGTGCCGCGGGCTGCGGGCCGAGGAAGTGCTCGACGAGTGCGAAGACACTGCGCGCGCCGACGTGCTGGGCGAAGTACGTCCCGCCGGGCTGCAGCACGCGCGCGATCTCCGCCCACTGGGGGCTGACCGGGTGCCGGCTGCTGACCAGGTCGAAGGTGGCGTCGGCGAAGGGCAGCGGCGCGTCCTCCGCCGCGGCCACGACCACGACGCCGCGGGGGCGCAGCAGGGCGCTGGCCTTGGTGACGTTCGGCGGCCAGCCTTCGGTCGCCGCGGCGAGCACGGGTGTCCTGCCCCCCTGCCCGAGGGCGAAGTCCATGACCTCGCCACCACCGGTCTGGATGTCGAGCGAGGCGGCGGCGTCGGCCAGCCGTCCGGCCAGTGAGCGCGCGTACCCCCACGAGGTCCGCGCCTCGGTGGCCCGCCCCTCGAACCACGAGAAGTCCCAGCCCTCGGTCGGCACGGCGGCGCCCTCGGCGACGAGGTCCTCGAATGTGCGGGTGCGGTGGGAGGTCATGCGAGTGATCGTCGCAGAGGGATGCGGGCGAGCGCCGCTCAATATTTTCCGCCCCCTCCAGAATTCCGGCCGCGTCAGGATGACCCGCGGATCCACTCCCTCCAGGCGGTCAGAGCACCAGCGGCCGGACGTCCTCCGCGGCGAACCGCACGAAACCCTCCGGGTCGGGTTCGTCGGCCGTCGGCTGGAGGACGACCGTGTCGGCACCGGCGTCGGCAAGCCGCTGGACGGCCTTGGCGACCGCCCCCGCGTCCCCGGCGACTCCGAGGCCGGGGACGTCGGCGAGGCCCTCGCCGGTGAGTTCGGCGCGCAGCCTGGCGGCCGCGTCCGGCCCGGTGGCGGTCAGGAGGTAGACGATGACCCGGTGCGGATCCGTCCGCCCCGCCTTGTGCCGTCCCTCGTCGATGAGCAGGCGGGCCCGGCGGACACCCTCGGGCGGGGTGCCGGCGGTGAGCACCGTGCCGTCGGCGGCCTCGCCGGCCAGGCGGAGGGTGCGCGGGCCGGTGGCCCCGGTGAGCACCTCTACGGGACCGTCGGGCGGCCAGTCGAGGGCGACGTCGTCCAGCGAGACGTACCGCCCCCGGGTGGTGACGCGTTCGCCGCCCAACAGGGCCCGCAGCGCGGCGAGATACTCGCGCAGCAGGGCGAGCGGCGACTCCGCCCGCGCTCCCACCTGTCCCATCCAGTCCTGCACCCCGTGGCCGACGCCGATGACCGCCCGCCCCGGGAACATCCGGTGCAGGGTGGCCGTCTCCATGGCCGTGACGGCGACGTTCCGCAGGGGGACCGGAAGCAGCCCGACACCGATCCGCACCCGCTCGGTCCACGCCAGGGCGGCAGCGGCGGTCGAGATCCCGCCCTCCAGGAAGCAGTCCTCCCACAGCCAGAGCTCTTCGAGCCCCGTCTCGTCCGCGAGCCGGGCGAGGGCCCGCAGCCGCTCGGGAGGGAGCTGGGGACGGAACACCGCGCCGAGTCCGGTCATGCCGTCCTTCCTACCCATGGGGCAGGCGCGGGACAACTTCTTTACGTCGCCGTGCTGCTGTCCGTTTCCGGTTGGTACCGCAGCAGTACGACACCGTTGCCGAAGGTGTGCGACTCGACGAGCCGGAGCGAGGTCAGCGTGTCGATGTGCGGGAAGAGGGGCCTGCCCCGGCCGACGAGCACGGGGTGGACGTAGATCCGCAGCTCGTCGACGAGGCCGTACCGCAGAAAGGACTCCCCCAAGCCGGCCCCGCCCAGCGCGAGATCACCGCCCGGCTGCTCCTTCAGCGCGCGCACCTCTTCCGGTACGACCTCACGGACGAGGGTCGAGTTCCAGTCGACGTGTGTGAGGGTCCGGGAGTAGACGACCTTGGGGAGGTCCCGCCAGATCGGGGCGAACTCCCTGACGGAGGCAGGGGCGTCGGGGTCGGCGTCGGCGGTGGGCCAGTAGTCGGCCATGAGCTCGTAGACGACCCGGCCGTGGAGCAGCCCGCCCATGGACGCGATCGTGGCGTTCATGTGCGTGTGCAGCTCGTCGTCGACCCTGTGCCAGCTGATGTCGCGGTCGGGGCCCTCGATGTAGCCGTCGAGGGACATGCCCATCATCAGGACGATTTTCCGCATCGGACACCTGACCTCGGCAGTGGAGAGACGATCGACTCCCACGGTAGCGGGGACGACGGGGACGGCGTGGGAACGCCATGACGGAAAGGTGGCTCCGGGATGGGGCGTTGGCAGGACGGTCGCGGAAAGCTGGTCGTGCACGGCGAGCGGGGGGAGGTCGCCGTACCGCTGGAGATCGCCTCCTCCTACCGCGCCCGGACGAAGGGACTGCTCGGCAGGGACTCCGTCGACGGGGCCCTGCTCCTCTCCCCCGCGGGCAGCGTGCACACCTTCCGCATGCGGTTCCCCATCGACGTCGCCTACCTCGACCGCGGGCTCCGCGTCATCGCCGTACGCACGATGAAGCCGGGACGGCTGGGGCTGCCGCGGGTGCGGTCGCGGCATGTGCTGGAGGCGGGGGCGGGGGTGATGGAGGGGTGGGGGGTGGGGGTGGGGGTGCGGGTGGAGGTTGTTGTGGAGTGAGGGTGCGTGGCGTGAGAGTGGTGGAGCTGCCTCAGCCGAACGCGCTGACGCCGAGTTCGGAGGCCGGGATCCGCATGGCGGGGCGACTGCCTGTGCTGATTGCGACGTAGCAGCCGAACAGTCCCTTGACCAACTCGCCCCCGTTCATCTCCCGCAACTGCCGGTCGAACGGTTGCCTCGGGATGGGCCAAGGAGACTATGTGCGAGGTCAACTCACCTGATTCAGCACCGGACTTGTACCTCTGCTCCTTGCGTATACGGGCAGTCGTTTCGTCAGGAATGGCGATCTCCCCCGCGGCGCGGTGTACGAGCCTGCGTCTGAGACAGGGCAATGCGACGCCGCGCGAGATCGACATCGATGATCTTCACAGTGAGAGCGTCACCGACCCTGACGACGTCCCCGGGCGACTCATCCAGCTCGCTGGTGTGCACGAGCCCGTGGAAGCCGTCCTCTCGGTCTTCGATGCGGACGAAGACACCGAACGGGAGAATATTGGTGACCGGTCCGGTGACCACCTGCCCGATCCGCTGTGCTACCTGCGGCAAGGGGTCTTCCTGCACTGATCGAAGCGACAGCGGCACTCGCTCCCGGATCATGTCGACGTCGAGGACTTCGGCTGTGATCTCCTGGCCTACGCCGACGACGTCGGACGGGTGGTTGATCGGCCGCCAGGACAGCTCCGGAATGTTGATCATCGCGGTGAAGCCGCCGATGTCCACGAAGGTGACGCCGAAGCTGGCGATGGTCGTCACCGTGCCGGTGACGACCTGGCCGCGCCGCAGGGTCTTCAGGAATACCCAGTCCCGGTCGCTGGGCGTCGGCTCGGTCTGCCAGCGTGCGCGGAGAATACCGTCGCTGTCGGGCAGTACAGCGGTGAACAGCGGGTGCCGCTCATCGGCAGCCAGGGACAGGACGCCGGCAGAGGACGCGCCGACGAGCTGGGAGGTCACTGCCTCGAACTGCGTCTCGTCCGCGACCGTGCTGGTGATCCGCCCGTCCTCGTCCTCCCAGATGATTTCCACCAGGCCCTCGTCGGGCAGAGAAGCCATGGCCGCGTCGACGTCGGTGAGCGGTTCTGGCCAGACCGCCAGCTGCGCGCGAGGGGTCAGCTGGGCGCGCACCGCCTTGAGGTTGTCACGGGTGAGGCGGTGCCATCGGGAGGCGTTCGCGGCGTAGGTCTCCTCCAGGAACGTGGCACGGTGGGCGCTGACCGCCCAGTACAGGCGGCCCCAGAAGTCGGCATCGGCCGGACGCTGCACATGCTGTGGGTCGTCGGGGGCAAAGTCGTACGGCGATGCGTGCAGGCGTTCCGGAAACAGGCCGAGCGAACGGGTGCGGTTCAGCGCCGCGTCGCAGGGGCTGCTACTGCCCACATAGAGGTACTGGTCCCAGCCGACGTGGACCGCGAACGCTCCCCCCGCCTCCAGGCGGCACCAGGCGCCGTTGTCGCGGAGCATGGCCCGGACGAGTTCCAGGCCGACAGCGATCGGCACCAGAGCACCGTCGTGGAATCCGGTGAGGCCGGCCGGGAACAGGCCGGCCAGGCCGTAACCGTCGACCGGTGGCTCCGAGCCGAAGTGGGCGAAGCCGCCGATCTGCGGCTCACGGATGGCCAGCCAGCTGACACCGGTTTCCTCGGCGAAGGCGGCGACGGCCCGCAGGTAGGCGGCTTCGACCGGTCCGTGATCGCCGGTCGCTGGCTCGCCGCCGGTGTAGTGGCCGTACTCATCGCGGTCGGCAGGGTCGTACTTGGTGACCCGGTAGACGTAGGGCAGCACGTCACTGCCCCACAGCCGGCGAAGGCGCCGGTGCGCTCTGGTGGCGTTCGGTGAGCTTGGGCTGCTTCCCCTCGAGTTCGACCTTGGCCCCCGCCACCGCCATGCCTTCGCGGGCGCGCATGCGCAGGAGGTCGACCTCGAACTCGGCGAAGGTGGCCAGGATGTCGAAGAACGTCCTGCCCATCGAGTCGGCGGGGTCGTAGAGGGTGCCGCCGAGCGAGAGCTTGACGCCGCGGGCGGTGAGCGAGTCGCCGATGTCGCGGGCGTCGGGAACTGAGCGTGCGAGGCGGTCGAGCTTCGGAACGACGAGGGTGTCGCCGACCCGCACGGCCGCGAGGGCCTGGGCCAGGCCGGGCCGGTCGCGGTTGGTTCCGGTCAGTCCGTGGTCCAGGTAGATCCGGTCCCCCCGGACGTGCAGGCTGAGCAGGATCTCGCGCTGGGCGGTGAGGTCCTTCTTGTCCAGACCGCATCTCGCGTAGCCGACGCGTTCGCTCACGTCCGGCAGCGTACGGTAAGCCCCCGTTCAACGTACACAGGTCGATCATCCCGGCCAAGCAAGATCACATTGATCGACGAGGGTTCTCCTGACGTACGCCGGCGGACGATCCCGCAGGGAGTGCCCAGCATGTGTCAGGGCCCAGGCGAGTTGGTGAAGTACTCGCGGGAGTCCCCGCGCATGGAGCGCGCCAGCTCGGCGATGTGCCTTGCCTGGCCGACGGAGAGGCGTCGTGCCTCCCACAGCAGAGCCGCGGCCTCCACCGCCTCCGGGGTCGGAGGTGGTGGCATCTCACGCAGGTAGACGCTGGTCAGCGCGGCCAGTTCTCGGGCGTCGATCCCCAGCAGGGCTGCGAAGTCCGTCACCATGCGGGGCGTCAACTCCTGGCGGCCGAAGCCGATCGCACTGTACGTGGACGCAGACAGGTAGGTGGGCGTCACCACGGCCAGGAGCTTTCCCATGCCCGTCCAGCCCAGATTGCGGTACTGGAGCATGCGTATGACCCAACCGCCCGGATGAGCAAGGGGCGCGAGTCGCTTCGGGGTGAAGACGGAAATTCGCTCCTCCTGCGGCAGTGCGTGGATGAGCTGCCGGAGTTCACGCCGTTGCGGAACAGGGAGGTGCAGCGCATCCAGCACGATGTGCGGTGCCCACCGCTCGGCCGCGGCGTCCAACGGCGCCAACTCGTCCGGGACCGCCAGCCCGGCGAGGAAGCGCCTACGACTGCTGGGCGGTTCCCCGTGTAGGGACGGCATTACGGCCGACGGCAGGACCACTGTCAGGCCGTACGGGGCGTAGGTAACTAGAGTGGTGCCGGACCAGGTTGGATACACCAGGTGTCGTTCGGTAGTGGCGTTCCGTGGGCGGGCGTGTTCTGAGCGGCTGGTGGCGCGAGCCGAGCGCAGGTGACAACGGGGAGTCGGGCATGGCAGCAGCCCGCCCCACCCCCACAGCCCTTGGCCACCCCCGGGGTAGAAGACAACCAATTCACATGATGGGAATTCACTAGAACATGATGAGACTGCCCGCCGGGACTTCCATTCTTACAACCGTAGCGGTCGGCGCTCTGCTAGCCGGATGCTCGGCCTCGGTCGACTTTGGAAAGTCAGAACCGAAGATGTCTGCGGAAAAGCTGGCCACTCTGGTTTCCGAAAAGCTCGCCTCCACGACGGGACAGCCGAAGCCAAACATCAGCTGCCCCGGAGATGTTGTGGGCAAAGTCGGCAATACCACCCGGTGCAAGCTGACAGCCAACGATGGAAGCACCTTGGGTGTGACGGTCACTGTGACTTCTGTCGACGGAGACCAGATCAACTTCGACTTCGAGGCCGATGCCACGGCTTCCCCCGCGAGTTGACCACTCGAAGAGGTTCCTGCGCGTCTCCCAGAAGCTGCGCTTTCACAGTCGGCCGGAGATGACTCCCCGCCAGGTCCAGCCGGACTTCAGGACCACTTCCTGGAGCGGATCCTTGAGGTCGCCGCTGTCGAAGCTGAAGGTCTCCTCTCGATTGCCGTCCTCGCCCCGGCTCAGCGACCATTGCTTCGAGACGGTCTTTACCTGACCGCGCTGAGCTTCGGACGACAACGAGAGCCTGGGGGTGCCACCGAGCCACTCGACCTCGAATTGCTGGTCAAGGCCACGGACTTCGCTCTTCTCGGGAACCAGGCGCATATAGACCTTGAACACTCGGCTCAACTGGCTGCGCAGGAAGAAGGTGCGCCAGGCCGGCTCCAGGACACGCCATTCGGCCACCAGATCCGCACGTTCTTCCCGGCCGCCCCGAATGACGTATGGAACGTCAGCGCTGTTGAGGCCGAGCAAAGCAGCGCGTACCTCATCTGCCGACAGCGGAGCAATGTCGTCAGCCGGACGCTTGGTTCCGGTCAGTTTGTCGAAGAGTCCCATAGCCGCAACATATGAGGCCACAGGTTGCAAGTGCAAGGTCGGTCCGGGCTATGACGCTGTATCAGTGCGCGGCCGGACCGTGCGCACGAAGCCCTCGAAGTCGTCCAGAACTCTGCAGTGTTGGGCAGCAGTAGACGTCAGCACCAAACGGATCACCACCCGATTGTGCGGATCCGCGGTGTCCAACAGGGACAGGTAGACCTGAGTCTGAACGATGTCACGGGGGGTGCCGCCCACAGCGGTCGAGACGGCCAGTTTCTGGAGGAGACCGGGAGCCTCGGCGGACCCCATTTCGCGTCGATCAGTGAGGACGACTGACGCACCCGCCTCACGCAGCCGTTCCAGCGACCCGTCAGCCATCTCGGGAAGCGCCGCCAAGTCCGGGCGATACTCGCCGTCGATCGTGATGTTGGCGGTGAAACCAGCATCCGGTTGTGGATGCAAGGCAATGAACGCCGCTCCCGGCGCACCGACCTCGTCCGGCGGTGCGGCACTCCAGCCCTCCGGCAGCTCGAACTCGATCGATACCGGCAGAGTCGTGGCCATCTCGGTCTCTCCTTGCTCCTGTTGTGCGGCCACCGGGGCACGCGTACGCCTCTGACGACGATGCGGAATCCTGCGTCAGATCAGGCTGCCGATCCCGTCGGCGATATCGCCGACGGTGTCTGCGACCTTTCCCGGGTCGACGGTGAACTCAAAGCCGACGGCGCCGCCGAGTCCGAAGGCGAGACCAGTGTGCGTCGTGACCTTCCACTTGCCGTCTTCAGCCTTGCCGAAGGTCGCTTCCCCCTCTGCCCCGGCACCGGCCCAGCCTTCAGCCGACGCACCCGCTCCGACACCCCCGACGTCGGCTCCTCCTGAGACGCTGCCCTTCGCCCCGGCGAACGCATCTCCCCCCACGGCCAAGCCATCCCGGTTGGCGGTGGTTGTACTGCTTGCCTCAACGCCGCCCAGGCCCTCGGTCCGTCCGTAGAGGCCGACAGGGCCGAGATAGGCGCTGCCTTTGGCCGAGGCCTCGCCGCCGGCGAAGGCGCTGCTCTGACCCTGGAGGCCCTCGTTCGTGCCACTGCCGCTCACCGACGCCTTGGCCCCGGCGTACGCCTCGGCTTCTCCGGCAAGCTGGAACGAGCCGTTGGTCAGGGTGCCTTCAGCCAGTGCGCGGCCAAGGTCAGCATGAGCCTCGGCCTCTCCCAGTTTGCCGTCCCCGGTATTGGGCCCGGACGCCGATACTCCGACTCCGAGCCCGGAGACCTCCGTCTTGCCTTCGGTGACCCACCCGTATGTCTCTGTCTTGGCGTCTTTCTTCTTCAACTCGGCCGCACGGGTGGCGCGGGCGTCGTCGAGAGACGTGACGACCTTGCTGTTGAAGTCACTTCGGCTTGCGCCGCGGTCCCGGCGCAGAGCCCAGCACGCGGTCTCGTCGGCGTCGGCTGCGCGTTGCAGGACTGCTTCGATACGGCGGACGAAGGCGTCGCAGGCCTGTTGCTGCTCGCGGACGAGGGCCTGGCTGTCGGGGTCGTGGCGGGCGCCGGGGTTCTGGGAGAGGTCGTTGCGTGGGGTGACCGTGCCGGTGGCGCCGACGTGGAAGCCTTGCTTCTCAGCCTCGACTGCGGCGAGGTGGTGGAGGTCGGCCTTGGCCTTCTTCAGCGCGGCGTGCAGGGTGGTGAGGACACCGAAGATGCCTTCGGCTTCCTTCTGGGCGTCCGCGAATCCTTGGTGGGCGGCCCGTACATCGTTGTCCGCCTTGGCGGCAGTCAGCAGCGGCCGCCGCCAGCCGGCCTTCCTGAAGGGCCCCGCGACCTCGTCGCCGAACGCGGCGTGCAGGCCCTTGAACTTGCCGACCGTCTCCTCCCAACGGTCAGCCGCTGCTAGGAGATTGCTGAGGTTGAGGTGGTAGAGCTGCTCGTACGTCGGCATGACGCTGTGGATCCCCCGTGAAGTGGTGTGGCTCATCAGACGGCGGTTGCCCTAGGAGGGTGGCGAGTTGGAGCTGTTCAACCGAAAGGCGAGTGCTGCGCAGACAGAGAGCTCATGGTCTGCGTGTTCACCGGTTCGGTGTTCCGGTACAGCATTCCTCAACGCCCGGCCGAGCTATGCCGAGCGGGTCTCGTCCATAGGATGCCCGCCACTTACGTGTCCGTCCCGCGATGTCCTGCGCGCCGGTGCCCGCGCGATTCAGGGCTGCCGGATCTTCGATGTCCGTGCCGCCAGACATGTCCCATCCCCCCATGCTTTTCCGCTCCGTGCGGGGCGAGGCTTTCGATATGAAGCAAATTCGTCGGCGACGCGCCAGCAAAATTATCACCTGGACGCTTGGCCTCCCGAAGCCCTCGAACGGAGTTCTGGCTCTGAGCGGGCGAAGGGGAGTGAGGACATCCGGCCTCCCTGCGCCCCACGTCCTTTCGGCGCCGCACAGCTCACGAGGCGCTCCCAACCCGCGTCCGGCCTGGGTGATGAGGTCGTGGATGTACTTGGCTTCGCCGATGGCTGGAAGCAACGGTTTTCGCGCCCTCCGCGATGCCGATGACAGTTACGTCGGGGTCGGCGTGGTGGAGGGCCCAGTTTTGCGGCAGATCTGTTCGAATTGGGGGCCCAGGACGTTGCTGGTGAAGCGACGGCAGCTGGCCTTCCAGACACGGCCGGCGCTGCAGGGGCCTGGATAGAGAAGTACGCCTCTATAAAACGTATCTCTGCATCCCAGGCCCTGCTCCGCGCTCGCCTGCGTCAGCTCTCCCCCCGCGGGAACGACACCTCCACCCGGCGGTTCTTCTTGCGGCCCGCCTCTGTCGTGTTGGAGGCGATGGGGTAGTCCTCGGAGTAGCCGCGGACCTCGTAGGTGATGCCCGAGTCCTTGAGCTCCTGGTCGAGGACGTCCTGTACGGCGTTGGCGCGGTTGCGGGAGAGGGTGAGGCCGTGGGCGTAGCTGCCGAGGTTGTCGGTGAAGCCGAAGACGCGGATCTGGGTGGCGTTCTGGTTCTTTATCTCCGCCGCGATCGCGGAGATACGCGCCTTCGCCTCGCCGTTCAGCTTCGCGCTGTCCTTGCTGAACAGGACCTCTGCCTGGAGGGCGAACTTCACGTCCGCGTTGGTGTCCTCACGCCGTTCGTCTCCGCTCTGGTCCTCCACGACCTGCTTGATGTCCAGGACCTTCGGCTCGGCGAGGGTGGCGCCTTCCGGGAGCTTCAGGTCCGGGTCGTTGGGGTCCACCTCGACGGGCGCGGTGGCGGAGGGTTCGGTGCCGGGCGGGACGCTGGGTCCGCCGTCGTCGGCCTGGGCCGGGGTGAGGGTCAGGGCCGCCATCAGTGAGGCGACGGTGATGGTCAGGGCCAGGCGGGGTGGGGTTCGGGTGGCGGTCATGGTGGGCGTCATCCGGAGATCTGGATGGTGGCGGAGGCGAAGGTGGGGAGCTGGAAGGTGACGTCGGTCGTGCTGGTCGGCGGGGCCGGGAACTGGACGAAGACGGCCAGGGATTCGCCGGGTTGCAGCGACGAGAAGCCGGTCGTCGTCAGCGGTCGTCCGTCCGTGTCGCGCAGCACGTAGTAGCGCTTCTTCGACGTGGCGTCCACCAGGGTCGCGCCCCCGAGTGACATGCCGTGCCGGAGGATCTCCGTCTCGTCTCCGCGCACCGCGGGGGGGATGGTGATGCGCTTGGAACCGTCGTTCTTCAGGTTGCCGTTGACCGTGACGAAGCCGCCGGCGTCGCGCGTGGCCGAGGTGATCTGGAGCAGCAGCCCGCTCGAACCCTTCAGCTCCGCCATCGGCTCGTCGGACTCGCCTTCCTGAGTACTCGGGTCGGAGCCGCCCGTGCGGGAGGCCGACGCCGGCGTCTCCGGCTTCTTGTCGTCGTCCCCTCCACCACTGCAACCGGCCACACCGACGGCCAGTCCGGCCACGATCGTCAACGCGACCATCCCCCTGCGGGCCTTCGCCGTGAACCGAATGCTCATCACTCCGCTTCCTTCGTCACTCGTCGTTCGCTTGTGCCAGGTGGACGTCGAAGAGGTCCTCCGGTCCGGGCAGATCCGTTAGGTCGTGCGGGTCCAGGGTCCACTCGACGTCGCCCTTGCAGGTGAGCTTTGGCAACGCTTCCGCGTCTTCGCCAGGCGGTTTGAACCCGCAGATCGGTTCTATGACCGCCGTGGCGGACTGGGTCGACTGCTTGCCCTCGACTCCGGGGACTATGGAATCACCGACGGTCTTGTTCGTCTTGACATCGACCTTGTAGCCCGGAAGCAGCCCCGGGAGCGATTGGCAGTCCACAGTGGTGGCGTCGTTCTGCGCGGCCAGTTCGTCTGCCCGTGCGCAACCGTCGAAGTCCACTCCCACGCCGTCGAAGATGTCCTGCCACTTGGTGGGATCGAGGACGTTCTCCACCCACTTGTCGGTGAGCTTGTCCCGCGTGTCCAGGGCCGCTGCCAGCGCCGCGGCGTCGGCCGCCGTCTGGGCGCCGTTCCGGTTGGCCGCGGCCTGTCCGACCGCCAGGAAGGCGAACGCGAGAAAGAGCAGGCCCGCCACCACCGTGATGTAGATGGGGAAAGCCTGCCCTGCGTCGTCGTGACTGCGAAGCCCGGTCAGCCGCTGATGACTTCGTTGACCTTGTCCACGATCGCGGTGTAGATCGTGTTGCCGATGTCCGTCCCCGTGATCGCCAGCACGATCGCCACCACCACCGCGATGATGCCCAGGTACTCGACCGCGGTCTGACCCTTGTCGTCGTTGAACCGGTTGCTCATCGTGTGACCCTTCGGTGTCGCCGCCATCGACCACCGGAACGTAGACCTGCGGATCCCGATCGGCGCAGGGCCCCTGGGCCCAAATCCGGGCCCAACCTCGCATCGGCACGGCTCACCCCACCCCTCGGCCCGGACTCGGCGCCGTGCCCAGCCACTTGGCGGCGGCCTCGGAGCGGCTCGTGCTGTGGAGCTTGGCGAAGATGCGGTTGATGTGGTTCTTGACCGTCTTCTCGCTGATGAAGCAGGCGGCGGCGATCTGCTGGTTGGTCATGCCGGATGCGATGAGGTCCATGATCTCCGCCTCCCTCGCGCTGAGTTGGAAACTCGACCTGTCCGATGATGACGACTGTGCCATAGATGGTTGCAGTTGCGAAAGCCCTTTGAGGGGAATTGGCTTTGCAGGTAAGGGGAGATGGGGTGCGGCGTGTGCATTCGCATCGCGTAGGTGGGTCAGTAGGGCGCCCGCCGCCGTGGGGGTGAGGTGGGTGCGGCCCCGCGCGGTGTCCCGTACGGCCGAGGCGAGCTGGTCCGCCGTGAACTCGCCGTGGACGAGGTAGCCGTCGGCTCCCCTGCGCAGCGCCTCCCGGACCGTCTCCGGTTCGCCGCTGTACGTGAGCATCAGCACCGGGGCGATCGGCACGAGGTACGGGAGCGCCGAGATGCCGTCCACGCCCGGCATCCGGACGTCGAGGAGGACCACGTCCGGGTGGTGCAGGGTCGCGGCCTCGTAGGCTTCCCGGCCGTCCGCCGCCTCCGCCACGACCGTGATGTCCGGGCGGCCCGAGAGGAGGGCGGTGAGGCCCGCTCGGACCACCGGGTTGTCGTCGGCGACGACGATCCGGACGGGGGTGGCCGGGGCCGTCGGGAACAGCGCGATCGGCGGGGTGGAGGAGTGCTGGGGGTCGTCCGGCATGGCACGGCCTCCTCTCGTGGGGTGGGGGGTCATCGGTTCGACTTCTCGGGTGACAGGGGCAGTTGCAGGAGCACTTCCGTGCCCCTGGCGTCCGCGCCCTCGCCGATGTGGAGACGGGCGCCCACCGACTCGGCGCGTTCCACCATGCCGACCAGGCCGAAGTGGCCGGAGCGGCGGAGTGCGTCGAGGGTGGTGTCCGGGGGGAGCCCGCGGCCGTCGTCCCGGACGCTGATGCTGAGCAGTTCGTGGTCGGGGTCGATGTCCGCCGTGACGTCGACGCGGGTGGCCTCGGCGTGCCGGTGGGCGTTCTCCATCGCCTCCTCGGTGATGGAGAGGAGTTGGCGGGCCACGGGGTGGGGGACGGCGAGGGTGGGGTGAGGGCGGGTGGGGGGCCGGTAGGTCGCGGGGATGGTCGTACGGGCGCTGAAGTCCCTTGTGCGGGCGGCCAGTTCTTCGAGTACGTCCGTCGTGGGGGCCGTGTCCCGGCGCAGGTCCGTGAGGAGTTCGCGGGACTCCGTCGCCGCTCTGCGGGCCGCCCGGGCCACGAGTTCGGCCTGCTGTTTCAGCAGGTCCGGGTCCGGGGTGGGGGCTGCCGCGGAAGCTGCCAGGCCCTCGGCCGCCAGGGCCACCCCGTGGAGGGTCTTCGCCACCGAGTCGTGCATCTCCCTCGCCAGACGCGCCCGTTCCTCGCCGATCGCCTCCGTCACCGCCAGGCGTGCCTTCATCGCGGTGAGGGCCTGGGTCGCGGTGCCGAAGCGGAGCAGGAGGTTGCGCAGGGTGGAGCCGACCGCGCCCGTGATCACGCAGAAGCCGGGGAGGAGAAGGAAGTCGGCGGGGGTGGTGTTCGGGTGCGGGAGGGCCGTCTGGGCCAGCAGAAGGATCAGTGACTGGAGGGACGCGAAGACCGCGGCGCCCCGCCAGCTGTACGCGATGCCGGCGAGGAGGGGGGTGCAGACACTGACGTAGGCGAGCGTGGTGTCGGGGCCCGCGGAGATCAGCAGGAGGCTGGCGAAAAGGGTGTCCGCGGCGAGCAGGGTGGGGTGGCGCAGGAGGAGGGGGCCGAAGCGTTCCCAGTCCCTGAAGAGGGCGTACGAGACCATGAAGGTGACGACCACCGCGGCGCCGACGAGGCGGGTGCCGAGGCCGGGGTTGGCGTTGAGGAGGGCGGCGGGCGCGGCCAGGGCGATCATCGCCAGACGGAAGCCGAAGACCTGGCGGCACATGGCCTGGAGGGCGTTGACCTGGATGTCCAGTGTGGGTGCGGGTGGCCCCGTCACCGGCTGAGCACCATCGGCGGCCGCGCCTCCGATCGAATGCACCGGCCTTCGCACCACCCCGCCGGGCCGTCGCCCCACCCTCCGCGCACCCGTCATGGACACCCCCCGCCCCCCTACTTCCCCGTGACCGAGCCGAAGTCGGTGCCCGAGCCGAGCAGGAGCCCCGCGGCCAGCAGGAGCATCGTGGCCGGGACCATGAAGGTGGTGATCATCATGGTGGCCTTGGGGACCGCGCGGGCGGCCTTGCGGCGGGCGTTCTGGGCGTCCGTGCGGCGCATGTCCTTGGCCAGGGAGACCAGGGTGTCCACGATGGGCGCGCCCAGTTCCTCGCCCTGCTGGAGTGCCGTCACGAACATCGCGACCTGTTCGGAGTCGTTGCGGCGGCGCAGCTCCGCGAAGGCCTGGCGGCGGCTCATGCCGAGGTCCATCTGGCGGAGCGTGATGCGCAGTTCGTCGGCCCAGGGGCCCTCGTACTTGGAGGCCACCCGGTCCAGGGCCTGGCGGAAGCCCAGGCCCGCGCTCACCACCACCGCCAGCACGTCCAGGAAGTCGGGGAGCGTGCGCTCGATGACGTCCTTCCTGACCCGGATCGCCGACCAGATGCCGACCTCCGTCCAGAACGCCCCGAAGGCCAGGAGCAGCAACGCCACCAGCACCTGCCCCCGCAGCAGGAACACCAGGAAACCCAGGGCGCCGAGGAAGCCGTACACCGCCCTGCGGGCCGCGTAGCGGTTGATGGTCAGGCCGCCCGGGTTGCCCGCCAGGTCGATCTTGCGGCGGTACTTCGCCACCTGTTTGGGGCCCATCAGGCGAAGGACCGCGGGGGCGTAGCGCATGCCCATCCGGTCGATCAGGGAGTCGACCGCGCCGGTGCGGGTCGAGCCGACCTCCAGTGCCAGGACCAGGTCGCTGGGCAGTTTCGCCTCCGCCCGGTACATGCGGAGGCCGGCGAAGACGCCCCACACGCTCACGGCCATCAACAGGGCCAGCCCGAATGCGATCACAGCCACCCCCTCCTCAGACGTCGATCCGTGACAGGCGGCGGATCAGGATGAATCCCACCGCGTAGAGCGCGAACGCGATGATCACCGCGCCCTGGCCGAGCGGCGAGCCCGTCATCCGCTCCAGCGCGCCGTCCTTCACGCCGTTCATCAGGAACAGCGAGCCGATGCCCAGGACCGGGACCGCGTACGACGTCATGTTCACCTGGGAGAGCTGGGTGCGGACCTCGCGCCGCGTCTCCTTGCGCTCCTCCAGGGTTTCGGTCAGGTTGCGCAGGGCACTGACCACCTGTCCGCCGGCCCGGTTCGACAGCACCAGGGTCGTCACCAGGACCACCAGTTCCCGGGACGGCAGCCGCTTCGCCATCTCGTCGAGCGCGTCCTCCATCGCCACACCCACCGCCAACTGGTTCGCCACGTTCGCCAGTTCCTCCCCGGCCGGCGCCTCCAGCTCCTCCGCCGCCATGCCGATCGCGGTGCGCAGGGCGAGGCCGGCGTGGGTGGCGTTGGCCAGGATGCGGGCCAGTTCGGGGAGTTGGTTGATGAACTTCTCGATGCGCTTCTGGCGCTGCCAGTTGAGGAACTGCACCGCCGCCCACACGCCCGCAAGGCCGGCCAGCGGGCCGAAGAAGGGCGCCAGCATCGCCTGGCCGATCAGCCACAGGCCCCCGACGAGCCCGATCATCGCCGCGAAGAACTCGCCCGGCGTCACGTCGAGACCCGTCGCCGCCAGCCGCAGTTCCAGCTCCCGGCCGAGCCGGGTGCGGCGCAGCCGCCGGTCCAGGTCGCGGAAGTGCCTGCGGCGGCCGGTGTACGGCACCTGGCCCGCGGCCGACAACCGGTCGACCAGTGCCGCCCGCTGCGCCCGCCCCCTGGCGTAGAAGTGGACGCCCACGACGGCGAGCGCGCACGTCAGCAGCGTGACGCCGATGGTGAGCGTGACTAGGGTCTGCAGGTCCATGAGGGTGCGTCCTACCTGTTCCTACCTGGCTTCTCGGATGGCCAACTGATTCGCGGACTGGGCCACCCCGAAGGCCTGGGGGGTGGGCTGGCTCGCCATGTAGAGGCGGTCGACGGTACGGCGCGGAAGCGGGAAGTACTCGAACCGGCCGTAGATCCGGCCGTCCGCCGCCATGGGCTGGGCGTCGAAGCGGGCCACCGTCACCAGGCGGTACGGCTCGCTGCCGTTGCTCTCGAGCAGGGCGATCTCGGTGATGCGGCGGGCGCCGTCGGCGAACCGGGTGAGCTGGATGATCACGTCGACGGCGCTGTTGATCTGGTCGTGCAGCGCCTCGAAGGGGATCTCCACCTCCGACATCGAGGCCAGGGTCTTCAGCCGCATCAGCGCGTCCTCCGCGCTGTTGGCGTGCACGGTGGCGAGGGAGCCGTCGTGGCCCGTCGACATCGCCTGGAGCATGTCCAGGGACTCGCCGCCGCGGACCTCACCGACCACGATCCGGTCGGGGCGCATGCGCAGGGAGTTGCGGACCAGGTCGCGGATGGTGATCCGGCCCTGGCCCTCCACGTTCGGCGGGCGCGACTCCAGACGGACCACGTGGCGTTGCTGGAGCTGGAGTTCGGCGGAGTCCTCGATGGTGATGATCCGGTCGCCCTCCGGTATGAGCCCGGACAGGGCGTTGAGCAGGGTCGTCTTTCCGGTGCCCGTGGCGCCCGACACGATGATGTTGAAGCGCGCCTGCACCAGGCCGGCCAGCAGGTACAGCATGTTCTCGTCGAGCGAGCCGAAGCCGACCAGCTCCTGCAGTGTGTAGGAGCGGGGGAAGCGGCGGATGGTGAGGATCGCGCCGGTCAGGGAGAGCGGCGGGATGATGACGTTCACGCGCTCGCCGGACGGGAGGCGCGCGTCGACCATCGGGTTCGTCTCGTCCACGCGCCGGTTGACCGTGGAGACGATGCGCTCGATGGTCTGCATCAGCTGGTCGTGGGAGGGGAAGCGCAGCGGCAACTGCTCGACACGGCCGGCGCGTTCGACGAAGATCGAGTCGGGGCCGTTGACCATGATCTCGGTGATGGACGCGTCTTCGAGCAGCGGCTCGAGGATGCCGAGGCCCAGCGCCTCGTCTACCACCCGACGGATCAGCTGGGAGCGTTCGACCGTCGACAGGACCGGACCCTCACGGCTGATGATGTGCCCGAGCACCCGCTCGAGGCGGGCCCGGCGCTCGGCCGCCGCCAGCGAGCTCATCTCCGCGAGGTCGATCTCCTCGAGGAGCTTGGCCCGGTAGGAGGAGACCATGTGGCCGTCCTCACCCCGGCTGCCGTTCTCCTCGGGGGTGTTGATGCGGGACCGCAGGCTCATGGGGGGCACCTCGTTCAGTGGTCGAGCGGCATGGTGGCGGTCTTGACGGCGGGGTCGAAGCTCCAGCCGGGGACGATCGACGGGATCTGGACGGTGGCGGTGACGGTGACCGAGTCGCCGCCCCCGCCCTCGGCGCAGCCGACGGACAGCCAGTCACTGATCGCGTTCACACAGCCTTCCTGCGCGCTCAGGTCCAGCGAGGCGGCCCGCGCCCCGGCCCTGGCCGCCGTACCGGCCTGCTGGGCGGTGTAGGCGATGAGCCCGATCTGCACGCCGGCCATGGCGACGAGGATCAGGATCGGGATGAAGCCGAGGTATTCGAGGGCGACCTGGCCGCGGTCCCGGTTCCGGTCGCGGTGTGCTCGGTTCTCTCCGGAGTACGGCATCTCAGTCCCTGTCCTCCTCCACGGCGCCCGCGTGTCCGTCGACCTGGAAGGGGAAGGCGATCGTGCCCGGGAACAGGACGGGGACGTCGAGGTGGACATCGGCCGTGACGTATCCGCCGCCGGTGCTGCAGCTGACCCGGCCGCTCCAGGCGCCGGGCAGCTTGTCGAGTCCCGCCTGTTCGCACGCGGCCTCCCGCTCCCCCGGCGCCGCCGCCGTCGCGGCCCGTACCGCCTCGTCCGCAGCATTCCCCGCCAGCGTGAAGGTGTACCCCAGCAGCACGAACTGCCACAGCAACACCAGCGTGATCAGGATCAGCGGGGTCATCCCCAGGAACTCGATGGTCACCTGGCCGTCGTCCCGCCGGAACCGCGGAAACCGCCGGAACCCCCGGAGATCCACCGCGCTCACCTCCCCAGCTCCCTGCGCCGCCGGAAGGCCAACGCCCCCCGCTCCCGCCCCCCGTTGCGATGGGAGTTCGCCTCGGTGCCCTTGACCAGGCCCAGTTCACCGGCGAGCGTCCACAGGGCCTGCTTGACCGTGCCCTTGGCGTCGAGTTCGTGGACCCGGCCCGCGTCCACCGCGCCCTGGAGCTCCTTGAAGTTCGCCGGGACCACGGTCGCCGCGACGCCCGTGCCGGTGATCTTCTGGATGAGCGCGGGCTGGATCTCCGTACCGCGGCTGTGGCGGTTGACGACGACGGTGGTCTCCTCGGCCTTGCGGACCTGGAGCCGGTCCCACATGCGTACGGCACGCTTGGCGCCGCGTACGGCGACCACGTCCGGCGTGGTGACCAGCAGGGCCGTGTCGGCCATCTCCACGACCGCGGCGCCCGCCCCGCTGAGCTGGGCCCCGCAATCCACGACGACGACCTCGTAGCGGGAGCGCAGGGCGCTCACGATCTGGCGGGCGGCGCGCTCGGTGACCTCCTCGCCTCGTTCGCCCTCGCCGGGGGCGAGCAACAGCGCGAGGCCGGTGTCGTGGGCGAACACGGCGTCGGCGAGGACGCGCGGGGAGATGTCGGTGATGGTGGCGAGGTCGGCGACCGAGCGGCGGAACTGGACGTCCAGGTAGGAGGCGACGTCGCCGGTCTGGAGGTCCATGTCGAGCAGGGCGGTGGCGCGGCCGGAGGCCTGGGCGGCGAGGGCGAGCTGGATGGCGGTCGTGGTGGCGCCGACGCCGCCCTTCGCGCCGCTGACCGTGACGACCGTGCCGCCGATGCCGGTGAACACGTCGGTGGTGGCGCCCAGGTGCCGTCGTACGCCCGTCGACCACTGGGCGACGGCGTGCACGCGGGTCGCGAGCTCCTCGTAGCCGAGCGGGAGGGAGATGAGGCCGCGGGCGCCGTAGTCCATGGCGGCCTGGAAGAGGCCGGGGCTGACGTCGGAGGTGACGAGGATGACGCCGACGGCCGGGAAGCGCAGGGCGACCTCGCGGATGAGCTCCAGGGCCGGGACGGGACCGATGCGCTCGTGGACGACGACCACTTCCGGCAGCTCGTCGATCGACTCGGACGCCAGGCGGGCCAGGGTGTCGATGAGCTGGGTGGAGTCGGTGACCGGGGCGACGGGCTCGGCGTCCGGGAGCTGGCTGAGCAGCGTGGTGAGGGAGCGGACCGCGTCCGCGTCGCCGACGGCCGGAAGGATCCTCGTGGGCATGGCGGCCTCTCACTTGTCCTTCGCGAGTTCGTACGTGCGCTGCCGCTCGGGCACGGTCCCGGTCTCGCCCGGCGCGACCAGCGCGAGCCGGACCCGCTTGGCGAACGACTCGGCGTACGTGATGCGCTGGGCGTCGAGGGCGGAGAGGGCGAAGGTGATGGGGACGGCGTCGGTGGCCGCGCGGGTGCGCTCGTCGGCGTCGGGCTGGAGGGCCGTGATCTCCCCCACGTCGAGGACCCGGGCGTTCGTCACGATGATCTTCGACTGGTCGGGGTCGCCCTCCTTCTGTCCCTCGAAGGTGGCGTACACGTTGACCGCGGAGCCCGGCGTGATCTTGCCGGCGACGCCGGTCGCCGCGTCGATCATGATGGCGACCTCCTGCTGCCCGGGCTGCAGGGCGGGCTGGTCGACGATCATGTCGCTCTGCAGCAGGGAGCCCTTCTTGAGGGTCGTCACGGCGATCTTGTCGCGGAGGGCGGCGAGGTCGGTGACCGCGTTGGCGGACAGCCAGCGCTCGGGCATCTCGGTCTTCTCGAACTGCGCCGCGGTGAGCCGGGTGTAGGGCTGGATGTCCGCCTTGACCTCGTACGCCGTGACCTCGGGGCCGACCTTGGACTTCACGTCGTCGATGACGGAGAGCACGCCGGCGAAGGCCGCGAGGGCGCCCAGGACCGACAGGAGCAGGAGTATCACGCCGCGGCGCTGACGGGAGTTCATGAACCGTGGACCTCGTTGGGGGGCTCGGTCGAGCGGAATCGGGGACGGGGGCGATCCGGCGTACGGCTCACCCGGCGGGCAGTTGGTGCCGGTGCTGCTGAGGAACGGTCGTCATCGGTGCGGTGGCCGAACAGAAGACGCAGCGGTCTCCGATGACGTCGATACCGCACCAGTGACAGATGTTCTGCCGTACCGAGGTGACCAGTTGGTAAAGGACGGACAGGTCGGGCAGGAAGGTGCAGAACTCGATCAGCTTGCCGGTGCCCCACCACGGGGCGGACTCGGCGGGCAGCGGGGTCTCGCGCAGCCCCTGGATCCGCCAGGACTTGGCCAGGTGCCCGGAGACCCAGTCGGACTGCAGCTGGCCGCGGGCGACCAGCATCGAGGTGGCGAACTCCGGACCGGCGAGGGTGGCCTCCGGGGTGATCCTGACGAGCTGCGGCTGGGGGTGGGCGAGCACGGCGAACTGGCTGCCCGGCACCCACGACTTGGCGTGCGACTTGAGCCCGACGGGGACCCGGTCGAGCTTGGCCACCGAGCCGAGGAGCGCGCCCGCGTGGAGGTAGTGGGTGAGCAGCCGCCCCGCCGAGGCGAGGACGCCGGGGCTGAGGTCGCAGGAGGCGAGCTGTCTCAGCTGACGGGCCAGGACGGCGATCGCGAGGGGTGGCAGTTCGGGCTGGAACAGGGCGATGCGGTCGCTCTCGAGGAGGGACCGCACGGTGCGCAGCCGCTGGTCCACCGCAGGGGGCACGGCTCGGGAGTACACGACGATCACATGGCCGTGCTGGTCGATCAGCGTCTGGAGGGCGGCGAGCGAGTGGTCGAGCGGCTGCCGGTCGAGGCCGTCGAGCACGACGGCGGGCAGGGTCCGCTCGTCCTGTGCCGGCAGCGCCATGTCGGCGCCGGTCACTGCGATGGCAGTTGGCACGCGCAGCTCCCCGTATCCCATGCCCGAGGGTCCGACGGATCACTCCGGCGCACCCGGTCGACTTCACTGCGTGACTACCTGAGCACTGTAACCACGGGTCTATGGCCGGAGAACAGCGATTCTGTGACTTCCTGGCCTGCCTGACGGATCAAAAGCGGGCGATTACCGCCCAGATGGGGCGCACTTGCCACGTGCGCGGGCCAGAGAAAGGCCAGTTGTGCATCCATCCTCGACATCCTCCTTGACAGCGGGATTGGTCTGGACCAACTCTCTTGTCATGCCCATACTCAGCAGAAAACCGGCGCGGTTCCGGACCGCGGTCCTCACCGCTGCCCTCGCCCTGGGCGGCGCCCTCGGCGTCGCGGGACCGGCGTCCGCCGCGGACGTCAACAACGCGAAGAACGCCGGCTTCGAGTCCGGCCTGACCAACTGGACCTGTTCGGCGAGCAGCGGCACGACCGTCTCCTCCCCCGTGCACGGCGGCTCGGCCGCGCTGAAGGCGACGCCGGCCGGACAGGACAACGCCCAGTGCGTCCAGACCGTGGCCGTGAAGCCGAACGCGACGTACACGCTGAGCGCCTGGGTGCAGGGCGGCTACGCCTACCTGGGCGCGACCGGCACCGGCACGACGGACGTGTCGGCCTGGACCCCGGACTCCGCCTCCTGGAAGCAGCTGACGACCACCTTCACCACGGGCGCCTCGACGAGCTCGGTGACGGTGTACACGCACGGCTGGTACGGCCAGGCCGCGTACCTCGCCGACGACGTGTCGGTGTACGGCCCGGACGGGGGCGGCGGAGGTGACCCCCTTCCCACGGTCCCGGCGGCACCGGCCGGCCTCACCGTCTCCGGCACGTCCTCCTCGTCCGTCTCCCTCGCCTGGAACACGGTGTCGGGCGCGACGGGCTACAACGTGTACCGCAACGGCACGAAGGTCACGGCGGTGACCGGGACGTCGGCGACCGTGACGGGGCTGGCCGCGTCGACGTCGTACAGCTTCCAGGTCACGGCGACCAACTCGGCGGGTGAGTCCGGTAAGTCGGGCGCGGTGACGGGGACGACGACCCCCACTTCGGGCAACGGAGGCGGCGCGCTGCCGAAGCACGCGGTCACCGGGTACTGGCAGAACTTCAACAACGGGGCGACGGTCCAGAGGCTGTCGGCCGTGCAGTCGCAGTACGACATCATCGCGGTCGCCTTCGCGGACGCGACGACGACTCCGGGTGCCGTGACCTTCACCCTGGACTCGGCCGGGCTCGGCGGGTACACGGTCGACCAGTTCAAGGCGGACATCAAGGCGAAGCAGGCGGCGGGCAAGAAGGTCGTCGTCTCCGTGGGCGGCCAGAACGGCACGGTGTCGGTGAGCGACCCGACATCGGCGGCCAATTTCGCGAACTCGGTGTACGCGCTGATGCAGACGTACGGCTTCGACGGCGTCGACATCGATCTGGAGAACGGGCTCAACCCGACCTACATGTCACAGGCGTTGCGATCGCTCGCGGCAAAGGCGGGGTCGGGTCTGATCCTCACGATGGCACCCCAGACGATCGACATGCAGTCCACGTCCAACGCGTACTTCCAGACCGCGCTGAACGTGAAGGACATCCTCACCGTCGTCAACATGCAGTACTACAACAGCGGTTCGATGCTGGGCTGCGACGGCAAGGTCTACTCCCAGGGCTCGGTGGACTTCCTGACCGCCCTCGCCTGCATCCAGCTGGAGGGCGGACTGGCCCCGTCCCAGGTCGGGTTGGGTCTGCCGGCGTCCACGAGCGGGGCGGGCAGCGGCTATGTCTCGCCCTCCGTGGTGAACAACGCGCTGGACTGCCTGACGAAGGGCACGGGTTGCGGCTCGTTCAAGCCGTCGAAGACCTACCCCGACCTCCGCGGCGCCATGACCTGGTCGACGAACTGGGACGCGGCGGCGGGCAATGCCTGGTCCAACACGGTGGGACCGCACGTGCACGGATTGCCGTAGCCGGGGGTCAGGACGCGGCCGGGTTGCCGCCCTGGAGGACCGGCATGACCTCCCGGCCCGTCACGCCCCCTCGGGCTCCGCGTGTGCCCGCCCGTGCCCTGAGGAGGCACGGGCCGGTCGCGCGGTCCGGGTGGTCGTGGCTCCCGATGCGGCTGCGCGGTGAGAACCCGCGGCCCTGCACGAGGTGGCTGGGAGGACCGAGAGGCGGTGATCCCGGACGCGGGACGACGTCACCCTCGGCCCCCGGGTGACGCGGACCGGCGAGAAGCGGGCGCCAAGGCGGACCGGACACGGAGGCAGCCCACGACCACCGTCACCTCCGACACGCGCCTGATGGCCCCGGAACCCTCGCGTCCACCCTCACGCCAAAGGCTTGTAGTACCCCAGGACCGGCGCCGGCCCCGCGAACCAGCGGTCCATAGTGTCGCGGGTCTTCGCGCCGACGAAGGAAGCGCACGACCACCGTCACCTCAGACACGCACCTCGTGGCCCAGGAACCCTCGCGTCCACCCCTCACACCAACGGCCGGTAGTACCCCAGGACCGGGGCCAGCCCCGCGAACCAGCGGCCGAGGGTGTCCCGGGTCTTCGCGTCCACGACGCACTCGTAGAAGCGGCCGTCGAGGTGGATGACGGCCACCATCAGGGTCTTGCCGTTCGGGCCGGCCTTGTAGTGGACGCTGCGGATCTCGTGCCAGGGGAACTCGGCGGAGTGGCCGTGGTCCTCGAAGGCGACGCCCGCGGAGTCGACGACGACGGAGTTGTGGCGGTCGACGGCCATGAACTCCGGGCCCTCGGGGGGCGGGGGCGGCGGCGGGTAGCCGTAGCCGTACTGCGCGGGCGGCGGGCCGAAGCCCGGTGGCGGCGCGGTCGGCGGGGCCGGGGGCGGAGGAGGGGGCGGGGGCTGGTCGCCGTAGGGCCGGCCGGGCGGTGGCGGGGTGGTCATCGGTGTCCGTCCCCTCGCGTCGCGGACTGTCTCCAGGTCATGTGAAACATTCTCCCCGCCCCACAGCGTCAGTTGAAGTGAGGACCTCTTCCACGGCCGGGGCGCACAGCACCAGGGGGAACGCACATGAGACAGGCCCGCGCGGACGAGTACGCGGAGTTCGCCGCTGCCCGGGCCGGACATCTGTACCGGTCGGCTTGTCTGCTGACCGCGGGTGACACTCATCTCGCGGAGGACCTGGTGCAGGAGGCGCTCGGGCGGATCTACGTCCGCTGGAGCCGGATCTCCGGCGTCGGCAACCCCGCGGCGTACGCGCAGACCGTCCTGGTCCGGGTGTTCCTGACCCATCGTCGCCGCCGCAGCAGCAGAGAGCGCGCGACCGACGTCCTGCCGGAGGTGGCGGCCGCCGGTGTCGACACGCCCCTGCGGCTGACGCTGCTCGACGCCCTCGCACGACTGCCCGCCAAGGACCGGGCCGTGGTCGTCCTGCGCTACTGGGAGGACCGCTCCATCGAGGAGACCGCCAGTGTCCTGAACGCCAGCGCGGCAGCTGTCCGCACGCGCTGCACCCGAGCCCTCAAGCAGCTGCGCGCGCTCCTCGGCGAGGACATCGGCGCCTACGCCCGGCCCTGACCGGCCCCCTTACTTCCCTTTCGTCCGACCGAACCCGAACGGTGGGTGCCCCATGTCCGCAGACCAGCACTACGACCCCTTCGAGGAGCGGCTCGCCGTCGCCCTGCACGAGACCGGCGGCGGGTTCGAGACCGACCGCACGGCCCTCGCCGCGCGCGGCGCGGTGCGGGGCCGGCGCAAGCGGCTGGCGCGGCGGGCCGCCGTCGCCGGGGGCGCCGCGAGCGTCGTGCTCGCCTGCGTGGGCGGGGCGCTGGTCCTGCATCCGGGCGGTACGGCGGCCGAGGCCGTGCCGTCGTCCGTGACAGCGTCCACCAAGCCGAAGCCGAGCGCCACGGCCACGCCCACGACCGGCGAGCAGATGATCGAGACCTTCAAGAGCCTGTTGCCCAAGGGCCACTTCAGCGACGAGCGCGGGCAGGGCACCGAGTCGACCGACGACCGGAAGGTGGCCGCGCCGTCCGCCGGGCTCGTCTTCGACGACGGCGACGGCGCCGCGGCCATCGGGGTCACCGTGGGCCGGGTGCAGCCGGGCGGTACGGAGGCCCGGCAGGCGGCCCAGTGCCCCGACCGGGTGTACATCCCCTACGACGCCTGCAGAACGAGCCGGCTCGCCGACGGCTCCGTGGTAACCGTGCTCCAGGGGTACGAGTATCCCGACCGCCGGGTGGACACCAAGCTCTGGACCGCCGAGCTGGTCACCCCGGTGGGTCAGCACATCACCGTGCACGAGTGGAACGCGTCCGCCGAGAAGGACAAGCCCGTCACCCGGACCGATCCCCCGCTGAGCCCGGCTCAACTGACGCGGCTGGCGGCGGCGAAGGAGTGGCGCACCGTGGCGAACGCCCTCCCCGAGCCCCAGCCCGAGCCGGAGCTCCCCGGCTCCGACCTGCACGCCCGCACCCACCTGCTGGCCCTGCTGCCGAAGGGACTGAAGGTGACCGGCAAGAGCGGCGACGACGGCGACTTCGCCTACGCGGTGGTCGACGACGGCAAGGGCGAAAGCCTGGTCCAGGTCAATGTGCAGCCCGACATGCTGGACTCGGCCGGTGACCTCTTCGGCTCGGACTCCGAGACCCTGGCCGACGGCACCCGGGTCGCCGTCAAGCAAGGCCCCGGCGACAAGGGCAACGACCAGGTCATGTGGACCGTCGACACCATGCGCGCCGACGGCAGGCGCGTGGTGATCAGCGCCTTCAACGCCGGTACCCAGAACGAACCCGCGACCCGTCAGGCCCCCGCGCTGACCATCGCCCAGATGCGCGCGATGGCGCTCGACGCCCGGTGGTGGAGCGGCAGTTAGAAGAACTCCGACCACGGCTGGTCCCAGATCTGCTTCACGCACAGGACCAGGAACAGCAGGCCCGCGATCGCCAGCATGGCGTTGCTCAGGGGACCGTTGCGCCACTGCCTGGGCGTGCGGGAGGTGTTCAGCAGCCACATCAGGGTGCCGGCCAGGAAGGGGAGGAAGGCCGCGCCGAGGACGCCGTAGACGATGACCAGGCGGAAGGGCTGGCCCTGGAAGAGGAGGACCATCGGCGGGAAGGTCAGCCAGAGCAGATACGCCCGGAAGGGCCAGGACCGCTCGCGCGAGCCGGACGCGACCTGTTGGCCGGAGGCCGCTGCCCCCTCGCGGTCGCGGTAGCGCGCCACGAAGTCCGCGAACATCAGGCTCACCCCGTGCCAGACGCCGATCAGCGAGGTGAAGGACGTGGCGAAGAAGCCGATGAGGAAGAACGTGGCGGTCGCCGAGCCGTACTCGTCCTCCAGGATGTCGCTCAGCTGGATGAGCCCCTTGTCGCCGCTCGCGATCGCCACGTTCGCCGAGTGCAGCAGCTCCGCGCCGACGAAGAGCATGGCGACGACGAAGACGCCGGTGGTGAGGTAGGCGACCCGGTTGTCGAGGCGCATCACCTTCATCCAGCCGGTGTTCGTCCACCCCTTGGCGTTGACCCAGTAGCCGTACGCCGCGAGCGTGATCGTGCCGCCGACGCCGCCGATCAGGCCGAGGGTGTTGAGGATGGAGTCCTTCTCGTCGGGCAGGACGGGAAGGAGGCCGGCGAAGGCGTCCGGCAGGTTCGGGGTGACCCTGATCGCCAGGTACACGGTCACCACGAACATGACGCCCACCAGGACCGTCATGACCTTCTCGAAGACCGCGTACTTGTTGAACCAGACGAAGACCAGGCCGACCAGACCGCAGGCGATGGCCCACCATTCGAGGTCCATCACGTCGGGGAACAGGGCCTGGAGCGGCAGCGCGCTCGACGACATCGCCGCCGCGCCGTACACGAAACCCCAGATCACCACGTAGACGGCGAAGAACCAGGTGGTCCAGCGGCCCAGGCTCGCCCAGCCGTCGAACAGGGTGCTGCCGGTGGACAGATGCCAGCGCCCCGCGGCCTCCGCGAGGGAGATCTTGACGAGACAGCCGATCACCGCGGCCCACAGCAGGGTGTAGCCGAAGTTGCTGCCCGCGATGAGCGTGGCGACCAGGTCCCCGGCGCCGACGCCGGTCGCCGCGACGACGATCCCGGGGCCGATGTGACGCCAACTGGACTTGCGGGGTACGGAGTTCGCCTCACCGGTCACTGTCTTGTCCGTGGTGTCCGCCATGAAGGTCAAGAAACCCTAAAGATCGCGGCCCGGCAAGAGGGCGTGCCGTGAAGGAAGTCAGAGCACCCCGGGGAGGCGTCCACCGCAGCCGCCGGCCCCGCAGGTGCCCAGTTCGAACCAGACCGTCTTGCCCGCCCCGTCCTGGTGACAGCCCCAGCGCAGGGCGAGCGCCGCCACCAGGAACATCCCGCGGCCGCTCTCCTCGACCCCGGCGTCCAGCACCTGCGGGGTACCGCGGTCGGAGTCGGCGATCTCGCAGCGCAGCACGCCGTGCGCGGCGGACAGGGTGAGGGTGAAGCGGCTCGTCGAGTGCAGGAGGGCGTTGGTGGCCAGTTCGCTCACCAGGAGTTCGGCGGTGTCCACCAGGTCGTCCCGCTCCGTGAGCCCCCACCCCTCCAACTGCTTGCGCACCTCGGCGCGGGCCTCGCGGACGGCGGACGGACGTGGGTCGTACTCGACACTCAAGTGACCTGCTCCCAGTGGGGGTTGGGGATAGGCGGCGTATCGAGGGTCGGGGTCCGGGAGGTGGCCCCCGGAGAGTTGCAGCATGTTCTCAGGGTGACCCGTGCGGGGTCGGGGCACACGGGGAGTACTACCTGATTCCATACCTGCACCACACCTGTACGGCTACGCGTACCGCAGTCGAACGGTCGCCCCGTCCCGGTGGTCGCGTACGTCGACGTACGCACACACCTGACGCGCGTACCAGAGCCCCTGCCCGGGTTCCAGGTCGGTGGCGTCCGGCGGGACGAACCCGGCGAGGGGATCGTCCACCCGGCGCCGCGAGCGCAGTTCGCAGACGCAGTGCCTGTCCTGTCCCCACAGCAGCGCGGTACCGGTCCGCTGTCCCACGGCCTCCGCCGCCTCGGCGACGGCCGTCGCGAACAGCTCCGCGTCGGCGGGCGCCAGACCCCGGGCCTGCGCTTTCAGCCGTACGGCGTCGGGGGCCAGGTCGGTGAGGAGTTCCGCGTCCGGCGGGGGCGGCGCGAGGGGCACGGCGTCCAGTTCGGCGGTGAGGCGTACGGGGTCCTCGTACACGCCGGTGCCGGGGTGGGCCCTGCGGGCCGCGTCGATGATCGCGGGGCCCGCGGTGCGGCTGTCGTAGGCGCACAGGGCGGTGGTGGCGAGCGGCGCGAAGAGGAGGTTGGCGAGTGCTTCGTAGCGGATCCACTCGGTGGTCTCGCGGGGGGTGCTGCCGGCCCTGCCGTTCCAGACGGGTTCCATGAGGAGGTGGATACGGCCGCCGGGCCCGGCGTGCGCCGCGAGGTAACCGGCGCCCTGCGCGACCGCGTTCGCGGCGGAGCCGGTGTACCAGTCGGTGTGGTCGATGAGGGTGACGTGCTGGGCGTCCGTGCCGAGGGCGTCCCGGAGCAGGGTGAGGTTGTGGGGGGAGGCGATGGCCGTGGGCGGGGGTTCCTCGGGGGTGTCGAGGGCTTCGGCGAGGAAGGGCAGGGCGGCGGCGAGGAATTCCTCGTCGGTGCCGTAGCCGGCCATGCGGTGGTCGAAGGCGGTGGTCATGGAGGGTCCTTCGGTGGGGTGGATGGGTCGGGCGACGTACGTCCTCAGCGCTGAGCCGTCACCCACGTGGCGATCTGCGTTCTCGTGTGGAAGCCGAGCTTGTTGAGGATCCGTTCGACATGGCCCTCGGCGGTGCGGCGGGCGATGACGAGGCGGTCCGCGATCTGCTGGTTGGCGAGTCCTTCGGCGACGAGTTCGGCGACCTGGGCCTCCCGGGGGGTGAGGCGGACCTGGGGCCGGTCCGGTGCGGGCGGGGGCGTCACGTCGGGGAGCCCGGGTTCCTGGAGCGCGTATCCGACGAGTTCGGTGAGGGTGAGGCCCGCGCCCCGGTCGTACCCGGCGCTGAACGCGGTCGCGCCGAGGGCCCGCCCGGCCCGGCACTCCGTGTCCCGCCGCACGGAGTTGAGTGCCTCGGAACCCCATCTCCCCTGGTCGACTGCGGCCCAGGCCCGGTCGGCCCCGCCGAGGAGCACGGCCGCCCGCTCGTGCTCCGAGCGCTCGGTGGCGATGCGGGCCGTGAGGTCGAGGGTGAGGGCGAGGCCGATGAGGTCGTTGACGGCGAGTTTGAGCCGCAGGGCCTCGCGGGCGTACTGCTCGGCGCGCGGCCAGTCCTGTTTCACGGTGTGGGCGAGGGCGAGCATGCGCAGCACGTAGGAGCGGACCCATTCCTCGCCGTGCTCGTGGCAGAGCCGCAGGGTCTTCTCGCAGACCTCGACGGCCCGGTCGGCGTGGCCCAGGAAACCGAGGGCGCAGGCGAGTTCGACCTGGTCCAGGCCGACGAGGCTGAGGTGCTGGCCGGGTACGGGGCCACGGGCGACACCGGCCTCGAAGTGGGCGAGCGCGGCGGGGAGTTCGCCGGCGAAGAGCCGGATGACGCCGATGACGTACTCGGCGTGGGCGGCTTCGGCGGCGTCCCCGAGACCGCGGGCCAGCTCCCGCGCGTCCTCGGCCCGGCGCAGTCCCCGGGTGAGGTCCTCGGGACACCCGGCGAGCAGCCCGGCCACCCAGAGCCCGCGGGCCCGTTCGGAAGTCGGCTCCGGGTTCGCCTCCAGGGCCCGCTCGAGCCAGTGACGGCCCTCGCGGGGAGCCCCGCAGGCGTGCCAGTAGAACCAGAGGGTTCCGGCGAGCCGCAGCCCGGCGAGGGCGTCGGCGGGGGTCGGAGCACCGCCCTCGCGGGGCTCGGAGGGGGCGGCCGGCGAGGTGGGGCGGGGCACGGCGGCGAGGCCGGACGCTGAGTGGGCCTCCGCGACGGGGGCTCCGGCGCGCAGCAGCCCGGCGGGAGCGTCGGCCGGGGGCGGCAGAACACCCTCGCGGGGCTCGAACGGGGCGGCCGGCGGGGCGGGGCGGGGCACGGCGGCGAGGCCGGACGCTGAGTGGGCCTCCGCGACGGGGGCTCCGGCACGCAGCAGCCCGGCGGGAGCGTCGGCCGGGAGCGGCAGAACACCCTCGCGGGGCTCGAACGGGGCGGCCGGCGGGGCGGGGCGGGGCACGGCGGCGGGGCCGGACGCTGAGTGGGCCTCCGCGACGGGGATTGCGGCGCGCAGCAGCCCGGCGGGAGCGTCGGCCGGGAGCGGCAGAACACCCTCGCGGGGCTCGAACGGGGCGGCCGAGGGGGAGGAGGCAGCGGCGGGGCCGGCCGTGAAGTAGGACGGTGACCAGGCCTCTGCGACGGGGTTTCCGGCGAACCGTGGCTCGGCGGGGGACGGCACGACACCCTCGCCGGGCTCGAACGGGGTGGCCCGCGCGGAGGGCTGGTGCACTGCGCCGGGGGCGGACGCGAAACGGGGTGCTGCGGCGGCGTGGGCCGTGGAGCCGGGCGCGGAGTGGGACTCGGAGGGAGCGTCCGCGGCGGGTCCTGCTGTCATGCGGGCCGTTCCGCCCGGCGCGTCCTCGTCGTGAGCCCCTCCGAGGACCGCCGCGGCGGGCCTCGGCAGGCTGAAGTCCAGTGCCGCCCGCAGGTTGTCCTGGTCCGCGCGGAGCCGGGCGACGATCTCCCGCTGACCGGGACCGAACCAGGCCCGTTCGCAGGCGGCTGCCCGCCGCAGTATCCAGTCCCGGTGCCGGCGCCGGGTGGCGAGCTCCTCGCCCGCCATGTCCCGCAGCCGCTCCAGGCCGTAGTGCCGCAACGTGTCCAGGAGCCGGTACCGCACCCCGTCCGGCCCGGGCTCCCGGAACAGTACGGACTTGTCCACGAGCCCGGCGACCGCTTCCAGGACGTCGGCGCCCTGGACGAGGTCGCCGTCCGCGCACACCGCCTCCGCCGTCTCGAGGTCGAAGCCGCCGGCCGGGACCGAGAGCCGCGCCCAGACCAACTGCTCTCGCCCGGTGCACAGTTCGTGGCTCCAGTCGACGGCGGCCCGCAGGGTCCGGTGGCGCGGCAGGGCCGCGGGGCTGCCGGAGGTCAGGAGGCGGTAGCGGTCGTCGAGGCGTTCCAGGAGCTGTTCCACGCCGAGCACGCGCATGCGTACCGCGGCGAGTTCGATGGCGAGCGGCAGTCCGTCGAGCCGCCGGCACAGACGGGCCACGGCGGCCCGGTTGCCGGCGGTGAGCGCGAACCCGGGGACGACCGCGGCCGCCCGGTCGGCGAACAGGGCCAGCGCCGGGTAGCCGTCGGCCGCGGACAGGTCGCCGTCCGGATCGGGGGCCGGCAGCGGTCGTACGTCGAGGAGGTTCTCCTCGGTGAGACCGAGCCGGTGCCGGCTGGTCGCGAGGATCCGGACCCCCGTGGTGCCGTGCAGCAGCGCCGCCGCGAGGTGGGCGCAGGCGTGCAGCAGGTGTTCGCAGTTGTCGAGGACCAGCAGCACCTTGCGGTCCCGTACATGGGCGACGAGTGCCTCCGACGGCGGCCTCGCGGAGTGGTCGTGGAGGCCGAGCGCGTCGGCGACGGCGAGCGGGACCAGTTCGGGGTCACGCAGCCCGGCGAGGTGGACGAAGCGGACTCCGTCGGGGAATGTGCGTTCCGTGCGGGCCGCGAGGCGTGCGGCGAGGCGGGTCTTGCCGACGCCGCCGGGGCCGGTCAGCGTGACCAGGCGGGCGCGGGTGAGCAGTTCGCGACCCGCGGCCTGTTCACGGCGCCGGTCGACGAAACTGGTCGTCTCGACCGGCAGGTGCCGCATGATCAGCCAGTCCTCCGGGGTGTGGTCGGAGATCCCACTGTGATCCCGGCTCTCACCTATATGCACGCATCGCTCACACCCGCGGGTGTACTTCTCCCGGGACCACGCGGTGGCGCACCGGTCCGCGTACACTGCGCGGCCCCTACGGCACGTCAAGAACCCACAGGGAACGCACAGTTCACGCCAGGACGACTTTATTCACTCTTGACCTGCTCATGCCACAAGCCCACGATGGGCGGGCCACCCGCACCGGCAGCACGTCGCAGAACTCGCTGAAACACCCCCCGCTCCACTCCCCCACTTCCGGAGATCCCGGAAAACCCGGAGAACACAGGAGACTTCATGCGACTTCGCACACGCGGTTCAGGCGCCCGCGGCGGCACCCGCTACGCCACCCTCGCCGCCGTCGCCTCCCTCATGACCCTCGCCCTCGCGGCCCCGCTCTCCGCGAACGCCGACAGCGCCCCGAAGGCGGCACCGAGCACCGAGGACGTCCGCCAGTACGAGATCCACCAGCACACGACACCCGTGACCCGTACGGCGATCCAGCAGACGGGCGTGACGGTGGACGAGGCCGACGAGGAGACCGTCGTGGTCTCCGGACGCGCCGACCAGATCAGGAAACTGCGGCAACTCGGCTACGAGGTCTCCGAGTCGGGGACCGCCCCGGACCGGACCGCGCAGGACGGGGCGCGGCTCTACGACTTCCCCTCGGCCGACTCGCGCTACCACAACTACGCCGAGATGAACGCCGAGATCGACCAGCGCCTCGCCGCCTACCCGAACATCATGAGCAAGCGGGTCATCGGCACGTCGTACCAGGGCCGGGACATCGTCGCCATCAAGATCAGCGACAACGTGGGGACCGACGAGGCCGAGCCCGAGGTGCTGTTCACCCACCACCAGCACGCCCGCGAACACCTCACGGTGGAGATGGCCCTGTACCTGCTGCGCGAACTCGGCGCGGGCTACGGCTCCGACTCCCGGGTCACGAACATGGTGAACAGCCGCGAGATCTGGATCATCCCCGACCTCAACCCGGACGGCGGCGAGTACGACATCGCCACCGGTTCCTACCGCTCCTGGCGCAAGAACCGGCAGCCCAACTCCGGTTCCTCGGCGGTCGGTACCGACCTCAACCGCAACTGGGCCTACCGCTGGGGCTGCTGCGGCGGCTCGTCCGGCTCGACGTCGTCCGAGACCTACCGGGGTCCGGCCGCGGAGTCGGCGCCCGAGGTCAAGGTGGTCGCGAACTTCGTGCGCAGCCGGGTCGTCGGCGGGGTCCAGCAGATCAAGACGAACATCGACTTCCACACGTACAGCGAACTGGTGCTGTGGCCCTACGGGTACACGTACTCCGACACGGCGACCGGGATGACGGCGGACGACAACGCCGTGTTCAAGGCGGTCGGGCAGAAGATGGCCGCGAGCAACGGTTACACGGCGGAGCAGGCGAGCGACCTGTACATCACCGACGGGTCGATCGACGACTACCTCTGGGGCACGCAGAAAATCTTCTCGTACACCTTCGAGATGTACCCGTCGTCCAGCTCCGGCGGCGGCTTCTACCCGCCCGACGAGGTCATCGAGCGGGAGACCTCGCGCAACCGGGACGCCGTGCTGCAACTGCTGGAGAACTCCGACTGCATGTACCGGTCCATCGGGAAGCAGGCCCAGTACTGCTGAAGACCCCGCGCCCCTAGGGAGTCTTCTCGGACGCCTCTTCGGACGACTCTTCGTCCGTCTCCGGCGTCTCGTCCTCGAAGTACTCGTCCATGACCGCGTCGAGCTGTTCGTCCCACTCGGCGAAACTCGCCCTCGACGCGGCCTCGATCTCGATCGGGTACCAGCGCCGGTCGGGAGTGTGCACCGTGATGGTGAACCGCTTGCCGAAGCGCGGGGACTCCGTCTCCACGGCGCCGATCTCGTCCCAACGGAACTCGCAGGCCTGGTCGTCGAGGGAGAGGCGGACGCCCCGGTGGTCGGCGACGATCTTCGCGCGCCGGTCGGAGGCCTCGAAGACAGGGCCGTCGGGGGTTTCCTCCCCGGCGGTCTCCTGGGCCTCCTCGGAGGCCTCCGCCGTGGCCGTGGGCTCCGGGGTGTCGGCGGCCTCGACGGCGCCCGCCGGCTCGGTGTCCTCCGTCTCGCCGGACACGGGTGAGGTGAGCCCGGGGACGAAGGCCGGGTCGAACCCGGCGCCTTCCAGGGGCTTGCTGCTCGAACCTATGCGCTGCTCCACAGCGGGCAGTATGGTCGACGATCCTGTGCCCGGCACACCCGGCCCCAACATCGTTACCGGACGCCTACATGGGGCTACCGCACCACCACGGACACACGTGGCCCCACCGCCCCCACGAACTCCACCGCTGACGTGGGGCGAGGCCAAAGTCCGCCGCTGCGGGCAGTCGCGGCGGACGAGGCCCGCCGGGTCCCGCCCGCAGCAACGGTCCGCGCAGCCTCCGGGACCACCTACACGAAGACACTCAGTACGGCGGCCATCACGAACCCCGCCACCGACAGCACCGTCTCCAGCACGGTCCACGTCTTCAGTGTGTCCCGCTCGCTGATGCCGAAGTACTTGGCCACCATCCAGAAGCCACCGTCGTTGACGTGCGAGGCGAAGATGGAACCGGCCGAGATCGCCATGATGACGAGGGCCACGAAGGCCTGGGAGTGCTGGCCCTCGGACAGCAGGGGCGCCACGATGCCCGCCGTGGTGACGATGGCGACCGTCGCAGAGCCCTGGGCCACCCGCAGGACGACCGAGATCAGGTAGGACAGCACGAGCACCGGCAGGCCGACGTCGTTGAAGGTGTCCGAGAGTGCCTGGGCGACCCCGCTGGCCTTGAGGACCGCGCCGAAGACGCCGCCCGCGCCGACGACGAGCAGGATGTTGCCGACCGGCTTGAGGGAGGCGGTCGACACCGTCTCCAGTGACTTGCGGGACCAGCCGCGGCGGATGCCGAGCAGGTAGTACGCGAGGACCAGCGCGATGGTCAGCGCCACGAAGGGGCTGCCGAAGAACTCGATCACCGAGCGGCCCGTCGAGGGGTCGAGCGCGATCGAGGAGAAGGTGGCGGCGAGGATCAGCACCAGGGGCGTACCGATGATGCCGAGGACCGTGCCGAGGGGGACGGGGTCCTCGCGCGGTACGACACCCTGCGACCGCTGCTCCTCGATCACTGCCTGCTTGGCCTCCGCGGCCGCCTCCACCATGTCCTGCGGCACGGCGACGAAGATGCGGCGGCCGACCCACGCGGAGTACACCCATGCGGCCAGCACCGCCGGGATGCCGCAGACGATGCCCATCAGGATCACCCAGCCGAGGTCCACGTGGAGCAGACCGGCGGCCGCGACCGGGCCGGGGTGCGGGGGCAGGAAGGCGTGGGTCATGGAGAGGCCCGCCAGCAGCGGCAGACAGTAGAGCAGGATCGACTTGCCGCTGCGCTTGGCCGCCGCGTACACGATCGGCGCGAGGACGAAGATGCCGACGTCGAAGAAGACCGGGACACCGAAGATCAGACCGGTCAGGCCCATGGCGAGGGGCGCCCGCTTCTCCCCGAAGAGATTGAGCAGCCGGGACGCCAACACCTCGGCTCCGCCGCTGACTTCGAGGATCGCCCCGAGCATGGTGCCCAGGCCGATGATGATCGCGACATGGCCGAGGATGCCGCCCATCCCGGACTCGATGGTGGACACCGCGTCCGACCGCTGGACCGTGCCGAAGAGTTCGGTGACCGAGAGACCCGCGAGCAGGCCGACGGTTATGGAGACGCCGAGCAGGGCGACGAAGGGCTGGAGCCTCGCCTTGATGATCAGGAAGAGCAGCAGGGCGATGCCGATGGCGGCCACGGTCAGCAGACCGGCGGTGCCGTCGATCAGGAGGAGCAGGCCACCGGTGTGGGGTGGTGCCTCGGGGGCGGTGGCGGCGAGCGGAAGCGGATAGGACGACATGGGGGTCCTCTGGGTATGGGGGAGTGCATCCGGCTTTCGGGCAGGGGAGAGCGCGGTACCGCACCGCGTGGGGCGCCGTACCGTCGTACCGTGTGCGGGAGTTGAGGGAGCGTCAGCCGAGCACGGCGAGCGCGTCGATCTCGATGAGGAGCCCGGCGGGGAGGCCGACGTAGACCGTCGTGCGGGCGGCCGGGGGCGCGGTGAGGCCCTGCTCCTCGAAGTAGGTGTTGTAGATCGAGTTCATCTCGGCGAAGTGGTCCACGTCCGTCAGATAGACGCGGATCATCATCACGTCGTCCCAGGACGCGCCGCCCTCCTCCAGGATCGCCTTGACGTTGGCGAGCGTCTGGAGGGTCTGCTCGCGCAGGGTGGGACCGGCGGGCGTCGGGGCTTTGCCCTCCTCGGCCGGCAGGAAGCCGACCTGTCCGGCGACCTGGAGGATGTTGCCCTTCCGCACCCCGTGGGAGAACTTGGCGGGCGGGGTGGTGTGGGTCTTGGGGGTGAGCGCGATCTTGTCCGTCATACGGGTTCCTTGGAGTCCTTTGCTGTGGTTCTGCCGGAGTACTCGCCGCTGATGGCATCGGCCGTACGGCGGACCTGCGGGAGGAGGGTGAGGAGTTCCTCGGCGGTGACGACGACGTTGGGAGCGGAGACCGACATCGCGGCGACGACCCTCCCGTCGGCGCCGCGGACGGGGGCCGCGACGCAGTTGATGGATTCCTCGTGGCCACCGAGGTCGGTGGCCCAGCCCTGTTCGCGCACCCGCTCCAACTCCTTGAGGAAAGCGGGGGCGTTGGGTGTCGAACGGGCCGTGTACAGGGGGTATTCGAGCTTGTCCGCGAGTGCGTGCCGCTCGGCCTCGGGAAGATCGGCGAGCAGCAGCTTGGCGACCGCGGCGACGGTGATGGCGACCGGTTTGCCGATCCGCGAGTACATCCGCACCGGGTAGCGGCTCTCGACCTTGTCGATGTACAGCACCTCGTCCTCCTCGTACACGGCGAGGTGGACGGTGTGACCGCACTGCTCGTTCAGCCGTACGAGGTGGGGGTGGGCGATCTCGCGGATGTCGAGGTTCTCCATCGCCTCCTGGGCGAGGGCGATGAGGCGGGCGCCGAGGCGGTAGCGCTGGTCGGACTGCCGGTAGACCATGCCGTGTTCGTGGAGGGTGCGCAGGAGTCGCAGCGCGGTGGACTTGTGGACACCGAGGCGCTCGGCGACCTGGCCGAGGTCGGCCGGGCCCTCGGCGAGCAGCGGCAGGATGCTCAGTGCGCGGTCGACGGTCTGGCTCATGGGGTGCGTACCTCCTCCGGGGCCGTGTCGGCTTGCGTCCAGCCGGGGCCGAGTCGAAGTGTCCCCCACGCGGCGTCTCCGACGGCGGCGAGGCGGTCGGCGTGTGCCCGGGTGGGGGGTACGGCGAGGTCACCGGGGGCGGTGAGGGCGGCGGCGGCCCAGAGGTGGCCGTGGCGCAGGCGGTCACGGAGGGGCAGTCCCCGGAGGGTCGCGGAGAGGAACCCGGCGGCGAAGGCGTCACCGGCTCCGGTGGTGGCTACGACGTCTACGGCGAGGGCGGGTACGAAGGTGGACGTCGGCTGTGGCTGAGCGGGGGGTGTTGCCGCTTGCCCGCGCTTGCGGGGTGCCGCTCTCTGTGGGTCGGGAGCCGCCCCAGCGGCACGACTGCCCGCAGCGACGACGCGCCCCTTCAGGGGCGCGGGGCTGCATCGATTTGCGGCTCCGCCGCGGGGCGCGGCCGGCCCCCACTCGGCCGCAGCCGACACGAACGCGGTCGCCCCCTTCGCCCCTTGTTTCACCACCAGCACCGAAGGTTCGGGCAGCACCGCGCGTATCGCCGCGGGGCCCCCCGCAATCCTCCACGCCTCCTCCGCCTCGTCCTCCCCCACGAAGACAATGTCAGCCCTGCGGGCCAGCTCCAGCAGCACACCGGGCCCCTCGGCATCCCGCCACAGCCCGGCCCGGTGATTGACGTCGAAGGAGACGAGCGGACGATCCGGCCGGGGCGCCGTCAGTTCATGCATCAGCGAGAGACAGGTGTCCGACAACGCCGCCGTGATCCCCGACAGGTGCAGCACCTGTGCCGCCCGCACCGCCGACAGGTCCACGTTCTCGACCGACATCGCCGAAGCCGCCGACCCGGCCCGGTAGTACGCGACTTCATGCGCGTCCGTGGCCCGGTCTCCCGCCGTACGGAAGTACACCCCCGTGGGCCGCGAGGGATCACGCCCCACCGAGGAGACATCGACCCCGTACCCCCCGATCGCCTCGACCAGGTGGTCCCCGAACCCGTCGGCCCCGACTCGGCTGACCCACCGGACCGCGAAGCCGGCGGCAGCCAACCCGCACGCCACGTTCGACTCCGCCCCACCGATCGCCCGGTCGAAGGACGGCACGTCGGCGAGCCGCCCGGGCCGGCTGGGCAGGAACGTGACCATGGATTCGCCGAGCGCGACGACGTCCACGGCGTCGTGGGCATTCACGATGGTCGTAGCTCCTTCATTGACCCGGCGTTGGCCTGGATGTTAGACAGCAGTAAGCGACATACGCAATGGCTGTTGCAGATACTGCAACCGACCTGATCAGGGAGGCCCCGTGTCCCTCGGCACAGGCACCGAAGCGCTCGCCCGCCTCGCGGAGGACCGCGTCGACCACCGCTTCAAGGGCCTCCCCCCGGACGCGGACGGCCTGACCGTCGCCGAGCTGACCGCCCAGCGCCGCAACCTCTTCACCGACGGGTTCACGACCCCCGTACTCGCCCTCTCCGCCGAGCGCCTCGAGCACAACCTCGCGCTCATGGAGACGTACGCCGCCCGCCACGGCCTCGCCTTCGCCCCGCACGGCAAGACGACCATGGCCCCCCAGCTCTTCCAGCGTCAGATCGAGCACGGCGCGTGGGGCATCACCCTGGCCGTGCCCCACCAGGTGCGGGTCGCGCGGGCGTACGGCGTCCAGCGGGTCTTCCTCGCGAACGAACTGGTGGACCCGGCGGCCCTGAGGTGGGTCGCCGGCGAACTGGCGAGCGACGAGACCTTCCGCTTCGTCTGCTACGTGGACTCCGTCCGCGGAGTCGAGCTGATGGACGCGGCCCTCCGGGGCACCGCCCGCCCGGTGGACGTGGTCGTCGAACTCGCCGCCGGCGAGAGCGCCCGCACCGGTGTCCGCGCCGAGGCGGAGTGCGCGGCCGTCGCCGACGCGGTCGCGGCCACCGGGACGCTACGGCTGGTCGGCGTCGCGGGATACGAGGGCGAGGTCCCCGGGGCGAACCCGGAGCGTGTCCACGCCTGGCTGCGCCGGCTCGTCGCCCTGGCCGCCGACTTCGACAAGGCGGGACGGTTCGCCGCGGCGGCACCGGACGGGATCGTGATCAGCGCCGGCGGCAGCGCCTGGTTCGACGCGGTCGCCGACGTCTTCGCCGAGATCCCCGAACTCTCCCTCCCCGTCCTGAAGTTGCTCCGCTCCGGTGCCTACGTCTCGCACGACGACGGGCACTACCGCAAGGTGACCCCCTTCAACCGGATCCCCGAGGAGGGCGCCCTGGAGCCCGCGTTCCGGCTGTGGACGCAGATCGTCTCCCGCCCCTCCCCCGACCAGGCCTTCGCCAACGCGGGCAAGCGCGACGCGGCCCACGACCTCGACCTCCCCTTCCCCCAGGTGGTCCGGCGGGGCGGTACCGAGCGCCCGGCCACCGGCATCGAGGTGACCTCGCTCTCCGACCAGCACGCCTGGCTGGCCACGGCCCCCGGCGCCGACCTGGAGGTCGGCGACTGGCTGGGCCTCGGCCTCTCCCACCCGTGCACGTCCTTCGACAAGTGGCAGCTGATCCCCGTGGCGCAGGCCGACGGCACGGTCGTCGCATACATCCGCACGTTCTTCTGAGACTCGAACCTCTGAGACCCGAAGGGAGTCCGGCGATGGAAGAGCTCGTCATCAGGGACGCGGACGTCGTCGACGGCAGCGGCGCCCCCTGGTACCGCGCCGACGTGGTGGTCGACCGCGGCCGGATCGTCTCGATCGTCAAGGAGGCCGCCGACGCCGGGTGCCAACGCCCCAAGGCGCGAAGGGAGTTGGACGCCGAGGGGCTCGTCCTCTCCCCCGGCTTCATCGACATGCACGCCCACAGCGACCTCGCCCTCCTCCGCGACCCCGACCACAGCGCCAAGGCCGCACAGGGGGTCACGCTCGAAGTCCTGGGCCAGGACGGGCTGTCGTACGCCCCGGTCGACGACCGCACCCTGGAGGAGGTCCGCCGCGCCATCGCCGGCTGGAACGGCTACGGCGACGACATCGACTTCGACTGGCGGTCGGTGGGCGAGTACCTGGACCGCCTCGACCGCGGGATTGCCGTCAACGCGGCCTATCTGATCCCCCAGGGCACGCTCCGCGCGCTCGTCGTCGGTTGGGAGGACCGCGGGGCGACTCCTCAAGAGCTGGACCGTATGCGCGAGTTGGTCGCGGACGGCATGGAACAGGGCGCGCTCGGCATGTCGTCGGGGCTGACCTACACCCCCGGCATGTACGCCAAGGACGCCGAACTGACCGAACTGTGCCGGGTGGTGGCCGAGTACGGCGGCTACTACTGCCCGCACCACCGCTCGTACGGGGCGGGTGCGCTGGAGGCGTACGAGGAGATGGTCGCCCTGGCCCGGGAGGCGGGCTGCGCCCTCCATCTCGCCCACGCCACCATGAACTTCGGCGTGAACAAGGGCCGGGCGCCTGAGCTGCTCGCCCTCCTGGACGAGGCACTGGCCGCGGGCGCCGACATCAGCCTGGACACCTACCCCTACACGCCCGGCGCCACGACCCTCGCGGCCATGCTGCCGAGCTGGGCGAGCGAGGGGGGTCCGGAGGCGGTGCTCAAGCGGCTGGCGGACGACGGCACCGCCGAGCGGATCCGGCACCACATGGAGGTCGTCGGGGCGGACGGCTGCCACGGCGTGCCCATCGAGTGGGACACCGTCGAGATCTCGGGCGTCGGCGACCCGGCCTTCTCGGACTTCATCGGCCGTACGGTCGCGGAGTCGGCCCGGTCCCGCGGCGAGAGCCCCTGGACGACCGCCCGCGGGCTCCTGCTCGCCGACCGGCTGGCCCCGTCGATCCTCCAGCACGTCGGCCACGAGGAGAACGTCCGCACGATCATGCGGCACCCGGTGCACACCGGCGGCTCCGACGGCATCCTTCAGGGCGCCAAGCCGCATCCGCGGGCGTACGGCACGTTCCCGCGGTATCTCGGCACGTACGTGAGGGAGTTGGGCGTCCTGTCCCTGGAGGAGTGCGTCGCGCATCTCACCTCGCGCCCGGCGTCGCGGCTGCGCCTGCCGGACCGCGGTCTGGTCCGCGAGGGGTACCGGGCGGACCTCGTGCTGTTCGACCCCGCCACCGTGGCGGCGGGTTCGACCTTCGCCGACCCGCGCCGGCTTCCGACCGGCATCCCGCACGTCCTGGTCGACGGCCGCTTCGTGATCGAGGACGGCCGGCGCACGGATGTGCTGGCGGGGCGGGCGGTCCGTCGCAGTCCCATGTGACGGAACGCCTCGCGCCTTACCGGTCGCGCCTTACGGATGGGGCCTAAAGGACGGGGCCTTACGGCTTGGGCAGGGTGCAGGTGCTCGCGTTCAGGTTGAGCTGGTTGCCCGTCGTGAAGCAGGCCGGGATGTTGTAGATCTCCTGGGCGTAGTTGATGCCCTCGCGGACGGTGACGTTGCCGTTCGCGTCGACCTCGCACGGGTTGTTCTCCGTGCAGCGCTCACCGTCCTCGTTGCCGGTGTTGTTGACGGCGACGACCTTGCCGGTGGACTGGTCGATGACGGGCGAGCCCGAGGTGCCGCCGATGGTCTGGCAGGCGGAGGTGTAACGGACCGAGTCCTTCCAGGTCCAGTCGCCCTCCTTCAGCCGGTACGCGAACCCGTCGATGTTGCAGCTGTAGAGCCGCTTCCAGTAGCCGGAGGCCACCGTGATGGCGGTCCCGGCGGTCGGGTGGGTGTCCTGCACGGTGAGCGCGGAGATGCCGTACGAGCTCTTGATCGACGCGTACGTGCTGGTGAGCTGGTAGATCGAGACGTCCGTGTCGGTCATCGTGCCGTAGGCGAGCTTGCTGGCGCGCAGCGTGGCGACCTTGGTGCCGGAGGAGTTGAGCAGCCCGAAGGTCCGGCTGGAGGCCTGGTTGGTGAGCACCTCGCCCGGCTCGGGGAAGCCGGTGGTGAGGCAGTGCCCGTTGCTGAGCACCAGCGCCGGGTCGGTGTCCTGGGAGTTCGGGAACCGGATGACCGAGCCGGAGCAGTTGCTCAGCGAGACGGTCCCGGCGAGGGTCACGGCCTTGAGCTGGGGCGACGGTGACGTGAGCTGGGACAGGGTCGCGGTGGCGGACGTGACCACGTCCTGGACCACGGAGACGGGGGTGTTCGTGTCCACGCTCTTGCCGACGCCCGGTGCTGCGGGCGCGGCGGCGACCGCGGGTGCCGCGCCTATCCCGGCCAGGGCCAGGGCGCTGAGCGCGGCGACGAGAGGCTTTCTCATGTGGGGGTCCCCTCTTGCGACTTGGGCGACCGGAAATCTTCCGGCCGCCCGTGAGTTTGTCATGGACATTGTGAAGAAGGGTGGTCGCTGGGGCAAGAAGTTGTGCCGAGCCCGCGCCTCTCGACGGACGACACCTGCACATCCGGCACAGCGGGCACACCCCGGCTCCGACCCGCGAGGTCAACTTACCCAGTCGGAGGGCTACTTGGGCTTCTTCGCGCCGCCCTGTCCGCGTCCCTTGCCGTCGGAGTTCCCAGGACCGCCGGCGGTGGCCGTGGCCGTGCTCGCCGACGGATCGGCCGAGGCGCGGGAGGATGCCTGGGTCGAAGGACTCCCGCTCGTCCGCGGAGCCCCGGACGCGTTCGCGGTCGCAGTCGCCGAGACGCTCGCGCCGGATGCGCCGTCGCCGGCCGCCGGCCCGCCGGAGGCCGGCGCACCTGGGGCCGCCGGGAGCATGGAGGGGGCCGGGTCCGTGGCGCCGTCCGTCCCCGCGGAGGCCGAGGCCGCACCGCCCCCCGGGTTCCGCTCGGGCCCGGAGGAGGAGCCCGACAGGGACAGTCCCGCGATCAGTGCCGCCGCGCCGACGCCCCCCACGGCCACGACCACCCGACGCGAGCGCCGGCCGCCCCGGCCGCGGTCGGCCCGTCGCCGGGCGGCCCGGCCGGGGTAATCCGCAACAGCCGGTTCCCGGCCGCCGGACGCCGGGCCGCCGGACTCCGGGCCGACGGGCTCGATCCGGGGGAGTTCGGCCGTCGCGTCGTACCCGGTCTGCCAGCCGTGCGCCGCCGCCGGGTCCGTGTACTCCTCGTACGCCGGGGCCGGTGCGGGCTGCGGCTGGTAGACGTTCGGCGCCCCGGACTCGTACTCGACTGGCCTCGACATGGCGACGAATTGTAGAGACGGATGAGGCAGCTGGGACAGCTACCGGCGATAACAGTCCAAACCGACACGTCTCACGTGGCGGAAAACACGACCCGCCACGCGTTACCGGGCCGTAAGCTCCCAGACATGCAGGTGATCCAGTCGACCAAGCTCGCCAATGTCTGTTACGAGATCCGGGGCCCGGTTCTCGAGGAGGCGATGCGCCTGGAAGCAGCCGGGCACCGCATCCTCAAGCTGAACACGGGCAACCCCGCGGCCTTCGGGTTCGAGGCGCCGCCGGAGATCCTGGAGGACGTCCTCCGGAACGTCTCGACGGCCCACGGGTACGGCGACGCCAAGGGCCTGCTCGCCGCGCGCCGGGCCGTCGTCATGCACAACCAGACCATCGGCATCGAGACCGACGTCGAGCACGTCTTCATCGGCAACGGCGTCTCCGAGCTGATCGTGATGGCGATGCAGGGCCTGCTCGACGACGGCGACGAGGTCCTCGTACCGGCGCCCGACTACCCGCTGTGGACGGCCGCCGTGTCGCTGTCCGGCGGTACGGCCGTCCACTACCGCTGCGACGAGCAGGCGGACTGGATGCCCGACCTGGCGGACGTGGAGCGGAAGGTCACCGACCGCACCAAGGCGATCGTCATCATCAACCCCAACAACCCCACGGGCGCGGTCTACGACGAGACCATGCTCAAGGGGCTGACCGACATCGCCCGCCGGCACAACCTGCTGGTCTGCTCGGACGAGATCTACGACAAGATCCTCTACGACGGCGCCACGCACACCCCGACGGCGTCGATCGCCCCGGATCTGCTCACCCTCACCTTCAACGGCATGTCGAAGGCGTACCGGGTCGCGGGCTACCGGGTGGGCTGGATGTCGATCTCCGGCCCGCGCGCACACGCCGACTCCTACATCGAGGGCCTGACCATCCTGGCCAACATGCGCCTGTGCGCGAACATGCCGGGGCAGCACGGGGTGGTCGCCGCGCTCAGCGGACGGCAGTCGATCAAGGACCTGGTGCTGCCGGGCGGACGGCTCGTCGAGCAGCGGGACCTGGCGTACGAGCTGCTGACGCAGATCCCCGGCGTGAGCTGCGTGAAGCCGAAGGGGGCGCTGTACCTCTTCCCCCGCCTCGACCCCAAGGTCTTCAAGATCAAGGACGACCGGCGGATGGTCCTGGACCTGCTGCGCCAGGAGAAGATCATGGTCGTCCAGGGCTCCGGCTTCAACTGGCCCGAGCCCGATCACTTCCGGGTGGTGACCCTGCCGACGGTCGCGGACCTGCGGGACGCGGTGGGACGGATCGGGAACTTCCTGGACGGATACGGGCAGCCGTAGGCCCTGGATACGGTTGTTTCAGCTCGCTCAACTTTAGACGGAATCTAAGCTAGGATGGTTTCCTGACCGCACAGGAGGCCATCCCATGTACGAGCCGATCCGCACCAAGTCGGTCCACTCCACGATGGCCGACGCCCCCACCGACTTCCCCCACCGCTCCCGTGAGGAAGAGCTGGACATCCAGCTCGCGGGCCATCTCGCCGCGCTGCTCGCCGTCACGGACGAACTGCGCGCACTGGCGCCCTCCGCCGACCTGGACACCGCTGCCGAACGGCTCGCCGAGCAGGTGGCCCGGCTGCGGGGCGGCGGCGCACCGGCCCGCGCGTCGCTGACCTCGGTCACCTCGCAGCCGCGCCTCGCCGACCTGCACCGCCGCGCCCACGCGGTGGCCGGGCGCGCACTGCTCGTGGCGGCGTCCCGCGCGGACACGGCGGCGGCGATCCTGGCGGCGGAGCGGATGGACTCCCACGCGGCGGCCCTGGAGCCCCGCGAACTCGCCACCCACTGAGCCGTACGGCTCCACTGAGTCATACGGCTCCCTCAACGGCCCCGGTCCGCGCGCATCCGTAGCGACGTGCGGACCGGGCGCCATGTTTGTCAGAAGATCTCCCTGCGTACATTCGGGTGGACCGCGCGCCCCATGCTCCCGCCAAGCAGCGGCAAGGTCGCCACGGCCTCGTAACGTCGATGGACATGGCACTCGTCCAGGGAGCATCAGTTGACGCCGACCACGACACCCAGGTTCTCCGTCTTCACCCCCAGCCACCGGCCCCGTTTCCTCGATGAGTGCCTGACGACCCTGCAGGCGCAGACCTGTTCGGACTGGGAGTGGATCGTCCTGCTCAACAACGGCGCCCGATGGCGGCCGGAGCAGCCCGACGACAGAGTCCGAGTGGAGATCGCCGACGAGATCGTCGGTGTCGGAGCGGCGAAGCGCAGGGCCTGCGAACTGGCGCGCGGCGAGATCCTCGTGGAACTCGACCACGACGACCTGCTGGCGAAGGCGTGCCTGGCGGAACTCGGCAAAGCCTTCGACGCGCGTCCCGACGTCGTGTTCGTCTACAGCAACACCGCGCAGATCACTGAGGACGGCAAGCGCGACGACAGCCGTTTCAACGAGACGCACGGCTGGCACTACGAGGACGTGCGCGTGGACGGGCGCAAGCTGCTGCAAGTCAGGTCCATGCCTCCGACTCCGCACAACGTCGCCTACATCTGGTACGCGCCCAACCACGTACGTGCGTTCCGCAAAGACGCCTACGACAAGGCCGGAGGGTACGACGCGGCTCGCACGGTCCTGGACGATCAGGACCTGATGTGCCGTCTCTACCACATCGGCGACTTCCACCACATCCCCCGCTGTCTGTACCTCCAGCGGATGCACCCGGCGAACACCCAGCGCGACCCGGAGATCAACGCGCACATCCAGCGCGAGACGGTCGCCCTCTACGACAAGTACATCGAGGCCAACGCCCTCGCCTGGACGTACCGGAGGGGACTCGTCGCGCTGGACCTCGGCGCGGCCCGCCGCAAGCCGCCCGGCTACGTCGGCGTGGACAAGTACCCGGCGGAAGACGTCGACATCGTCGCCACCCTGCCCGGCAAAGTGGACCTGCCCGACGACTCCGTCGGCCTGGTGCGGGCCGTGAACTTCCTCGAGCACGTGCCCGCGAAGGTGCCTCTGATCAACGAGCTGTACCGGCTGCTGGCACCGGGCGGCATGCTCCTGACGGTGACACCCAGCTCCGACGGCAGGGGCGCGCACCAGGACCCGAGTCACGTCGCCTACTACAACGAGAACTCGTTCTGGTACTACACGGACGACCACTACCGCGCCTTCGTGCCCGACCTGGAGGCGCGGTTCCAGAGTTCACGCCTTGCCACCTTCTTCCCGTCCGAATGGCACTCCGAGAAGAACATCTCGTATGTGCTCGCCAACCTCATCGCGATGAAGGACGGCGCCGAACGGTGCGGCGGCCCGCTGCTGGTCTAGGGACACGGCGCCCATGGTTCTCGGAGCCTGCCTCCGCCCCGTGGTACGCCGGTCGGGTTCGAGGTGCCATCACTGAAACGGTGCCCCCGCGGCCGAAGCCTCGGGGGCGCCGCTCAGAGGGGAGTTACGGGGTCACATCAGCGCAGACCACGTACGCGGTGATGGGGCTGCCTGCGGTGGTGATGCCCTGCCATCCATTGGGAGGCGTCGTCGGGGTGCCGCCGAGCGGGTAGCTCCCGGTGAGGGGCGTTGAGGTCAGAGCCCCGCCTCCGGTGGCGACATCGGTGCCGTTACAGCTGACGGTCGCCGTCCCCAGGGCGGTGGCGGTGATGACGTAGGAACTGCCGACCGAGCCCTGCGCGCCCTGAGCTCCCTGAGCTCCCTGAGCTCCCTGGGCACCCTGAGCTCCCTGCGCGCCCTGGGCACCCTGGGCACCCTGGGCACCCTGCGCACCCTGGGCACCCTGAGCTCCCTGCGCACCCTGGGCACCCTGCGCACCCTGAGCGCCCTGAGCGCCCTGAGCGCCCTGAGCGCCCTGAGCGCCCTGAGCGCCCTGGGCACCCTGCGGCCCCTGAACGCCTGGGACACCCTGCGCACCCTGCGCGCCCTGCGCGCCCTGAGCGCCCTGCGCACCCTGCGCACCCTGAGCGCCCTGCGCACCCTGAGCGCCCTGCGCACCCTGAGCGCCCTGCGCACCCTGAGCTCCCTGCGCACCCTGAGCTCCCTGAGCTCCCTGGGCACCCTGCGCACCCTGAGCTCCCTGAGGGCCACGCGGACCCTGCGCGCCCTGGGCACCCTGCGGGCCACGCGGACCCTGCGGACCCCGCGGGCCCTGCGGACCCCGCGGGCCCTGCTTGCCCTCGGAGTTGTGGCCGTTGCCCTGGATGCTGCGACGGTCAGCGCCGTCCTGATGCACTGCCGCCTGCCCGTCGGAGCCGGCCCGGCGGATCGCGTCGGCGATGGCGCCGGTGGGGGCGTTGTTCGGGCGCAGGTGCGGCACGGCGCGGTCGGCGCTTGACCCCTGCATCGCGTCGGCGACAGCGACCGTGCTCGGGACGACGCTGAGCGCCACGGCGACGGCACCAACCGACACCATCGTCGCTGATCGCAGGCGCGAGATTCTGATCGTTCTGCGGTTCAAGAGAACCTTCCTTACGAATGAGAGGGATCAGACCGTAAGCGCACACTCTGTGCGTCTTGTTCTACTTGCGCGTCTCATCCCTTATGGGTGCATACGAGGCATGTCTTCCCCCTTCGTGAAAAAATGATGATGTATCCGCCCTTCCCGCGGACAAAGGTCACCCAAGCGGCGTCGATACCGTTGGCACCCGTTCACGACACCGCCGAACGGGTGACACTGCCCGGAGGTCAGGGTCGCCGCAGGTGTTGAGGTGGCCGGGGACCAGGGCGACCTTCTCGCGCCAGACCTCCTTGCCGACGCTGAGCAGGAAGTCCAGGCCGACTCGGGAACCCGGTCCGCGCGCATCCGCAGCGACGCGCGGACTGGGCGTCATGGCACTGCGTTGGGTTGAGCTGGGCCGCCTGTGCGCCGTGGGGGTTCGCGTGGTCCTGCGACTGCAGGGGCTTCGCGGCCTGTCGCGCGGTGCCCCGCGCCCCTGCGGGGCGCCCGTGTCGATCCGGGACCGGTACTACACCTCCCGTTCACCCGGATCGCCCAGGAACTTACCGTTCCGGGAGCACGCTCCCCGGCGTGAGACGAATCGCAGGGATCGTCCTCGCGGTCCTGCTGATCGGCGGCGTGGTGGCAGCCGTCGTAGCGGGCCGGGAAGCGGACGACAAGGGCACGGCAACGAAGACCGTGCGTGGAGTGATCGGATCGGAGAAGGCGGAGTTCTTCGAAGATCCCGATGTGGTGAAGGCCCTCGCCGCCAAGGGCTACACCGTGAAGGCCGAGACCTCCGGGTCCTGGGCCATGGAGGGCCTCGACCTGGACGGGTACGACTTCGCCTTTCCCTCCAGTCAGGCCCCGGCCACCGAGCTCGCCGCGAAGTACAAGGTACGGGGGACCCTCCCGCGCCCCTTCTACTCGCCCCTCGTCGTCGTGGCGCACAAGAGCGCCGCCGGGGTCCTCGCGGGCAACGGCCTGGCCAAGCTGGACGCGGAGCACCGGGGCACGCTGAAGATGGCCGCCTATGTCGACGCGGCCCGCGAGGACCGCACCTGGCAGCAGCTCAAGGGAGCCGACAAGTACGGGGAGTTGACCGGCACCCTCTACTTCTCCAGCACCGACCCGGAGACCTCCAACTCCGGCGCCCTCTACCTCGCCGCCGCCTCCTACGTGGCGAACGGCGGCAAGGTCGTCGCGAGCGACACGGAGGTCAAGAGGACAACTCCCCTGCTGCGCAAGCTGGTCAGCGTGCAGGGCGCCCAGCAGTCCAGCACCGACGCGGCCTTCCGGGACTTCGTCAGCGGCGCCGGCAACCCGCTCGTCCTGGTCTACGAGTCCCAGGTCGCCTCGCTCCTCGCGGACGGGCAGCACCCGGACGACCTGGTCGTCCTCTACCCGGACACCACGGTCAACAGCGACCACACGGTCGTACCGCTGACGGACGACGGCACGGCCCTCGCCGAACTCCTCTCCGCTGACCCGCAGTTGCGGAAGCTGGAGGTGCGGCACGGGTTCCGGCCGCAGGGCGAGGCCACCGAGTTCGCCTCGGCCACCACCTATCTCAAGCAGGAACTGACCGGCGTCCGCCAGGCGCCCGTGCCCACCTCCGCGGTGCTGCACGAGCTGGCGCGACGGGCGCGCGGATAACGGGGGACACCAGCCATGACATCCATGAACAACGACGACACCTTCCTGCTCACTCCGCCCGAACCCGTGGTCGCCGTGCCGCGCGAGAAGGCCGGCGGGCTCGTCCCCGTCGACGACTCGGTCCGTACCGACATGGCCAAGAAGGCCTCCGCGTACGTCGAGGGGCTCGCGACGCTCGACGCCCGCTCGCCCGAGTTCGCCGGCAAGGTCGGTGAGATCACCGGGCTCGGGGCGGGCGAGATGCGCAGCGCCGCCGCGCAGTCCAACCGGATGCTGGAGCGGACCGTGCGCAGCCTGCCGGACAAGGGCGGGGACGCCCAGTCCCAGGTGGCGGGCTCGCTCGTCGAACTGCGGCGCGTGGTGGAGGACCTGGACCCCCGGGACCTGCCTGCCTCCAAGGGGCGCAAGTTCCTGTCCCGGCTCCCCGGCGGCAACAGGCTGCGCGACCACGTCGCCAAGTACGCTTCCGCGCAGGGCACGTTGAACAGGATCGTGGGCTCGCTGCGCGGCGGCCAGGACGAACTCCGCCGTGACAACGCCGCGTTGCAGACCGAGCGGGTCCGCCTGTGGGAGACCATGGGCAAGCTCCAGGAGTACGTCGTGCTGACCGAGGCCCTGGACACGGCCGTCGAGGGGCACATCACCGCCGTAGGAGATCCCGAGGCCGCCGACACGCTCCGCGCCGACGTGCTCTTCCCCGTCCGGCAGAAGCACCAGGACCTGCTCACCCAGCTCGCCGTGTGCGCGCAGGGCTACCTCGCGATGGACGTCGTACGCCGCAACAACGAGGAGCTGATCAAGGGCGTCGACCGGGCCGCCACGACCACCGTGTCGGCGCTGCGCATCTCCGTGATGCTGGCTTCCGCGCTCGACAACCAGAAGAAGGTCATCGAGCAGGTCAACGCCCTGCGCGGGACCACCGAGGACCTGATCCGGGGTAACGCCGAGATGCTCGCGACCCAGAGCGGGGAGATCCAGCGCATCGCGGCCGACCCGGCGGTGGGTGCCGAGACCCTGCGCAACGCCTTCCAGCAGATCTACCGCACGCTGGACGCGATCGACACGTACAAGGTCCAGGCGACCGAGGCGATGGCGGCGACCGTGGAGTCGCTGACCACCGAACTCCAGCACGCCAGCGGGTACTTGGAGCGCAGCCGGTCCCAGGGCGCCCTGGAAGGGGGCCTCGGATGAGACGACGCGCACTCGCCGTCTGCCTCGCGGCTCTCGGCCTGCTCACCGCCTGTACGACGCAGAAGAGCCCGGAGATCGACGTCTCGACGTTCGGCGTTCCCGGGCCCGCAAAGCCGGGCACGCTCCGCGTCCTCTCCTCCAGCGAGCTGAGCGACATGACCCCGGTCCTCGACCAGGTCGAGAAGGACACCGGCGTCAAGGTCAAGCTGAACCCCATCGGCACCCTCGACGCCGTGGACATGCTGGCCGAGGGGACGACCGACGGGCAGTACGACGCCCTGTGGCTGTCCTCGAACGACTACCTCCGGCTGCGCCCCGACGCGGCGAGGAAGGTCGTCTCCGAGACCCCGGTCATGTCGAGCCCGGTCGCGATCGGCGTGAAGTCCGCGAAGGTCGAGGCGCTCGGCTGGAAGCCCGCCGACGTCACCTGGTCCCAGGTCGAACAGGCCGTCCAGGACGGCAAGCTGACGTACGGCATGACCGACCCGGCCCGCTCCAACTCCGGCTTCTCCACGCTGGTCTCGGTGGCCTCCGCCCTCTCCGGCGCCCAGTCGGCGCTGACGGACGCGGATGTCGAGAAGGCCACCCCTCGCCTGAAGAAGTTCTTCAAGGGCCAGAAGCTGACCTCGGGTTCCTCGGGCTGGCTGGCGGGCGCCTACGACCGGCGCGGCGACATCGACGCCCTGCTCAACTACGAGTCCGTCCTCAAGGGCATCCCGGGCCTGACCGTGATCCGCCCCCGCGACGGCGTGATCACCGCCGACTACCCGGTCACCTCGCTCAAGTCCACGAGCGCGCGGACCCGCGAGGACGTCCGCCGGGTGACGGAGGACCTGCGCACCGAGAAGATCCAGCGGCTGATCACCGAGCGCACCCACCGCCGCCCGGTCGTCGCCACGGTCCCGCCGGCGAGCGGCCTGGACACCACCCGCCGCCGCGAGCTCCCCTTCCCGGGCACCCGTTCGGTCGCCGACGGCCTGCTCGACTCCTACGAGAACGAGCTGCGCCGCCCGTCGAGGACCGTGTACGTCCTGGACACCTCGGGCTCGATGGAGGGCGACCGCCTGGACCGCCTCAAGACTGCCCTCACCGACCTCACCGCGGACTTCCGCGAACGCGAGGAGGTCACGCTGATGCCGTTCGGCTCGCAGGTGAAGAGCGTACGGACCCACGTGGTCGACCCGCAGGATCCGCGGGCCGGTCTGGCCGCGATCCGCGAGGACACCTCGGGGCTCGCCGCCGACGGCGACACCGCGATCTACACCTCGCTGGAGAAGGCGTACGACCATCTCGGCGCCGGCCGCGACACGTTCACGTCGATCGTGCTGATGACGGACGGCGAGAACACGGCCGGGGCCGGGGCGAAGGACTTCGACGCCTTCTATGCCCGCCTCGGCCAGGAGGCCCGGGACATCCCCGTCTTCCCCATCCTGTTCGGCGACTCCGACCGCTCCGAACTGGCCCACATCGCCGACCTGACCGGCGGCCGCCTCTTCGACGCCCGGCAGGGCTCGCTGGACGGCGCCTTCAAGGAGATCCGTGGCTATCAGTAGGTACCTGGAGTCCCGCAAGAACATCGCGGGAAGCGCGTGCGGGCTGGTCGGCCTGGTGCTGACCTTCACGGGGGTGGCGGGCCCGTACTGGCCGGTGGTGGTGGCGGGTCTGTACGGCGCGGGCGCCCTGATCGCACCGCCGGAACGGCCCGCGCTGCCGGACTTCCCGGACCCGTCGGCCCAACTCGACGAGCTGCGGGGCGACTTCGAGACGCTGCGGGTGTATCTGACGGACATCGAACTGTCGGTCACGGCGGCGGCCCGGCTGCGCGAACTCACTGAACTGCTGAGCGCGTTGCTCGACCAGGGCTGGAGCAAGGAGCTGCTGGCGCACGACCCGGAAGGTGTGCACTCGCTGTCCCGGATCGTGCGGCGCGACCTGCCCGAGGCCGTCGACAGCTTCGTACGGACACGGTGGTGGACGCGGATGACCCCGGGCACGGAGTCCCCCGAGCTCCACCTGGAGCAGCAGTTGGGCCTGCTGAAGCGGGACGCACAGCAACTGGCGACGATGCTCCGGGACACGGAGGCCCGCCGTCAGAAGACCCACACCCGGTACCTGGAGGACCGGGGCGGACAGCACGGGGTCATGGGCAGCTGAGGTGACTGGACGCACTGTCCAGAGGAAGGACCGGTGGCAGCACGCCCCGCACGCCATTGTGCGGGGCCGGTTCGTGACTCAGGGCCTGTCCGGTGGACCTGCCCTCGTGCCGCCACCCACGGCCGGCCCATGACGATCATGGGTCAGGCTCCCATCGGGGCCGGTCGCAGGGGTTCTCGGGGGGGCGTCAGCCCAGGCGCTGCACCAGCGCCCGGTACTCGTCCCACAGTTCCTTCGGCGTGTGGTCACCGAAGGTGTTGAGGTGCTCGGGAATCAGGGACGCCTCCTCCCGCCACACCTCCTTGTCGACCGTGAGCAGGAACTCCAGGTCGGAGTCGGCCAGTTCGAGGCCCTTGGTGTCGAGAGCGTCCTTGGCCGGCAGGATGCCGATCGGCGTCTCGACGCCCTCGGCCCTGCCCTCCAGCCGCTCCACGATCCACTTCAGGACGCGGCTGTTCTCGCCGAACCCGGGCCAGACGAACTTGCCCTCGTCGTTCTTGCGGAACCAGTTGACGTAGTAGATCTTCGGCAGCTTCGACTGGTCCTTGTCCTTGGCCACGTCGACCCAGTGCCCCATGTAGTCGCCCATGTTGTAGCCGCAGAACGGCAGCATGGCGAAGGGGTCGCGGCGCAGCTCGCCGACCTTGCCCTCGGCGGCGGCGGTCTTCTCGGAGGCCACGTTGGCGCCGAGGAAGACGCCGTGGTTCCAGTCGAAGGACTCGGTCACCAGCGGTACGGCGGAGGCGCGGCGGCCACCGAACAGGATCGCCGAGATCGGCACGCCCTTGGGGTCCTCCCACTCGGGCGCGATGATCGGGCACTGCGCGGCGGGGGTGGTGAAGCGGGCGTTGGGGTGGGCGGCGGGACGGTATCCATTCGCTTCGCGGGCCGACTCGGGCGTCCAGTCGTTGCCCTTCCAGTCGGTGAGGTGCGCCGGAGTCTCCTCCGTCATGCCCTCCCACCAGATGTCGCCGTCGTCCGTCAGCGCCACGTTGGTGAAGACGGAGTTGCCCCACAGCGTCTTCATCGCGTTGGCGTTGGTGTGCTCACCGGTGCCGGGCGCGACACCGAAGAAACCGGCCTCGGGGTTGATCGCGTAGAGACGGCCGTCCTCGCCGAACCGCATCCAGGCGATGTCGTCGCCGATGGTCTCGACGGTCCAGCCGGAGATCGTGGGCTCCAGCATGGCGAGGTTGGTCTTGCCGCAGGCGGACGGGAACGCGGCGGCGACGTACTTGGACTCGCCCTGCGGCGGGGTGAGCTTCAGGATCAGCATGTGCTCGGCGAGCCAGCCCTCGTCGCGGGCCATCACCGACGCGATGCGCAGGGCGTAGCACTTCTTGCCGAGCAGGGCGTTGCCACCGTAGCCGGAGCCGTAGGACCAGATCTCGCGGGACTCCGGGAAGTGCGAGATGTACTTGGTGGAGTTGCACGGCCAGGGAACGTCTGCCTGACCCTCCTCCAACGGCGCCCCGAGGGTGTGGACGGCCTTGACGAAGAAGCCGTCGTCGCCGAGTTCGTCGAGGACCGGCTGTCCCATGCGGGTCATGGTGCGCATGGAGACCGCGACGTAGGCGGAGTCGGTGATCTCGACGCCGATCGCCGAGAGGTCCGAGCCGAGCGGGCCCATGCAGAAGGGGACGACGTACATCGTCCGGCCCTTCATCGAGCCGCGGAAGACGCCCTTCTCCCCGGCGAAGATGTCCCGCATCTCCCCCGGTGCCTTCCAGTGGTTGGTCGGCCCCGCGTCCTCCTCCTTCTCCGAGCAGATGAAGGTGCGGTCCTCGACGCGCGCGACGTCGGTCGGGTCGGAGGCCGCGTAGTAGGAGTTGGGGCGCTTGATGGGGTCGAGCTTCTTGAAGGTGCCCTTCGCGACGAGCTCCTCGCACAGGCGCTCGTACTCCGCTTCGGATCCGTCACACCAGACCACGCTGTCCGGCTGGGTCAGTTCGGCGATCTCGTTCACCCACGAGATCAGTTCCTTGTGCTGGGTGGGGATGACGGGGGGAGCCGCGATGTCGCGCGCCACGATTGCTCCTAGATGAGGGATTTTTTGTTTGGAGGCCCCGTGGGGGCTGCGACCCGGATGCTTTCGCGCCTTTTGGTGGTGACCTTGGCGCTCATCCGGTGCCGACCGCACTCATATGATCATCCGACTCGCGCGCCCATCTGTCCAGAGGGCATCACAGGTGAGCGGAGTGAGGATCGCCACGCTTTCTTCGTGCACAGCGCGTTTATTTGCGTGCACGTAGCGTTCAGCCGACCGTTTCTTTACTGGTCAACGCCCGTGAGATGATGGCCACTCCGGGCCGTCGGGCACGCCGCACTCATGCATAACCTACGGTCCCGTAGGTACGATGCCGGGCATGACGCCGCCCGCCCACGACGCCGATGCGCCCTCCCTGCCCCACCAGATCAAGCAGCACGCCCAGGACCTGGCCGAGCCCATCAAGCCGAAACTGCGGGGCTGGCTGCACCTCGGAATGTTCCCGGCCGCGCTCGTCTCAGGACTGGCGCTCACCGCCCTCGCGGACTCCACCAGAGGCCGGATCGCCTGCGGGATCTACGCCCTGACCGCCTGCCTGCTGTTCGGCGTCAGCGCGCTGTACCACCGGGGCACCTGGAGCCCCCGCATGGACGGCGTCCTGCGACGACTGGATCACGCCAACATCTTCCTGATCATCGCGGGCACCTACACCCCGCTGACCATGCTGCTCCTGCCGGACAGCAAGGGGCGGTGGCTGCTGTGGGGCATCTGGGGCGCCGCGGTGGCCGGCATCCTCTTCCGGGTCTTCTGGGTCGGCGCCCCGCGCTGGCTCTACACCCCCTGCTACATCGCGATGGGCTGGGCCGCCGTCTTCTTCCTGCCCGACTTCATGCGCGCCGGCGGTGTCGCGGTCCTGATCCTGGTCGTCATCGGCGGCCTGCTCTACAGCGCGGGCGGCGTGATCTACGGCCTCAAGCGGCCGAACCCGTCGCCGCGCTGGTTCGGCTTCCACGAGGTCTTCCACTCCCTGACCGTGGCGGCGTTCGTCGTCCACTACGTCGGCATCTCGCTGGTGGCGTACCAGCACACGTAGACCGTCCCGCGCCGTCTAGGGCCACAGCTTCCGAGCTGTGGCCCTTTTTGCATGCCGAAGTCGATTGACAGTCCATATCTTTTGAGAGTTACTCTCATTTCATGGAAACCATCACTCCGGACCCCCGTCGCTGGTGGGCCCTGGCCGCCCTGGTCGCGAGCATGCTGACGCTGGGCTTCGATCTGACGATCCTCAACGTGGCCCTGCCGACCATGGCCGCCGACCTCAACGCCGACACCAGCGCGCAACAATGGATGGCGGACGCTTACGTCGTCGTCTTCGCCGCCCTGATGCTCCCCGCGGGCCTCCTCGGCGACCGGTTCGGACGGCGCCGGATGCTGATCACCGGACTCGGCGTCTTCCTCGCCGGCTCCCTGCTCGGCGCGCTGGCCGACGACGTGAACGCGGTGATCGCCGCCCGCGCGGTGATGGGAATCGGCGGCGCACTCGTCACCCCGCTCGCGCTCTCCGTGCTCCCCACGCTCTTCGCCCCCGACGAGCGCACCAAGGCCGTCGGCATCGTCTCCGCCGCCTCCGCGCTCGGCCTGCCGCTCGGCCCGATCATCGGCGGCTGGCTGCTGAACCACTTCTGGTGGGGCTCGGTCTTCCTGGTCAACGTCCCCATGGCCGCGATCGGCATCGCCGCCTGCGTCCTGCTGCTCCCCGAGACCCGCGACCCCTCCTCCCCCAGGGTCGACGCCCTCTCCACGGCGCTCACCGTCACCGGCCTCGGCGTCCTCGTCTACGCGATCATCGAGGCGCCCACCCGAGGCTGGGGCGACCCCCTGGTGCTCGGCATGCTCGCCGCCTCCGTCGTCCTGATCGCCGCCCTGGTGCTCCGCGAACGCCGGGTCCGGCATCCCATGCTCGACATGACCCTGCTCACCCACCGCGGCTTCCTCTTCAACACGATCGCCGCGACCCTCGTGAACTTCATCCTGTCCGGCCTGCTGTTCGTGCTCCCGCCCCTCCTCCAGGCCGTCCTCGGCCACGACGCCCTCGGCACCGGCGTCCGGCTGCTGCCGATGATGGGCGGACTGCTGCTCGCCTCCCGCCTCGCCCCCAAGGTCGTCACCCGCTTCGGCGCCCGCGCCACGGTCAGCGCGGGCCTGGTGGTCCTGGCCTTCGCCGGAGTCCTGGGCAGCCGTACGACCGTGGACTCCGGCTACGGATTCGTCGCGCTGTGGCTCTCCCTCAGCGGCTTCGGCTTCGGCCTCTCACTCATCCCCGCCATGAACGGCGGCCTCAGCGCCCTGCCCCGCGACCGCGCAGGCAGCGGCTCCGGACTCCTGATGACCATGCGCCAGGTCGGCGGCGCGATCGGCATCGCGCTGCTCGGCAGCCTGCTCGCCGGCACCTTCCGCGATCGCCTCGACGTCACCGGCCTGCCCGCAAAGGCCGCCGACACCGCCGGGGAGTCCGTGATCGCGGCCCACCAGGTCGCCCAGCGCACCGGCTCTGCCGACCTGCTGGCCTCCTCGAACAGCGCCTACGTCCACGGCATGAGCGTCGTCCTGCTGGTCTGCGGAATCGCGGCCCTCGTCGCCGCACTCCTCGCCGCCGCGTTCCTGCCGGGCACACCCCGTCCCGTCGAGACCCCCACCGACCCGGACGTGGCTGCCGAGGAGGCCCATGCCTGAGAATGGCACCCATGACGCCCGTACACTCCTCTCCCCCCGCTGACATCCCCCAGCTGGGACTTCGCGAGCGGAAGAAGATCAAGACCCGGACGGCGATCCGCGAGGCGACGTACGCGCTGATCGAGGAACAGGGCTACGAGGCCACCACAGTCGAGCAGATCGCCGAGCGCGCCGAGGTGTCGCCGTCCACGGTCTTCCGCTACTTCCCCACGAAGGAGGACATCGTCCTCACGGACGAGTACGACCCCGTCATGTTGGAGGAACTGCTCGCCCGGCCCGCGGACGAGCCGTGGATGGAGTCCGTGCGGCACATCCTGCACCGCGCCCTCGACGTCTCCGCCGTGGACCACGAGGTGACCCGGCTGCGGGCCCGTCTGATGATCCAGGTCCCCGCCGTCCGCGCCCGCATGATGGAGAGCATGTCCGTCACCGGCCGCCTGCTCGCCGGCGCCATCGCGGAACGCACCGGCCGGGACGCGGACGACCTGGAGGTACGGGTCCAGACGATGTCCCTCATCGGCGGTCTCACCGAGGTCTACCAGTACTGGGCGGAGAGCGGCATGCAGGACGACCTGCACGGCCTCACCGACCGCGCCCTGCACGTCCTGGAACACGGGCTCCCCCCGAAAAAGCCCTGAGCCCACCGGCCGCCCGCATGCCATCCTGACCCGGTGAGCGCACCAGAGATCCACATCGGATTCGCCCCGGAACTGGCCCTGTTCGTCCCGCACGGACGCCGCCTCGGCGCCACCGCGGTCACCACCGACGGCACCTCCTCCCTCGGCCATGTCGTGGAGTCCCTCGGCGTCCCGCTCACCGAGGTCGGCGCCCTGCGCGTCGACGGCCGCGAGGTACCGAGGTCGTACGTCCCCTGGGCGGGCGACACCGTGGCCGTCCACCCGGTCGACCGCCCCCAACAAGTCCCCGGCGCCCCGCTCCGCTTCCTCCTCGACGTCCACCTCGGCACCCTCGCCCGCCGCCTGCGCCTGCTCGGCGTGGACACGGCGTACGAGTCGACGGACATCGGCGACCCCGCCCTCGCCACCCGCTCGGCCACCGAGAAACGGGTCCTGCTCAGCCGCGACCGGGGCCTGCTGCACCGCAGGGAACTCTGGGCCGGCGCCTTCGTCTACAGCACCCGCCCCGAGGACCAGCTCCGCGACATCCTGGACCGCTTCCGCCCCGCCCTGAAGCCCTGGACCCGCTGCACGGCCTGCAACGGCCTGCTGCGCGAGGCCACCAAGGAACAGGTCGCCGACCGGCTGGAGGGCGGCACGGAACGGTCGTACGACGTCTTCGCCCAGTGCGAGGAGTGCGGCCGCCCCTACTGGAAGGGCGCCCACCACGAGCAACTGGAGGCCATCGTGACGAACGCCCTGGCGGAGGCTAACCGCCCAACGCCGCCCGCAGCGCCTCCGCGTCGGTCGTAGGCGCGTCACAGGTGAAGTGCCGGCACACGTACGCGGTGGGTTCGCCGCCGACGAGGATCCGGTCGGCGAGCAGCGGGAGTTCGTCGCTGCCCGGGGTTCCGACGGCGACGACCGCCCCCGGCGCGGTACCCAGAAGCGCCGTGCGGTGCAACGCCCTCGTGGCCTCGTCGGTCAGCGCCGGCCCCACGATCGCCACCTCCTTCGGCCCGTCCATCCGTGCCTCCGCGACCGCGAGCCCCCACCCGACGAACCGCGGCACCCGGGGCCCGAGCGCCTTCACCACCCCGAGCGCCTTCTCCGCCGCCGCACGATGCGGCTCGGACCCGGTCTGCGCGGCATAGGACAACAACGCCCCGGCCGCGGCCGTCCACCCGGAGGGCACCGCGTTGTCGGTGGGATCCTGCGGCCGCCGGATCAACTTCTCCGCGTCGGCGGCGGTGTCGAACAGCGCCCCCTCGGACCCGGTGAACCGCGTCAGCACATGGTCGAGCAGGAACCCGGCGAAGTCGAGCCAGACCCCCTCCCCGGTCACCGACGCCAGCGCGAGGAAGCCCTCGGCCACATCCGCGTAGTCCTCCAGCACCCCGGCGTTGGCACCGGCCTGACCGTCCTTGCTGGTACGGGACAGACGGGCCTCCTCGTCCAGATGCAGCCGTACGAGAAGATCGGCGGCCCCCAGAGCGGCGTCGACCAGGTCAGGACGGTCGAAGTAGGCCCCGGTCTCGGCGAGCGCGGCGATCGCGAGCCCGTTCCACGCGGCGACGACCTTGTCGTCCCGGCCGGGGGCCGGCCGCTCCGCACGGGCGTCGAGGAGCCGCCGCCTGATCGACTCGATCTTCTCCCCGTCGAAGAAGGTGTCCTGCTGGGGCAGTTGCAGCACGGACTGGCCCTCCTCGAAGGTGCCCTCCTCGGTCACCCCGAAGTACTGGGCGGCAAGCTCGGCGTCCTGCTCCCCGAGCACCTCACGCAGCTGCTCCGGCGTCCACACGTAGTACGCGCCCTCGACGTGCTTCCCGCTCCCGTCGTCGCTGTCGGCGTCGAGCGCGGACGCGAACCCGCCCTCGTTCGTGCGCAGTTCCCGCACCATGAAGTCGGCGGTGTCGAGAGCGACCCGGCGGGCGAGCTCGGAGCCGGTCGCGCGCCAGAGGTGGGCGTAGACGCGGCACAGCAGCGCGTTGTCGTAGAGCATCTTCTCGAAGTGCGGCACGATCCAGTCGCGGTCCACGGAGTAGCGCGCGAAACCGCCGCCGAGCTGGTCGTGGATGCCGCCGCGGGCCATGCGCTCGCAGGTGTCCTGGGCCATCTGGAGGGCACCCTCGGCACCGGTGCGGGCGTGGTGCCGCAGCAAAAACTCCACGACCATGGACGGCGGGAACTTCGGCGCCCCACCGAACCCGCCCCGCTGGGCGTCGTACTCCCGCGTCAGCCCGAGCAGCGCCGCGGCGAGCTGCTCCTCGCCGGGGGCCTGCGAGTCGCCGTAGGAGATCTCCCTCCCGGCGAGATCCCGCACGATCTTCCCCGCGACCTCGGCGACCTCGTCGCGCCGGTCGGTCCAGGCAGCCCGGACCCCCTCCAGGACCTGCCGGAAGGAGGGCATGCCCTGACGGGGCGAGGGCGGGAAGTAGGTGCCGAAGTAGAAGGGCTCGGCGTCCGGAGTCAGGAACACGGTCATGGGCCAGCCACCCTGCCCGGTGGCGGCCTGCACGGCCTCCATGTATACGGCGTCGACGTCGGGGCGTTCCTCGCGGTCGACTTTGATGTTGACGAAGTGGTCGTTGAGGAAGTCCGCGGTCGCCTGGTCCTCGAAGGACTCTTGGGCCATGACATGACACCAGTGACAGCTCGAATACCCGACGCTCAGCAGGACGGGTTTGTTCGTCTTCCGCGCCTCCTCGAAGGCCTCGGCCGACCAGGGCCACCAGTCGACCGGGTTGTCCGCGTGCTGGAGGAGGTAGGGGGACGTCTCGTGGGCCAGTCGGTTCGGCATGGGGTCCATCCTGCCGCAGTACCCCTCGGGTCGAGCGTCAGGCGTGCCCCGGTCGGCGGCGTCGTCAGACCCTCTCCGATGACGCCGGGAACGTTCGCCCTCTCGCCCCGATGCCCCGTCCGCAGCACACTTGACCAAGAAAGCCGTTGCCGCCGGAGGGGGACGTGACATGCGGGACAGCCATCGGGCGGAAGCCGAACGGCTGTTGGGGCGGGCCGTGGAGGAGGAGGTGCGGCGGTCGGGCGGGCGGGCCGACGGTGCCGTACTGCTCGCGCGGGCCCGTGGATCGATGGACGCGATGGCGCAGACAGCCGCCGAGGAGTACGAGGCCTACACGCGCGCGCTGGACGAGGCGCAGGCCGGCCACCTCACCTTCGGGCAGCGGTACGCGAAGGAGGCGTCCGGAACTCCCCTGCTGGTGGCGGGGGTCGCCGCCCTGGCCGCCGCCGTCGCCGACCTGGCGCTGGGCACCGGCACGGGCACCGCGCTGGGCGCGGGCGTGGTCGTCGGGGTCGTCGGTGCGGCGGCGACCGTCGTGAAGGTGGCGGGCTCCCATCTGCCGGCCGCGCACCACCGGGCGGGCGCCATCGGCCAGCCCGGCGGCCCGGAGCAGCTGCGGCTGCAGTGGCTGACGGCCCTCGAGGTACGGGGGATCCGGCCCTTCCTCGACCAGCAGCGGGTGTTGAGCGCGTCGACCGGACCGAAGAAGGCGGGCCCGCGGCTGCGCGGGACAGACAAGAGCGCGGCGGCCCGGGGACGGAGTGTGCTGGAGCAGTCGTTCGGTCAACTGCCGCAGCCCATCAGTGAGTTCGCGGACCGGCGGACGGAGATGGGGCGCATCCGGCAGTGGGTGCAGGCCTCGCGTGCCACCACCGAGACCCGGCCCACCGTGGTCGTCCTGCACGGACCGCCCGGCAGTGGCCGCACGGCACTCGCCGTACGGGCGGCGCACGACCTCCGGGACTACTTCCGCGGCGCCTGCGTCGTGGACCTGCGCGGCGACAACCCGGAGGAGTCCCCGCTCGCCACCCGGGACGCGCTGCTGCATCTGCTGAACCGGCTCGGCGCCCCGCGCGAACAGCTGCTGTTCCGTGAGCGTTCCTCACCGGACCAGCAGGTCAAGCGGCTGAGCGAGCTGTACCACCAGCATCTGACCGGTCTGCCGGTGACGATCGTGCTGGACGACGCCTCGGACCCCGAGCAGGTCCGCACCCTCGTGCCCGAGCGTTCCGACAGCCTCATCCTGGTCACCGCGCGCGAACCGCTCGGCCTGCCGTCGGACCTGGCCGCCCATGTGCACGAACTCCCGGTCGACGCCCTGGACGCGGCGGGCGCCGAGGAGTTGCTGGACGCGGCCGCGCAGTCCGCCACCGGCCCCTACGACGCCCAGTCCGCCGACCGGATCAGGGAGCTGTGCGGCGGTCTGCCGCTGGCCCTGCGCATCGCGGGCTCCTCCCTCGGCCCCCGCTCCCCGCGCCAACTCGCCGCGGATCTGGGCGCGTACGGCCCGGTCGGGCCCGTCGAACGCGCCCTGTGGCTGCGTTACACCGACCAGTCGGAGCCGGCCCGCCGGCTGCTGCGCCGGCTGGCGCTGGCCGGGCGGTCCTCGCTCGGCGCCGCCGCGGCCGCCGCGCTGCTGGCCACCGACGAGACGGAGGCGACCCGGCATCTGACGGCGCTGGCCCGCGCGGGCCTGATCGACCACGTCCGCGGCAGCCGTTACCGCGTCCACGACGTGGTCCGCGCCTTCGCCCAGGCCAGACTGCTGGACGAGGAGGAGCCGGCCGAGCGCACCGCCGCGCAGGAACGTCTCATCGTCAACTACGCCGATCTCGCCGACTCGGTGCTGCGTCTGGTGGACGGCAACATGTCGACCCGCTCGGACCGCTTCAGCCCACACGGTTTCACCTCCCTCGACGAGGCGCTGCGCTGGCTGGACGACGAGTCGAGCTTCATCACGGCGGCGCTGCGGCACGCGGAGGGCGTCAACCAGGGGGCCGTTCTCAACCTGCTGGGCGCGCTGTGCGACTACTGCCTGCTGCGCGGCGACCTCTACCGCCTGGGCGAGATCAGCGAGTTGGCGCAGGCGGTGGACCAGGGGCTGCTGGTCCGCTCGGTGCAGTGGCGCACCGGTATCGCCGCCCGTCAGCTGGGCGAGCTGGACAAGGCGCGCGCGACCCTGACCTCGGTGGTCGACCTCTACATGGAGGCCAACCACGACGCGGGCGCCGCGCGGGCCCTGTGCTCCCTGGGCATCACCCTCCATCACCAGGGCCAGCTGACCGAGGCGGCGGCGAGGCTCCAGGAGGCACTGGCGCTGCAGTCGCCTCCCGAACTGGCGACGGACCGCGCCTGGACCATGCACGCCCTGGCGGCCGTCGAACGTGACCGCGGCCGCGTGGCCGAGTCCCTGGACCTGCTCACCCGCTCTCTGGTCCTGCACCGCGCCGGCGAGTCCGTGCACGGTGAGGCCTGGGCCCACTTCCAGCTCGGCCAGCTGACCCTGCGCATGGGTGACGTGCCGCGCGCGGAGTCGGAGCTCAGAACGGCCCTCGATCTGTACGGCCGTACCCGCGACGCCCGCGGCGAGGCGTGGGCGCTGACCCAGCTGGCGCGGGCCCGGCTGGTGGCCGGGGACCCGTCGGCGGCGGTGGACGGCCTGCGCCAGGCGGCCTCCCGCCACCGCGACAACGAGGACGCGCGCGGTGAGGCGTGGACGGTGTATTACCTGGGTCAGGCGTTGGAGGAGACGGGCAACCTGGACCTCGCGGTCCGCGAACTGGAACGCTCACGCACGATGTTCTCCCGCATGCGGGACGTCTACGGCCTGGCCTGCGCCCGCCACCACTCGGCCCGTGTCACCCGCGACCAGCGTGCCGCCCAGACCGGCTCCTTGCGCAACTCGGGCTTCGCCCGTCAGCTCCTGGTCGACGCCCGCGCCGACTTCCAGCGCATCGGTGTCGCGCACGGCGAGGCGTGGACCTGCCTCGAACTGGCGGTGGTGGACGCGGGCAACGGCCGTACCCCGCAGGCCCTCGCCCTGTGCGACGAGGCGGCGGCCCTGTTCGCCTCCTACGGCGACCAGCGGGGCGAGGACTGGGCCCGCTTCCTGCGCTGCACGCTGCTGCCGTACGCGGCTCCGGGCGGCGTGGAGATCGGCGCGGCGGTGGCCCAGGAGGAGCTGGCGGAACTGGGCCGCCGGGAGCACGGGACACGCGACGAGAAGCTGGACGACTACGTGGGGGCGTACGGCCTGCTGCTGGAGCGGGGGGTGAACTTGGACGCGGGCTGGCAGGCCTGGCGCCTGGGCATGGTCCCGAACCGGCATGCCCGCGAGGTGATGGGGGTGGGAGTGGCTCCGGCGCGGGGGTGAGGTGCGGGGTTCGTCTGTGTGCCGGGCGCGGGTGGGCGGTCGGGCCAGGGGCGGCGGCTGAGCGGGTACGGCGTCCCTGGGCCGTGGCGATATACGGGTGCCGGTGCCTGTGCGGCGGTGCGGTGGGCGGCCGACCGGGTCGCTCACACCGGGCCGCTCCTGGCCGGGACGGCGGCCCTCGTCGGACACGCCAGTGTCGGATACGTCAGTGTCGGACACCGGGTACCGGATACCTCCGTATCGGATACCTCCGTATCGGATACGCCTGTATCGCACGGCGCCCGACGCCGTGGCCGTGATCCGGTTGCCGGGCCGACCGAGCCGCGGCGGGGGGCGGCCCGCGAGTCACGCCTCCGCGTGCGGACACGGCGGCGGCCACGGCGTACGACATGCCGCTGTCGCCCCCGACCGGGCACGGCAGCGTCGATGACGGGAAGGACGCCCCTCCCGTCATCGACCGTGAGGCTCAGCCCTTGGCCGGCGAGGCCTTGCCGGACGGACCCTCGGCGGTGCCCGTGCCGGAGGTCTCGTCCGGGGACTCCTTGAAGTCGACCTTGTTCATGTGCTTGCTCATGGACTTCATCAGGGCCCACACCGCCAGGGCCATCGCCGCGAAGACGATGAAGCCGAGGACGCCGGGGGTGACCTTGTCCTCGTCGACCTCCTTGGCGAAGGTCACGAGGTGCGTCATTGCCAGGCTTGCGCTTGCGCTCATGTCAGGCATTGTCGCGGATGCCCGCAAAGAGGTCGTCCTCGGGGAGGGAGGTATCGACGAGGGACTTCGCGAGCTCGTACTCCTCGGTCGGCCAGACCTCCTTCTGGAGCTCCAGCGGAACGCGGAACCAGCCGCCGTCGGGGTCGATCTGGGTGGCGTGCGCGATCAGGGCCTTGTCGCGGATCTCGAAGAACTCCGCGCACGGGATGTGCGTGGTCAGGGTGCGGTCGCGCATCGGCGAGTCGTCCCAGCGCTTGAGCCAGTCCCCGTACGGCGACTCCATGTCCCGCTCGATCAGCGCGTGGTGCAGCGCCTCGGTGCGGGGACGGTTGAAGCCCTGGTTGTAGTACAGCTTGAGCGGCTGGTACGCCGCGCCGAACTCGGACTCGGGGAACTTCTCGGTGTCCGCCGCGCCCTCGAACGCCACCATCGAGATCTTGTGGGTCATGATGTGGTCGGGGTGCGGGTAGCCGCCGTTCTCGTCGTAGGTGGTGATCACCTGGGGACGGAAGGCGCGGATCTGCTTCACCAGCTCGCCGGCCGCCTTGTCGACGTCCTCCAGGGCGAAGCAGCCCTCGGGCAGCGGCGGCAGCGGGTCGCCCTCGGGCAGGCCGGAGTCGACGAAGCCGAGCCACTCCTGCCTCACGCCGAGGATCTCGCGGGCCTCGTCCATCTCCTTCTTGCGTACCTCGTGGATGTGCTCCTCGATGTACTTGTCGCCCTGGAGCTTCGGGTTGAGGATGGAGCCGCGCTCCCCGCCCGTGCAGGTCACGACCAGCACGTCCACCCCCTCGGACACATACTTCGCCATGGTGGCCGCGCCCTTGCTCGACTCGTCGTCGGGGTGGGCGTGCACGGCCATCAGTCGCAGCTGGTCAGTCAAGACTCAATCCTCGTAAGTCGGCGCCCCCGGTGTCTTCGGGCGCGAACGGCGGCTTCTATAGTGACCGAATCGGGGGGCGATTAATTCCGCGGCCTGGTTTCCAGGGAGACGATCATGAGTACGGCGAGCACACAGCTGCCCGAGGGCCGCTACGGCCGCTCCTCGGACGAGCGTGCCGACCACAAGCTCAAGATCGCCGGTGCCGTGCTCGGAGCCCTCCTGCTCGCACTGATCGGCTATTTCGCCTATCACTACGTCGGCCAGAACAAGATCAGCGGCGAGGTGATCGCCTTCGACGCGAAGAAGTCGGCGGTCGAGGTGCACCTGGAGGTCCGCAAGGACTCCGGCGCCTCCGGCTACTGCACGGTCCGCTCCCAGGCGGCGGACGGCGACGAGGTGGGCCGCGCCGACTTCCGCTTCGACGGCGACGCCACCCGCATCGACAAGGTCGTCACGCTCCGTACGACGGCCCAGGGCACCACGGCCGAGCTGCTGGGCTGCCACGCGGACTGACGTCACCCTCGATACGTCGCCGCTGACCTGGGTCGACGTATTTCTGATGGCTTATGTCCTCCCCCTTCGGCTCCTGAATTGTTAGGCTCGTGGTTTCGCCCTTCCGTGAAGGAACATTCTTCTGGGTAGGGCGATGCTTTGTATTCCCAGTACCTACGAGGAGCACCTGTGACCCAGACCAGCGAAGACGTCACCTGGCTGACCCAGGAGGCGTACACCAAGCTCAAGGAAGAGCTGGCGTACCTGTCTGGTCCCGCGCGCGAGGAAGTCACCGCGAAGATCGCGGCAGCGCGCGAGGAGGGCGACCTGCGCGAGAACGGCGGGTACCACGCGGCCAAGGAAGAGCAGGGCAAGCAGGAGCTCCGCATCCGCCAGCTCACCCAGCTCCTGGAGAAGGCCAAGGTCGGCGAGGCTCCGGTGTCCGCGGACGGAACCGTGGCGCCCGGCATGGTCGTGACGATCGCCTTCGACGGTGACGAGGACGACACCATGACCTTCCTGCTCGCCTCGCGCGAGTACGCGAGCGCCGACGTCGAGACCTACTCGCCGCAGTCCCCGCTGGGCTCCGGCGTGATCGGCCACAAGGTCGGCGAGGACGCGCAGTACGAACTGCCGAACGGCAAGAAGGCCTCCGTGACCATCCTCAAGGCCGAGCCCTACAACGGCTGACCTCTGGCCGACCGTCTGTCCTTGGCGGGCCCCCGGTGCCCTCGCGGCGCCGGGGGCTCTGTCATGCCGTGGCCGAACGGTACTTGCGGACCGCCAGGGTTCTGAACACGACGACGATCAGGACCGAGTAGATCAGCGAGGCCCAGACCGGGTGCTGCATGGGCCAGGCGTCCGAGGGGGACACACCGGGGTTGCCGAACAGCACGCGGCAGGCCTGGACCGTGGCACTGAACGGGTTCCAGTCGGCGACGTGCTGCAGCCAGGGGGTCATGCGGCTGGAGTCCACGAACGCGTTCGAGATGAACGTCACCGGGAAGAGCCAGATCAGCCCTCCCGAGGTGGCCGCCTCGGGTGTCCGCACGGACAGGCCGATCAGGGCCCCGACCCAGGTGAACGCGTACCCGAGCAGGAGCAGCAGACCGAAGGCGCCGAGGACCTCACCGATGTTGGTGTGGGTGCGCCATCCGACCAGCAGGGCGACCATGGCCAGCACGAACAGGGTCAGCGCTGTCTGCACCAGGTCGGCGAGCGTGCGTCCGGTGAGCACCGCACCCCGGGCCATGGGCAGGGAGCGGAAGCGGTCGATGAGCCCCTTGTGCATGTCGTCGGCGATCCCCGCACCGGCGCCCGCGGTGGCGAAGGTGACGGTCTGCGCGAAGATGCCGGCCATCAGGAACTCGCGGTAGACGGAGGGGTCCGTGGTGCCTCCGATGTTCATGGAGCCACCGAAGACATAGCTGAACAGCACCACGAACATGATCGGCTGGATGAGGCCGAAGATGACCATCTCAGGGATCCGGGACATCCGGATCAGGTTGCGCTTGGCGACGACCAGCGAGTCCCGGACGGACTGGCTGAGGGGGTTGCCGGGAGCCGCGACCCGCGCGGTGTCGGTGACGGCGCTCACTTGGCGTCCTCCTTCTTGTCGTTGTCCTTGTCCGTCACCTCGGCCACGTGTCCTGTCAGGGACAGGAAGACGTCGTCGAGGGTGGGGCGGCGCAGGCCGATGTCGTCTATCTCGATGCCCCGGGTGTCGAGCTCGCGGATGACCTCGGCGAGCAGCTTGGCGCCACCGGTGACGGGCACGGTGAGCTTGCGCATGTGGTCCTCGACCGTGGTGTCGCCCTTGCCGAAGCCGCGCAGGATCTCCGAGGCGGCCTGGATGTGTTCGCGCTCGTGCACGACGACCTCGACGCGCTCGCCGCCGGTGCGGGCCTTGAGCTGGTCGGAGGTGCCCGTGGCGATGACATGGCCTTGGTCGACGACGGCGATGTCATGGGCGAGGTGGTCGGCCTCTTCCAGGTACTGGGTGGTCAGCAGCAGGGTGGTGCCCCCGGAGACCAGTTGTTTGATGACCTCCCACAGCATTTGGCGGTTGCGCGGGTCGAGGCCGGTCGTCGGCTCGTCCATGAACATCACGGGCGGGGAGACCACCAGGGCGGCCGCGAGGTCGAGGCGGCGGCGCATGCCGCCGGAGTAGGTCTTGGTGGGGCGGTCGGCCGCGTCGGCGAGGTCGAACTGCTCCAGCAGTTCGACCGCGCGGACCTTCGCCTGCCTGGCCTTCATCTGGTAGAGCTGGCCGACCATCTGGAGGTTCTCGCGGCCGGTGAGGTATTCGTCGACCGCCGCGAACTGGCCGGAGAGCCCGATGGAGCGGCGCACGGCGTCGGGGTGCTTGAGAACGTCGATGCCGGCGACGACGGCTGAGCCGCGGTCCGGCTTGAGCAGGGTCGTCAGGCAGCGGACGGTGGTCGTCTTGCCCGCGCCGTTCGGTCCGAGGAGGCCCAGGACGGTGCCTTCCGGGACATCGAGGTCGACGCCGTCCAGAGCCTTTACGTCGCCGAAGGTCTTGACCAGGCCTTCGGCATAGATGGCGCCTGGCATATGAGTCTCCACGTCGTCGGGGATTCTTGGGGAAGCCTAGGTTTGTACGGTTTCTTCCGCCCCCTGTTTTCTTCAGCGGGCGGTGTGAGCGGCGGCACGAGACACACCATAACGCGATGTATCGCGTCTCTCAATGCACTTACCCGAAAGTGTGACGCCGGTGTCCTGAAGGGGGTCCTGACCTCAGGCGATGACGGTGTAGCCCGACTCGCGCAGAGCTCGGCCGACCTCGGCGCAGTGCTCGGGCCCCTTGGTCTCCAGGTGCAGCTCGACCTCCGCCTCCGCGAGCCCGAGCCGTGGATCGGTCCGGACGTGGCTCACGTCCAGGACATTAGCGTCGACCACTGACAACACCCCGAGAAGCGTCGCGAGGGCACCGGGCCGGTCCGTCAGCCGCAGCCGGACGGCCAGGTAGCGGCCCTGCGCGGACATGCCGTGCCGCAGGACCCGCTGGAGCAGCACAGGGTCGACGTTGCCGCCGGACAGCACGGCGACGACCGGCCCCTCGAAGGCGCCCGGATCGCTCAGCAGAGCGGCGACCGGGCTCGCCCCGGCGGGCTCGACGACCAGCTTGGCCCGCTCCAGACACAGCAGCAGCGCGGCGGACAGTTCGTCCTCGGTCACCGTGCGGACCTCGTCCACGAGTTCGCCCACGATCCCGAACGGCACGTCACCGGGCCGCCCCACCTTCATGCCGTCGGCCATCGTCGCCGGGTTCTCGATCGACACCGGGTGCCCGGCCGCCAGCGAGGGCGGATACGCGGCCGCGCCCGCCGCCTGCACGCCCACGATCCGCACGTCGGGCCGCAGGGCCTTCACGGCGATCGCGACGCCGGCCGCGAGTCCGCCACCGCCGATCCCGAGGACGATCGTGCGCACCTCCGGGCACTGTTCCAGGATCTCCAGGCCGACCGTGCCCTGGCCCGCGATGACGTCCGGGTGGTCGAAGGGGTGGATGAACACCGCGCCCGTCTCGGCCGCGTACTCCTGCGCGGCGGCCAGCGTCTCGTCGACCACCTGGCCGTGCAGGCGCACCTCGGCGCCGTAGTGCCTGGTGGCGCTGATCTTCGGCAGCGGGGCGCCCTTGGGCATGAACACGGTGGAGTTCACGCCGAGCAGCGTGGAGGCCAGAGCGACGCCCTGCGCGTGGTTTCCGGCGCTCGCGGCCACGACACCCGCGGCCCGCTCCTCGGGCAGCAGTCCGGCGATCCGGACGTAGGCTCCGCGGAGTTTGAAGGACCCCGTCCGCTGGAGGTTCTCGCACTTGAAGTGCACCGGCGCGCCCACCAGCCGGGTCAGATGGCGGCTGCCCTCCATGGCGGTCGTCCGCGCCACACCCGACAGCATCTTCTGCGCGCCGCGCACGTCGTCGAGCGTCACCGGCGGCACGGGGTGGGCCTTGCGGTAGTTCATGACTCAAGTCTCGCAGTTCACACGTGCGTGCTCGCGCTGTGACCAACGTCCGAGACGGGTTTGCGCAGCGCTGGTACGGCCTGCCTCCCGGCCGCGTAATCTGTCCCCCAATTCAGCTCCCCCTTCATGAAGCGAGCCTCCGGCCATGCCCACAACACCTGGAATGTCGATGGACATGACGACCGTCGGTGACACCGGTCTTCTCGACACCCTGCAGCACGAGGTGGCGGTCTTCGCCCGTCGTGCCGAACAGACCCGGCTCGGCGGGGTGGGGCAGGTGCGCAACTCCATGGACCGCGCCGCGTACCTGCTGCTCAACCGGCTCGACAAGGAAGGCCCGATGGGCGTCAAGGCGCTCGCGGCGAGTATGGGCATCGACTCGTCGACGGTCACCCGGCAGGTGGCGCCGCTCGTCGACACCGGCCTGGTCAAGCGCACCTCGCACCCCGAGGACGGACGCGCGGTGGTCCTGCAGCTGTCCCCGCGCGGACAGGCCCGGCTGGAGGAAGTGCGCTCCTCCCGGCGTCAGTTGATGGCCGAGCTGACACACGACTGGGCGCCCGAGGAGCGCGAGGAGTTCTGCACGCTCCTCACGCGCTTCAACACCGCGCTCTCCTCCCGGATGGCCGCGCAGGGCGTTCCGGGACCGGAGGCACAGTCCTCCTAGGCACACGCACGCGCGCGTACCGCCCCGCCTCTTGACCGGACGCCCGCGCCGGGCCTCATATGAGATCGGGTCCTCTGGGTCCTCGTGGCCGTACGAAGCCGTCGTACGGCCATCCGAAGACGGGGAGGCGCGGTGCGGCAACGGCAGGCGTCCCCGGGCACGCGTCGGGCCCGGGAGTTCGAGGCGTTCGTCGCGGGCGCGGCCGGGCGGCTGCTGCACACCGCGACGCTCCTGACGGCGGAGTCGCCGGACGACAACCCGCGCGCGCGACGCCTGCTCACGCTGGCGCTCGCCCACACGTACGCGTGCTGGGACCGGCTGCGCGGCGAGGACCCCTACGACCGGGCCCGCCAGTACCTCGCCCTGCGCTTCGCCCACGGGGCGTGGCGCAGCCACGGCGTCCTGCTCCGCGGCCGCACGCACCCCGCCGGCCCGTTGTCCCGGCTGGCCCCCCAGGAGCGGCTGATCCTGGTGCTGCGCCTGTACGAGGGTGTGGCCGAGGAGCAGGCGGCGGCCCTGCTCGGCCTGCCGGCGGAACGCGTCCGTACGATCTGCGACCGGGCGACGGCCACTCTGCTGCACCCCCCGCGTGGCCCCGCACCGGCGGCGATGAAGGCGAAGGTGGCGGCGTCATGAGGGGGCGGGCCGAAAGAAGTGACCGTGTCATGAGACACCCGGACCGCCGCGGGAGGCGCACGTGAACCGGACCCAGCGTGAGGCCGCCGCGCGGCAGCTCATGGAGCGGGGCGCGCCGCAGGTGCCGGCGGATCTGTACGGGGATGTCGTGCGGCGGGGGTCGCGCATGCTGCGGCGCAGGTCCGCGGCGCGCCGGCTCATGTGGCTGCTGTTGTTCGCCGCGAGTGTGGCGTTCGTGGTGTGGGCGCTGACCGCGCGCCCCTGGGTGGAGCCGCCGTCCACGACGACTCCACCGATGACGGGCTGGTGAGCCCGGGCTAGCGGGCCAGTGCCTGCTGGAGGTCCTCCAGCAGGTCGTCGACGTTCTCGATGCCCACGGACAGGCGCACGAGGTCGGCGGGGACCTCGAGGGCCGAGCCCGCCACGGACGCGTGCGTCATCCGGCCGGGGTGCTCGATCAGCGACTCGACCCCGCCCAGGGACTCCCCCAGCGTGAAGATCTTCGCCCGGTTGCAGACCTCGACGGCCGCCTCCTCGCCGCCCTCCACGCGGAAGGAGACCATGCCGCCGAAGGACCGCATCTGCTTGGCCGCGACCTCGTGGCCTGGGTGCTCCGCCAGGCCCGGGTAGAGCACCTGCGTCACGCGCGCGTGCCGGGTCAGCATGTCGGCGACCTTCGTGGCGTTCTCGCTGTGCCGGTCCATGCGCACCGACAGCGTCTTGGCGCCGCGCAGCACCAGCCAGGAGTCGAAGGGCCCGGCGACCGCGCCCATCGCGTTCTGGTGGTACGCCAGCTCCTCGCCGAGCGTCTCGTCGGCAGCGACCAGCGCGCCGCCCACGACGTCGGAGTGGCCGCCCATGTACTTGGTCAGGGAGTGCACCACGACATCTGCGCCGAGCGACAGGGGCTGCTGGAGGTAGGGCGTCGCGAAGGTGTTGTCGACGACGAGCTTGGCGCCCGCGTCCCGGGAGACCTGGGCGACGGCGGCGATGTCGGTGATGCCGAGCAGCGGGTTGGAGGGGGTCTCCACCCACACGGCCTTGGTCTTCGGGGTGATCGCGGCCCGTACGGCGGCCGGGTCGCTGGTGTCGGCGACCGACCACTCGACGCCCCAGCGGGCGACGACCTTCGCGAAGAGGCGGAACGTGCCGCCGTACGCGTCGTTGGGGATGACCACGTGGTCGCCGGGGCTGAGCAGCGTACGCAGCAGGCAGTCCTCGGCCGCCAGTCCGGACGCGAACGCGAGGCCCCGGCGGCCGCCTTCGAGGGCGGCGAGGTTCTCCTCCAGGGCGGTGCGGGTCGGATTGGCACTGCGGCTGTACTCGTAGCCGCCGCGCAGACCGCCCACGCCGTCCTGCTTGTAGGTCGAGACCTGGTAGATCGGCGGGACCACCGCCCCGGTGAGGGGGTCCGCGGTGTTGCCCGCGTGGATCGCGAGGGTCTCGAAGTGCTGACTGATGTGCCTGTCGCTCATGGGCTCCGAGGGTAGTCCGCCCGGGGCACCGATGACGGACCACGGGCTCCGCACGGTCGTACGGCAGGGTTTTCCCCAGGCGTTCGGGCGGTCCCGGAGAGTTTTCCCCAGGGCGTCCGGGCCGGTCCGGGGGAGTTTTCCACAGGGCGCGGACCGGGTTGGGCACTTGTCGGCGGCGTCTGGAACTCTTGGGGCATGGAGATTCTCTGGGTCCTGATGGCGGCGGTCCTGCTGGGCTTCGTGCTGCTTCCGTTCCTGCGGCGCAGACGGGGCGGGATCGAGCAGGTCCCGGCGGGCCACCCGGACGCCGCGGACCCGGCGGACTACGGCTTCGTGCGGCAGGAGGAGCTGGACGTCCGCATGCCCGGCCCCGACCAGGACCTGCTGGACGTCCTGGACCTGGTGCAGCGCACGCAGGACTACAAGGCCGCCGCCCAGCTCCTGGCCGGCACCGAGCGGGAGGGCGAGCTGCGCTGGCAGCGCGTGCAGGCGTTCGCCGGGGCCGCCTCGCTGGAGCTGCGGCAGCGGCCGGGCGGGGTCAGCGAGGCGCCGGGCGGACAGTGGCTGCGGGTGTGGCGGGTGGAGCAGCCCAAGGACGCGGGCGGCGCGGCCGTGCACGCGGAGTTCCTGGTGCAGCAGGCGTGGCGGACGTCGACCCCGGGCACGGACGAGTTCCGCATCATCATGGAGGAGGCGAAGGCGGCCTGCGGTGAGGCGGCGCTGCTGGCCCCCGGCGACCCGATCCCGTACATCGTCGAGCTCTCCGTCGCGCGCGGACTGGCCTATTCGCAGGCGGAGTTCGAGCAGCTGTGGCTGAAGATCCTGGACCGTGCGCCGAACCACATGGGGGCGCATCTGGCCGCGCTGCACTACTGGTGCGAGAAGTGGCACGGCTCGCGGGAGCTCGCGTACGGCTTCGCGGAGGCGGCGGCCGCCCGGGCACCGCACAGCTCGCTGCTCGCCGCGATGCCGTTGTTCGCGGTCTTCGAGCACCTGCCCGAGGTCAACCTGGTCAGCGGTTTCCACCGGAGCGAGGTCGTGACGAAGGCGATCCACGGCGCGCTGCACGCGGTGCACTCGGCCCGCGCGGACGATCCGACGCTGGCCCATGTCCGCCATCTGCTGGTCTTCTTCCTGGTGCGCGGCGAACGCTGGGCGGAGGCCATGAACCAGCTCGTGCACATCGACGGCCACGTCGGCGCACTGCCCTGGACACTGTCCGCCGATCCGGCCGCGGAGTTCGCGATATACCGGGCGCTGGCCGTGGCGGGGTACGAGGCGAACGGGGGGAGCCCGGCGACGCTGGCGCAGTGACGGCAACGCTGGGGCAGTACAGCCGTGGCAGCACCGGGTGGTCCGGCGGGTGTGTCCTGCCGGATGCGGGATCCGAGCCCGGTGAACGCGACGGAGAGGGCGGGCGAGGCGGCTTCGGACTGACGCCGGGCTCAAACTGAGAAGCCATCCGCTTACCGCTCAGCAGGCTTGACCAGTCGAACACGGTTCCTGTTCGGGTGACCTCTCGGCGGTCGGGGCATAACGGCAGGGCCT